>CAXSEC010000028.1:20471-28579 GCA_964236325.1 uncultured Acidobacteriaceae bacterium | reverse complement strand
CCAGTGATGCGGAGGCCGCGGCCACCGGCGTCGGCCTCTCGCCCACACCAACCGGAGCCGGCTATGCGCCCGCGCAGGGCTATGCAGCGCCGCGCCCCGCAAGAAGCTCGTCCAGCTATCAGTCCGCCCCCTACCCGTCCGCCCCCCAGGGAACCATCAACGAAAGCCAGCAGGCCAGCCAGAGCTATGGCCAGCAGGCGCCAGCACCCATCGAGCGCCAGCAGCCCCAGAACTATCCGCAAACCGGTTACCCGCAGGACAACAGCGGCTACGACAACAACGGGCAGTATGACAACGGCCAGAATGGAGCGAACGATGCGCAGTCGCTCAGCGATGCCATCTACTCCGACGTCGACCCCAGCCAGCAGGCGGTCGAGCCGCCCCCGCCGCTTCCCGTCTATGACCAGCCAGAGGCCCCGGCCGACAACTATCTGTGGACCCCGGGCTACTGGGCCTACGCCCCGGCAGGCTACTTCTGGGTGCCCGGCGCCTGGTGCGCCGCGCCCTTCGTCGGCGCGCTCTGGACTCCGGGTTGGTGGGGTCCGTACAACCGCGGCTACGGCTTCCATCACGGCTATTGGGGCCGTCACATCGGCTTCTACGGCGGCGTGCCCTATGGCTTCGGCTACTACGGCACCGGCTATGAGGGCGGCTACTGGAACGGCAATCGCTTCGCCTACAATCGCGCCGTCAGCAACGTGAACGTCACCAACATCCACAACGTGTACAACCGCACCGTGATCGTCAACAACATCCGCATCAACAACTCGGTCACCAACAACTACGTCAACAACACCATCATCAACAACCGCGTCAGCTATAACGGCGGTCGCGGCGGCATCCAGGCGCGCCCCGTGCCGGCCGAGCTCGCGGCGTTTCATGCCCCACGAACGCCGCCCATGACCGCCCAGCTGCAGAATCAGCGCGTCGCCGCAACCAACCGCGGACAGTTCTTCCAGCAGAACCAAGGCCGGCCGCAGATGGCCACAGCCGGCCGCGTCCTCACGGCGGATCGCGTTGCGCCGCCGCCAGTCAATAACCAGCCGATGCACTTCGCCCCGAACCCGGCCGGCAGCGCGCGTCCGGCCGGCGCAGCAGGCGGCGGGGTGGCCGGCGGGGTGCCGCGCGGAGGTGTTGCCGGCGGCCTGCCAAACGGCGGCGTGGTCGCGCCGGGGGCACGAGGCACGTTTGCCGGACAGCAGCAAGGGACCGCGGCGCAGCAGCAACGGACAGCGCAGGCCCAGCAGCTGCAGCAGCGCGCGCAGACAGAACAGCGCCAGCCCATCCAGCAGCAACAGGTCCAGCAACGCCAGCCCATGCAGCAGCAGGGCGTCCAGCAACGCCAGCCCGTTCAGCAGCAGCCTGGCCAGCAACGATCGGTGCAGCAACCCGTACCGCAGGAGCAGCTACAGCGGCAGCAACAGCAAGCGCAGCAGCAACGGACAGCCCGGCAGGCGCAGCAGCGCACGCAACAGGTCCAGCAGCAGCGGTCTGAAGCGATGCAGCAGCAGCGCACCGCACAGCAGCAGCAGATGCAGCAACAGCAGCAGCGATCAGACCCGCCACAGCAACGCGTCGCTCCGTCGGAGCAGGACCAGATGCAGCAGCAGCAGCGACAGTCGCAACCGCAAGAGGTCCAGCCGCAGCAGCAACGACAGTCGCAGCCTCAGCAAGTCCAGCCGCAACGACAACAGCAGCAAATCCAGCCGCAACGGCAACAGGAGCAGGTCCAGCCACAACGGCAGCCCCAGCAATCGCAGCCACAGCAGCAGCCCCGGTCAGAACCTCGCGGAGATGGGCGAGAGGCCGGCGGACACGGAGGAGAGCAGCGGCGCTGAACCACCCAACCAGGCTGCCCGCGTCGCCGCTAACGAACGGCTTCTCGGGACTCTGCGGTAAGGGCATGGCTTCAGCCATGCCGTAAGCGCCTTCGATGAAAATGCGGCTTTAGCCGCTGAGGGCAGCTTGGTCATACCTTTCGGACAGAATGAGACTCTCCCTCGCGCATCTTCCCTGATGCTTAGAGCGGCTCTGCTGCAGCGCAGGCCATCCTCCTTGAGCAAAAAGGGCATCGGCCAAAGCGGCGTGCTCTACACCTTCAGGAAACGCTTCTAGCCAGCCGTCGCGCCCGCCAGCGCTCGCCAGCCAACATCCCGCCGGTACTGCATCCCCTCAAACTCGATCTCTTCCATCGCCGCATACACCTTACTCAAGGCATCCTCCAGCCCCAGCTCACTCGCCGCCGTCACCGCCAGCACCCGTCCACCGTCCGTCACCACCTTACCGTCGCGGATCGCCGTCCCCGCATGGAACACCACCAACTCGTCCTCCGGATACACGCTCTCCAACCCCGAGATCACCTTCCCTCTCGCATACCTCCCCGGGTATCCGCCGCTCGCCGCAATCACGCACGCACTCGCCCCCGGCCTCAGTCGCACCTGCAGCCGATCCGCCGTCCCATCGACCGCAGCCTCCAGCAGATCAAGCACCTCCGTCTCCAGCCGCAGCAGAATCGCCTCGGTCTCCGGATCGCCCCAGCGCGTGTTGAACTCGAGCACCATCGGCGCGACAGCACCTGCATCACCCACAGCACCTGCATCGCCGACCGCACCATCCCCGCGCCGCACCAGCATCATCCCGCAGAACAGAATCCCCTTGAACGGCGAACCCTCCGCCGCCATGCCGTCCACCACCTTCTGCGCCACGTTCGCCGTCAGCCACTGCCGCAGCTGCGGGCTCAGCAGCTCATCGGTCGAGTACGCCCCCATCCCGCCCGTGTTCGGCCCCGTGTCCCCATCGCCCACGCGTTTATGATCCTGCGCCGCCGCCATCGGCACCGCCGTCTTCCCGTCGCACAGCGCAAAGAAGCTCAGCTCCTCACCCGGCAAGAACTCCTCGAGCACCACCTCCGTCTCGGCCTGCCCCAGCAGCGCCCCCGACAACATCTCGCCCGCCGCCTGCACCGCCTGCCGATGGGTCTCCGCGATGACCACACCCTTGCCCGCCGCCAGCCCGTCCGCCTTCACCACCACCGGCACGCTGAAGCCCTGCACCGCCTCCTCCACCTCTTCGATCGTCCCGCAGCGCGCCGATCGCGCCGTCGGGATCCCGTGGCGCTCCATAAAGTCCTTCGCGAACACCTTGCTCGACTCCAGCCGCGCCGCGTCCCGCGTCGGTCCGAACACCCGAAACCCCGCCGCCTCGAGCGCGTCCGTCACCCCGAGCGCCAGCGGCACCTCCGGCCCGATCACCACCAGCCCCGGCCGCTCCCGCTCCGCTAGCGCCACCGTCGCCGCCACGTCCGTCACCGCAAGCGCCTCACATCGCGCCAGCATCGCAATCCCCGCATTGCCCGGCGCGCATACCACCTCGCTCACCCGCCCGCCGGATCGCGCCAAGGCCCACACCAGCGCATGCTCCCGCCCACCACCGCCGATCACCAGAACCTTCATCCGCGCAGCCATCGTCATCCTCAGCAGAATACCGGCTAACCTCTACCGAAATTGCCCTTAACCTCCCCGAAAACGTGCAGCAAACACCTCCTATACCCTCATCTCCAGTGTCCGCCTTCGCCTTTGTCAGCATCATCGTCACCCTCGCCGCGCTCTTCGCCCTCATCAGCGCGCGCTTCCTTCGCCTGCCCGCTTCGGTTGGCACAATGACGCTCGCCTCCGTCTTCGCCCTGCTCATCGCCGCTCTTGGCCGCTCTCTTCCCGGCCTTCATGCCTTCGCTGTCAACCTCTTCAACCAGGTAGACTTCCACGCGCTCGTCCTCCATGGCCTGCTCGCCTTCCTTCTCTTCGCCGGCGCTCTCCATCTCGACCTCGCCGAGCTGCGCCGCCAGAAACTCCCCGTCTTCCTCCTCGCCACCCTCGGCACGCTCGTCGCCGCCGCCCTTACCGGGTCTTTGCTTTGGTTCATTCTAAAGACGTTTAGCCTGCATCTGCCGCTGCTGGACTGCTTCCTCTTCGGCGCTCTGATCTCCCCTACCGACCCCATCGCGGTGCTCGACATGCTCCGCCGCAGCGACACCCCAGCCTCGCTTGAGACCCTGCTCGGCGGCGAATCCCTCTTCAACGACGGCGTCGGCGCCGTGCTCTTCTTCACCCTGCTGGACTTCTCCTCGACCGCTCCCACCCATCACTCCACCGCCGGTGTGCTCACCTACAACATCCTCATCGGCGCCGGCGGCGCGCTTGCCCTTGGCACAGCCCTTGGCTACATCGCGTACCGCCTGCTTCGTCTCATCGATAACTACTCGATCGAGGTCATGCTCACCCTTGCCCTAGCCATGGGCGGCTATGCGCTCGCCGATGCTCTCCACCTCTCCGCCCCGCTCGAGGTTGTCGCTGCCGGCATCGTCGCCAACAGTCACGGCCGTCTCCACGCCATGTCCCCGCACAGCCGCCATCAGGTCGATACCTTCTGGAGCCTGCTCGACGAGATGCTCAACGTCGTTCTCTTCCTGCTGCTCGGGTTCGCTCTCATCCTCGTCCCGTTCTCGCGCCGCCTCGTCGTCGCCGGCGCGCTGGCCGTTCCGGTCGTCCTCCTTGCCCGCGCTCTCTCCGTCCTCTTCGTCGGAGTCATCGCTCGTTGGCGACGCCCACGCTTCACGGCGCGCTGGCTGGTGCTGACCTGGGGTGGCCTGCGTGGCGCCCTGTCCGTCGCTCTTGTGCTCTCGCTGGTGGGCCGCCCCGGATCCCGGCCGCTGCTCTCCATCACCTACAGCGTCGTCAGCTTCTCTGTGATCGTGCAGGGGCTGACCATGCTTCCACTGCTGCGCCGCCTGCATCTTGGCGCGGAGACGCCGGCGCCCTCCGCGGCGAAGTCCCACGGCGCCTAACCGTCACAGACACTCAGCAGCCGCCGTCCTGGCAGCCCTATACTCGAAGACTATGGAGGACGTCCAGCCTCTACCCACAACCAGTCCGGCTACTGTGGCCGCATCCACCAGCTCCGTTGCTGGACCGCCCCGCCAACCTCGCAGCTCTTTTCGACGGCATGAGATCTGGACCTACTTCGGCCCCGCCTTCGTCGCTTCGGTCGCCTACATCGATCCCGGCAACTTCGCCACCAACATCCTCGGCGGATCGCAGTTCGGCTACCGCCTGCTCTGGGTGCTGCTGTGGTCAAACGCCATGGCGATCCTCATCCAGTATCTCTCGGCCAAGCTCGGCATCGTCACCGGCCGCACCTTGCCGCAGAGCTGCCGTGACCACTTTCGCCGGCCCACGGTATGGTTTCTCTGGTTCGCCGCCGAGATCGCCGCCATCGCGACGGATCTTGCAGAGTTCCTCGGCGCCGCGCTCGGCCTCGATCTCCTCGCCGGCCCCTGGATGCAGGCCCACGGCCTGTCCCCGACCCAATCCCTCTTCGCCGCGGCGCTCATCGCCACCGTCGCCGTCTTCGGCATCCTCGCGCTTGATCTCGCGGGCTTCCAGTGGCTGGAGCGCGGCATCATGGTCTTCGTCGGCATCATCGGCCTCAGCTACGGCTTTGAGGTCCTGCTCATCCACCCCGACTGGAAGTCTGCCGCGATCTCCACCCTCATCCCGTCGCTCGATCCCCACGCCTTCAAAGCCTCGCTCTACGCCGCCGTTGGCATGCTCGGCGCGACCGTGATGCCACACGTCGTCTATCTGCACTCCGCGCTCGTCCAGCCGCGGCTGCAGCAGCTCGCAACACCAGCGCAGGTCCCCGGCCGCCGCGTCCGCCATCGCTATCTTCGCTTTGAGCTCATTGACGTCTTCGTGGCGATGAACGGCGCCTGGCTCATCAACTCCGCCATGATCATCATGGCCGCGGTCGCCCTTGCCGGCTCCGGCCTCGCCGCCCCGTCCATTCAGGACGCCTACCGCACCCTCGGCCCGCTGCTCGGCCGCGGTGCGGCAATCGTCTTCGCCGTCGCCCTGCTCTGCTCCGGCCTCTCGTCTTCGACCGTGGGTGTCATGGCCGGCCAGGTAATCATCGAGGGCTTCCTCGACATCAAGTTCCCCATCTTCCTGCGCCGCCTCATCACCATCATTCCCGCCCTGGCCGTCATCGCAATCGGCCTCGACCCACTGCGCATCCTCATCCTGTCGCAGGTCGTGCTCAGCTTCACCCTTCCCGCCGCTCTTATCCCGCTACTGCTCTTGACCAATCGTGCCGACGTCATGCACGAGTTTGCCAGCGCTCTTCGTACCCGCATCGCAGGATGGACGATCGTCAGCATCATCCTTACCCTGAACATCGTCCTGCTTGGCCAGTTGATCTTCACCTGAGAGAAACCTAGAGCAAACGTCCCGCAAACGAAAGAGGCAGCCCCGCAGGGCCGCCTCCCATACTCTCCTGTGCCACTACTCCTTGGCAGCCGAAAGCGCCTCGCCGAGCTCTTTGATGTGCTTCGAGTTTGCGTCTTCGCTGTCACCGGCAACCTTCACCGTCTCCTTGCCCAGCTTGTGCACCAGAGTCAAAATCGCCTTACCATCCAGCTCCTTGGTCTGCAGCAGCTTCTTCAGCTTGCCCAGATCGGTCACAACGGCCTTGACGCCCTCATGGTCGTGCTTGGACAAATACTCTTCCCAGCTCTCAATGTTCGTCACAGCCTTCTCTGCCGTGAAGCTCTTCGCGCCTTCATGCAGCGCCTTGATCGTCGTCGTAAATTTTGTCGTCGGCATCTCATTCTCCTAAATCGTAGATCGTTCGTCATGAGGCAACACAGGCGTCGCCATCGAGCCATCGGATGCACGGTCAGCCCGCACTCGATCGCGTCTTCGCTGCTGGACCAACGACTGGCAGCAAAATGATGGGTGCGACGGAAGTGAATGCGCCAGGCTCGTCACCATCACGCACCCAAAGTGATCGGCCCGAACGAGCGGAAGACGTACTGTCACGGGCCGCGGACCCGCTGCAGCCTCTCCTTGAGGGTGTACCGCAGGCCGCACCCGTCCCTGCACTTTCCTGCAGTGCGATCAACCCCTGGAGTGATGCCACGCCAGGTATCAGGCAAATCCTGTAAAGTGGCGGGCATGCGAGCTTTCTACGGACTGGCGGTTGGGTGCGGGTTGCTGATTGGGCAGACGAGCTGGGCGGCGGATGCCTCTGCGGCGAGACGGCCGGCCATTACCGGCATCGCGTATGTACGCTTTTATGAGAGTGACCTGCCGGCGGCTAGGCACTTCTACGGCACGTGGCTGGGGCTCTCTGAGACGGACGATCCAACCGGCGCGGCGAGCTTTCGGGTGGGGCTGCGGCAGCGGATCGAGGTCGCACCGCTGCCTGCAGGGACCGATAGCCGGCTCGCCGCAGTAGGCTTCCTGACCAGGGATGTGGCCGGCATGGAACGGTATCTGGAGGCTCACGGGCTCAAGCCCGAGCGGGTGAACGCCAACGAGATTAATGTGCGAGACCCGGAGGGAAATCTGACGGCGTTTGTGGGAGAGGCGCGGGCAGCAGCCCAGGCAACCGATGCGCCAGGCAATCCCCGGTCGACCGTCATGGTGGCCGCAGGCAAGCCAGGCGCGCCAACCTCCCGGCGCATGATCCATGCCGGCTTCAAGGTGCGGAGCCAGCAGGCGGAGGACAGCTTCTACCGGGATCTGCTGGGCTTCCGCCCGTACTGGCATGGCGGCATGGATCCGGCCAAGACAGACTGGGTCAGCCTGCAGGTGCCCGACGGATCCGACTGGATCGAGTACATGCTCCAGGGCGGCGAGCATCCAGATCAGAGGACCCTGGGCGTGCTGGACCACCTCAGCCTGGGAACCGAGCACATGCCTGAGGTCACCGCGCAGCTGATCGCGAACGGGCTCACGGACCCCGAGAAGCGCAAGTCGCAGATCGGCAAGGACGGCAAGTGGCAGCTGAACGTCTTCGATCCGGATCTGTCGCGCGTGGAGTTCATGGAGTTCAAGCCCGTGGCAACAGCCTGCTGCTCGGCCTTCACGGCGAAACATCCAGAGCCGGGCGAGGCACAGTAGACGACCGGCGTAGACGGCTTGCGGCACCTGACCTGCGATGCGTGGCAACGGCATCTCAGCGTCTATGCAGGAGCCGACGACGAAGCTGGTAGGGCAGGCAATCTCTCGTGTGGATGGGCGCACGAAGGTGATGGGTCGCGTCGTCTA
>CAXSEC010000028.1:9604-20371 GCA_964236325.1 uncultured Acidobacteriaceae bacterium | reverse complement strand
GCGATCGTGCTGGCGGAGACGCTCGAATGCGCGCAGGCCGCGGCCGCAGCGGTGCAGCTAAAGTACCAGGTCGAAACGCCGGTGCTGGAGCTGCGCGACGGTCTGCAAGGAACCTACCAGCCGGACCACTTCGCGACCAACACGGAAGAGAAGCTGCAGACCTCGCGAGGTCGCGCCGGTAAGTCTGTCCGGCAAGTGGAGGCGGAGTATCGGACACCGGTGGTGCACCACAATCCAATGGAGCCCTCGGCCACCCTGGCGGTGTGGAATGGCGACGAGCTGCGGCTGCATGACACGACGCGCTGGGTGCAGGGCAGCCGGAAGATAGTGGCGGCAATGTTGGGGATCTCTGAGGATAAGGTGCGGGTCGAGGCGCCGTTCCTGGGTGGCGCGTTTGGTTCGAAAGGCTTCCTGTGGCAGCATGTGGCGCTGGCCGCGCAGGCGGCGCGGACCTGCGGCCGCCCGGTCAAGCTGGTGCTGTCGCGGCAGCAGATGTTCACCTCAACCGGGCACCGCCCGCGGACAATGCAGCGGCTGCTGCTGGGTGCGGATGCGGCCGGCGCGCTGTCGTCGGTCGAGCACAAGACGCTTACCGAGACCTCGCCGGTCGGCCACTTCGTGGAGCCGGCAGGCATGACCTCGCGCAACCTGTATCAGACGCCGCATGCGGTCATCGCGCATCACGTTGCGCCGACCAACCTGGCGACGCCCTGCTTCATGCGCGCGCCAGGCGAATCGTCAGGCCTGTTTGCCCTCGAATCAGCGATCGATGAGCTGGCAGAGAAGGCAGAGATAGATCCGCTGGCCTTCCGTCTGCGCAACTACGCGGACTCGGACCTGCAGGACGACCGGCCGTGGTCGAGCAAGCAGCTGCGGCAGTGCTACGAGCAGGGCGCGGATCGCTTTGGCTGGGCCAGGCGCCAGCTGAAGCCGCGCTCCATGGAGCGGGGAGACAAGCTGGTGGGCTGGGGCATGGCGACAGCGGCGTATCCGGCACGACGCTCGCCCGCGACCGTGCGCGGCGTGCTGACGCGCGAGGGCGTCGCAACCTTCTCCACCGCGACCGAAGAAAATGGCTGCGGAACGGCAACCGCAATGGCCCAAATTGCGGCGGATGCGCTTGGTCTTTCGCTGGCGCAGGTGCGCTTCCACGCGGGTGACTCGGCGATGACGGAAGCGCCGGTCGTGGGGGCATCGCAGACGGCATCGACGATCGGGCCAGCGGTGGAGCTGGTCGCGTGCAGGCTGCGCGAGGCACTGTTTGCGCTGGCGGTGACGACAGAAGGTCTGGCATTCCATCGCTGCGATCCGGCAGAGTTACAAATTATCGGTGACGCCATCGTCCATCGCTCAGCTCAGGGTCCAGCTGCCCGGCGTGAGCTGCTGTCGACGGTGCTGGCGCGCATGCCGGGCGACGAGATGGTGGTTCAGGCTTCGACCCAGCAGGACAAGGCCGCCAAAAAGCAGCACACCTTTCACTCCTTCGGCGTGCACTTCGCCGAGGTCGAGGTGGATCGTGCCTTCGGTGAGGTGCGCGTGATCCGCTGGGTGAGCGTCATGGACTGCGGGCGAATCCTCAATCGCAGGCTTGCTCGCTCGCAGGTTGAGGGCGGCGTACTCTTCGGCATCGGGATGGCGCTGCTCGAAAAGACGGTGTACGACCCGCGCCTGGGCTCGCCGGTCAACGCGAATCTGGCGGAGTATCACCTGCCAACATGTGCGGATGTCCCAGTCTTCGATGTAAGTTTTGTCGAGGTGCCGGATCTGGCGTTTACCCCGCCGCTGGGCCACCGCGGCGTAGGAGAGATCGGCATCACCGGTGTGCCCGCAGCCATCGCGAACGCAGTCTGGCACGCAACCGGCGTGCGGGTTCGCGAGCTGCCGATTACCGCAGAAACGCTGATGAGTCGGCGACCTTTCTAGTGGCTAGCGATGCACCGGGTAGGAGCGCATCGGCGGTCGGCCGGTCAGCACGCGGATCCGCCGGCGGGTGATGGTGATGCGGCAGGCAAGCGGGTCAAGCGAGCCACCGCAGGTGCTGTCGCGGACCGTTAGCCAATCGACCTGCGCTGGGCTCAGCATCCACGCCGTGGCGTTGGTCGCGTGGTGGACCTGGTCGAGGTAGTCGGCGGCCGTAACATCGAGATCGGCAGCCTCGGCGTTGAGCTCTTCGCAGATCCCGTTGCGCGGCGCAACAGTACCGTCGGCGGAGACGCAGAAATCTTCATCGTGTTCGAGCAGGATCTTTTTGTTGTTGCCGGTGATGGCGTACCGTGTGACAACCTGGCCGACCCGGGCGCGCGTGGACCACTGCACGAAATCTTCGACGAAGGCGGGCGGAAGCTGGCTCAGGCCGAGCGTGTCTTCCTTGATCTGCTTCGAGAAAAGATTGAGCGCCGGGGTCGGTTCGCCGTTGGTGGGTGTGAAGTAGAAGCCGCCGAGAGCTATGCCGGTCTGGAGGTCGATCCAGAGAAAGCCGCGCCCCTTGAGGTACGGTCCCTCCTCGCCAGCGGCCAGCAGATAGCGGTTCTCGCGAAGCTCGACCGGGATGCGCGAGCCGTCCATCACCCGTGCCAGCGCGTCGGGCAGGCTCATGTCGCGGCCGTAGTGGAAGATGCAGCCGGGAACAAAGAGCTTCATGAGCTTCTTGAACTGCTTGTCGCGCAGAAGATCGTTCGCCGGCGCTCCGGCAAACTGCTGCAGATAGCCGAGATCAGCCAGTAGCATCGGCGCCTGAAACAGGCCGGGCTGGTAGTTGGAGCCGGGAGGCATCGCCGGTTCCGCCTGCTGCGTGGGCGGCAGCGGCGGAGCCTGCGAGACCATGATCGCAGCCGAAAAGCTTAGGACGAGCTGGAGGGTGAGCGCGCGAAGATCGTGCATGGTCTCGATACTCCCGGTGGCTGCGACGTGTGGTAGCTGTGACTTCGCTCCGAGTGTAGCAAGAGCTCGCGGCGAGCTCTTTACTCGCAGTCGCAGGCAGCGCCATCCTAGTAAGCAAGGAGTTGTCATGCCCATTGCAAGCTACAGCGTGTTGAAGGGAAGTCCATCTGCAGGCAAGGTAGTGACCGGTGCCAGCCGGCACTACCAGATCACCATCAATGCGGGCACCGCCACGCCGTTTACCGTAGCGGTCAACATCGAAAGCGTGGACGGCAGCGAGGTGCTGTACGCGATCGAGCAGAGCTTTACGCCGCCCGATACAGCGGGCCTCGAAACGCTGGCAGCGGGTGTGACCGGGCTCTCAAGCACCGCCGGCGGGCTGGCGCTCGACTATGTGCGCGAGCAGATCGCCGGCCAGCCCATGATCACGCGGGCAGCCATGACGCTGCTGCCAAAAGCCGTGCGCCAGGCTGTGCCTGCCGCCGTTCATAGCGCGGTCGACGACCGCGAGATGGCGGCCAGCCGGGCGCTCGAAAATGCCGTCGTGGCGCTGCTCAATACCGCCATTGCCGCGGGCGATGCCACGGTCTACGCCTTCGGCAGTGCATATGCCGACAGCGGCACAATCGATGGAATTCACGACATTCACATGAATCAGGGAAATCCGACAAACAATCACGGGGACGACAACGGCGTGTGGCAGGATGGCGCGTTGTTTCTCGCAACGGGCGGCACGTGGACGGCAGTATTTCTGGCGTTTCAGACCGAAAGCTGGGTCACGGACGCGATGGGTGATCCAGCCTGTGCGGTCGCGATGTAAACGCCCTCTGCAAGCAGAAGGGGCTGAGCCACCGACCTCCGGCTCAGCCCTCTTTACCGTTGCCAGGATCCGCGTTCAGACGGTCAGGACTTCCTTTTCCTTCGTGCGGAAGAGGTCTTCGATGCGCTTGATCTCGGCGTCGGTGAGCTGCTGCACCTCGTCGTTGGCGCGCTTCTCGTCGTCAGCGGAGATCAGCTTGTCCTTCGCGGCCTTCTTGATCTGCTCATTGCCGTCGCGGCGAATGTTCCGAATCGCGGTCTTGTGGTCTTCAAGCATCTTGTTAAGCTGCTTGACCACATCCTTGCGGCGCTCTTCCGTCATGGCCGGGATGGGCACACGGATGACCTTGCCGTCCGTCATGGGGTTGAGCCCGGAGCCCGAGGTGCGGATCGCCTTTTCAATGGCGCCGACCATCGCCATGTCATAGGGCTGCACCAGGATAAGCGTCGGCTCGGGCGTGCTGATCTGGCCCATCTGCGCCACCGGCGTGTCCGTGCCGTAGTAGTCGACCTTGATCTGATCGAGCATGTGCACGTTGGCCCGGCCGGTGCGGGTAGAGGCCAGGTTGGCGCGGAAGTCATCGACCGACTTTTCCATGCGCGACTTCAGTTCCCCGTGTACATCCTTCAACGCCACGATGCTCGCCATTGCAGAGGCCATGCTTCAATCCTTGGGCGCCGATGCGCCACCGCCGATTCTACTGGAATCGCAGGCTCCCTGACCGCACACCCTTCACAGCAGGTCGATCCCGAACCGCTTACGAGGCGCCGGCAGGTGCGCTGGCTGGTAGCTCCGTGGGTTCGTTCGTCATGTCCAGCCGGCCGGCGGTCGCGGGTGGCGCGAGGCGATGGCCCAGCCGCATGCAGGGCTTCTCAATCAGGTAGTAGCTGGCGCAGGCAAAGATCGCCGTGCACAGATACATCCACGGCCGTGTGCCCAGCACGCGCAGCGGCCCGAACGACACCTGCTCGCTGGTGAGGTGATAAAAGAACACGTGCCAGAGATAGACGCTGTAAGAGATGCGGCCGAGAAAACGGATCGGCGCAAGCTCCAGCATCCGCGTGGTCCAGCTGCGAGGATGCAGCATCGTCGCGACCAGCCAGAGCGGAAAGTAGTGGAAGATCAGGCTCTCCTGGCCGGCCACGCCGTGATGGAAGATGTCGACGACGAGCCGATGGGCGTGGCGCGAGTCCTCTAACAGCAGCAGCGCAAACATGCTGCCGAAGACCAGCCACGGCTGTAACCAGCGACGGCAGAAATCCATCACTGCCGGCACCCGCAGCAGCAGCGCCACAAACGCCGGCAGCAGCAGAAACTGCAGCAGCCACCACGTGCGGCGCAGCGACACATCCTCCGAATACAGGCCATGCGCCAGGGCAAACTTCTGTGCCAGCTTCAGCAGCACGAGCAGCACCGCAAAGACCAGCAAGCGATGCCGCCGCACCGTAAACAAAAGCAGCGACAGCACGATGTAGAAATGCTCTTCAACCGCCAGCGTCCAGAAGTGGCCGGTGAACAGGCCGTAGATGATCAGGTGCCGGTTGAGCGCGTGAAAGGTGAAGTTTTGATACAGAAACAGCGCGCCCAACCAGAAGCGCCAGTACTCATGAAGTGCGCCCGCCAGCATCAGGCTCGCCACCACAGCAAGGTACACAAATGCAGCTGGCTGGATGCGGAAGATGCGCCGAATGTAGAAGCTTTTCAGATGAAACGCACCGACCAGGCTCTCTTCCTCAAGAATGCGCCAGCAGATGAGCAGTCCGCTGATGGCAAAGAAGAGATACACGCCGTCGCCACCGTAGCCCTTCCACGCGGCGTTCGAGAAGCCGCCAAAGGTCCACGGTCCGTCGTGGGTCATCATCACGCCGAGAATGGCAAACGCGCGCCAGCCATCAAGGCCTGGCAGATAGCCGGACCTCTTCCGCGCAGCGATCTGCGGCGACAAAGGGAGTTCGCTAGCTTCGCGGATCTCTGGGCTTGACGCAGGCATCAACCTAACCTATCAGCGTGTCCGCGGCGGGGACCGCGCGAGACCTACTGCGGCCACTTGGGCGCGACGGAGTTGCCGCGCCCGCGATCATCAACGCGTGTCTGTGTGTCCTGGTACATCACGGTGTTGAGGTTGCCGCGCATGCGAATCCAGTTGGCGTGCTCCACCTGAATCCAGTTGCGGCTGCCGACCACGACGACGTCGGTGCAGTCACCGGCGATCAGCAGACGACTGTTGCTCGCCAGGATACGCAGCGCACCGTTCTTGTTGCAGCGCGAGGTCCGTTCGAGTTGCGTGCCCTCGACCTGGACCTCGTCGACCACCGGCTTCTCCTTGGCCCGCGCGGCGCCAGGGATCAGCCAGAGAGCCGCCAGCAGCAGCATTCGTTCACGTCGCATGACTTCAATCCGCATTACTTCAATCCTGTCGGCGTCAGGCCCGTTGACTGCGCCTGTTCATGGGCATGGTAGCTGGAACGCACCAGCGGGCCGGACTCCACATGGCGAAAGCCCATGGCCTGCGCCTCGTGCTTGAGAAAGGCAAACTCTTCCGGCGTGTAGAAGCGTGCCATCGGCAGGTGGTCGCGGCTGGGCCGCAAATATTGGCCGATGGTGAGGATGTCGACCTTGCGATCGGCGAGGTCGCGGAAGACCTGAAGCAGCTCGTGCATCTCTTCGCCCATGCCGACAATTATGCCTGTTTTGGTTACAATCTTGCGGCCGAGCGCCGCGGCATGGCTCTTGGCGTCGGCCAGAAACGCGAGCGATCGCTCGTAGCGGCCGCCCGACTTGGCAACGCGATAGAGCCGCGGCACCGTCTCGATGTTGTGGTTCAGAATCTCCGGCGCGGCCTCGACGACCATGCGCAGCGCCTGGGTCACACCCTGAAAGTCGGGCGTCAGCACCTCGACGTGACAGCCTGGAGCCTGACGGCGGATCTCCGCAATCACGTTGACGAAGGCCCGCGCCGCGCCCAGATTGTCGTCATCGCGGTTCACGCTGGTGATCACGGCATGCGCGATGCCTAGCTGAGCCACCGCATACGCCACCCGCGCCGGCTCGCCGTGATCGATCGGCTCCGGCCGGCCCTTCGGCACCGCGCAGAAACCGCAGCGCCGCGTACACAGGTTGCCGAGCATCATGAAGGTGGCCGTCTTGTGGTTCCAGCACTCGCCAATGTTCGGGCAATGCGCACTCTCGCAGACCGTATTCAACTTCAGCTCGCGCGCCAGCTTCTTGAGCGCATGAAAGGTCTCGCCTACCGGCGCCCGCGCCTTGAGCCAGTCAGGCTTGCGCACCGGCACGCGCGGTAACAGATCGATCTGGATCAGCTCGGCCATGGCAGAGGGCGGCATACAGATATTGTACGGCTGCGACGAGCGCCTGGTGAAAGCCGGCTCACGCAGGCAGCCTAACGCAGCCTGTCCCGAACCTCAGGCCGCACCAGATACAGGAAGAAAACCATCCCGAACAGCGACTGCACCGCGAACGGACCAACATGCGTGCGGGTGAAGAGAAACATATAGCCCACGGCGAGCAGCAGCGCGCCGGCAGTGACAATGGCCCAGCCCCAGCGACGCATGCGCAGCAGGCCATAGATCCCGACATCCAGCAGCGTGCAGACGCCAAAGACGCCGTAGCGGCTGCCGCCCACGCCGTAGACGCCTCTCAGCGCGGCGAAGGTGTTCAGCATCGCCAGCACCAGCAGAAACATGGCAATGCCGGCAACGCCCGGCAAAAGAACGCCGCGAGGTTGCGTCGGGCGCGCGTCGAGGATCTCCGGGCCTTCCGTGGGCATACTGCAACTCCTTTCGGGCAGGGTGCTTAGACGGTGTGCAGATAGGCAAGCAGATCCTGGATCTGCTCCTCGTCAACCTGGTTGCCCATGGCCGGCATCAGGCCGTGCCCGTTGATAATCGTTGAGGTCACGCGCTCGTCGGTCGCCGCCGCTCCGCTGTGCAGCGAGGGCTTGTGAAACACACTGGCCAGGCTGGGCCCGTTCTTTGGCTGGTCCACGCGCTCGTAGTGGCACTGTGCGCAGCGCGCATTGAATGTCTGGTGGCCGGCAGTCTGCTGCGCGTTGAGCTGATCGATCGGAACCGGCGCAGGATAGTGCCGGCAGCCGGCAACGGCGATCGCCATAAGGCCGAGCCCGACGGCAAGGCGGCCGCGGCGGAAGCTGTGTTTGCTCGTCTGATTCATCCTCTCTATTCTCGCATCGCAGCAGCGGCAGAGTATGGCCACGTGAACGCCGCGGCCCCTTACTGGAAGAACCGAGCCCCGCTGAAAGATCTCCCGCCGCGAACCATAACGACGACTCTGCTCCACGGCCTCTACCCGCGCTTCCGCTTCGCCGTCACTCCGTGTTGTAGACGGCGCCCACAATGCGGTCCATCACCTCGCGATCCGCGACCGAGCCAGGCGCATGCGTGTCGACGAAGATCGAGATGATCACGCTGCGGCCGCTGCGGCACTCCAGATATCCGCTCAGCGCGCGCGCCTCGCCCAGCGTGCCCGTCTTGGCGAAGAGATGCCCGGTGAGCGGCGGCTTGGCGAAGCGCGAGGCCAGCGAGCCATCCACCCCGCCAATCGGCAGCGACGCCTTCCACGCAGCAAACCAGGGCTGTGTGGCGGCATACTGCAGCAGCCTCGCCGTGGCGCGCGGCGTGACCAGATCGTGCGCGCTCAGACCCGATCCATCAAAGAAGACGAAGTCCTCCGGAGCCAGGCCGGCGCGCAGCAAAAAGCTGCGAATCACACGGGCCCCAAGCGCGCGCGAGCCGGCATCGACAAAGTTCGGAGTAAAGCCGGTCCCGGCCGTGGCATCCGGCGCCACGGTCAGTGCCAGGCGCTCCAGCAGCAGTTCGGCATGCAGGTTCTGGCTGGTCTTGTTGGTGAGGATCACATCCTCGGCGAGCGTGGGAGAGTCCGCCGACGCGAGCACCTGCTCGTCAGCCGGGAGCGTCGCGGCCGGCGTCGGCCTCGGTGCGATCGCATCCAGAGCAGCGGCACCCCGCGCGATCTCCCGAAATCCCTGCGTGCTGGTCGGCACTCGATGCTGCACGCGAGCGACACCACGCACCGTAACGCCGCGCGCCTCCAGCAGCTGCTTCAACGCCGCGGCGGCGAACCCGGCCGGGTCGTCGATGGCCAATACCTCCACGTCTTCCTTCGCGTCCGCCGCGATGCTGCCCCAGACACGAACCGTGCGCGAGCCGGGCGCGCGGTCGACCCCCACATGAGTGCCGGACCTGGCCGCGCCCGTAGTCAGGCCGCCGGTCTCAAAGCTGTACCAGGCGGGCAGGTTCCGCTCGGGCTGCACCTCCGCAGGGCTGCCGGGCGTCGCACCGGGAGTGTTCCGCAGCGCCATCTGGTTGTCATGGATCGCAAGCGCCGAGACGGGTGCGCCGTAGCCCCACACCGTGTCGTCCAGACCCCATGCCTCGGGGTACGGCTCCCACGCAAAGCGCGTGTCATCGCCGATCACATCACCGGCGACGGTCTTGATGCCGGCCTTCACGACGGCGTCGGCCATCGCTTCCAGCGCCCGCATCGGATGAGCCTCGCGGTCAGCCTTCGCCGCGGCCTCGGGCGAGCCTGGCTGGGCCTCACCCTCGCGCCGCGCGTGCACGGCCACCGGCGCCAGATAAGGCACGTCGTCGACGGCGAAGTTGGCATCGCCCGCGCCCTCCAGCATCAGGTCGCCGGTCAGCGTCCCGGCGGCAATCGGCCCGCGGCCTAGCAGGTGGGTCGTGACCGTGCTCTCCGGCCCCAGCAGCGCCATGGCGGCAGCCGTGGTAAAGAGCTTGGCGTTGCTGGCCGGCTGAAAGAACTGCGCAGCATTCCGGCTGGCGATCGACGCGCCATCGAGGGTGGTCACCAGAACGCCCCAGTGAGCCCGAGCCACCGCGGGCTCCGCTGTCAGCAGGTCGATCTGGCGTTGCAGTCCCCCGCCTTCGTGCTCCACACCCGCAGTCTGCTGCTCGATGCCCGCGCTCGCCGGGCCAGGCGCCGCGAGGCCAGGCGTCTCCTGTGCCCCGCCCGAGACAAGAGCTGTCAGCAGCAGCACCGCTGCACATTCAAGTCGCATGGGCCGGAGTCTAGCATCGCCTGCCAGCGGCCCTGCCTCTCCCATCGCTAATCCCTCTTCCATCGCCAATCGAACATCGCTCTTCGCGCGACATCTTGCATGGCGACTCCCTCTAAAATCGCTGAGATGGCCTCTCCTCGCCCCTTCTTCCGCGCCCGGCCGCACCTTGCGTGGAGCCTGCCTCGCGGCACGCTTGCTCTTGGTGAGCGAACGCTCGTGATGGGCATCGTCAACGTAACGCCGGACTCGTTCTCGGACGGCGGCCGCTACCAGGGAACAGAGGCCGCGACCCAACACGGTCTGCGCCTGCTGGATGAAGGCGCCGACCTGCTCGATCTTGGCGCAGAGTCCACCCGGCCAGGCGCCGTCCCTTTAACCTCTGAAGCCGAACAGGCGCGCCTGCTATCCGTGCTGCGGGAGCTGCGCCGTCTGCGGCCGCGCACGCTCCTGTCAGTCGATACCTACCACGCCGCAACCGCGCGCGCGGCCCTCGCGGCGGGCGCGGACGTCATCAATGACGTCTCTGGCCTGCTGTGGGATCCCGCCATGGCCGAGACCCTGGCGCAGGTGCGACCAGCCCCCGGTGTCGTGCTGATGCACACGCGCGGTCAGCCAACAGAGTGGGCGCGGCTGCCATCGCTCAACCCGCAAACGGTCGTACCGCTCGTCGTCGATGAACTGCGGCAGCGGCTCACGGCGGCCCAGACCGCCGGCATCGCAACCGAAGCGCTGCTGCTCGATCCCGGCTTCGGCTTCGGCAAGCGCGGCGACGAAAACCTGCATCTGCTGGCCGACCTCGGCGACCTGCACGCGCTCGGTCGGCCGCTACTCATCGGCATCTCCCGCAAAGGCTTCCTCATGCCGCCCGAGTCACGCAACGAAGCCTCCAGCGAGGCGCGGCTCGAGGCCACCATCGCCGGCCACACCGCCGCCATCCTCGCCGGAGCCCACATGCTGCGCGTGCACGACGTGCCGGCGGCGCGATCCG
>CAXSEC010000028.1:0-9504 GCA_964236325.1 uncultured Acidobacteriaceae bacterium | reverse complement strand
AGCCCGGTATGGACCGGCGAGACCTGCACCACCGTGTTGCGCGGGGAGACGAGCCAGTGAAAGCGCTCGCGCAGGCTCAGGCGGCCGATCGGTCCGGCGGCCGGATCTCCCGCGGCGACGCGGCGAAACGCCTCCATCTGCCGCGTCAGCTCCTCCAGGTCAAGCCCCGGCCAGACAGCGTGCAGCCGCGCGCCATCGCAGCGAACCTCGGCCGAAAGAAACCGGCGCTCCAGGCAGAACACAATCACACCCACGTTCAGAAACTCCTCGAGCTCTACCCGCGGCACCACGCGAAGCACGGCGTAGTCAAACGAGGCACAGGGCGCAGGGATAGCGGCATCTGCCGAGACAGACCCGCTCACGTCAGGTCGATGCAGGCTGGGATCGGGCACGCTCCGCCTCCTCGATAAAGATAGCGCTCGCGGCCAGGCGGCGCGTCAGAATGTCTGCGTAGCCAGCCCTCCGCGACTCCCCCTCGGCATCAGCATCACTGGCCTCGACCAGCGAAGGATCGTTGCCCAGAAACCATGCGCCCGGCACCTCTGCCAGCACCTCGCGCAGCACGCCCGCATCCAGCCGACTGCGCGCGAGCTGATCGGCCGCCGCAAGCTCGGTCGCCCACGGCAGCAGCACGTGCGACCGGATGCCCGGAAACGCCGACGCCACCGCTCGCTCGCGGCTGGGCCAGTCGTGCTGCCACAGCAGCGCGGCGCCATGGTCGATCGGCCGCAGCCGCTTGTGCCACAGCAGCAGGTTCGGGTTGCGCGGCGTGCGATCCACATTCGCCGTAAAGGCATCAAGCCACACCAGCAACGAGGCCTCAGCCGCCGGCGCCACATCGCCCGCCGCCGGATCAAACATGCGCGCGCCGGGAAGGAAGTCCATGCCAACGTTGCGGCCCACGCTCCGTTTCAGCAGATCGCGAATCTCCGCGTCCGGCTCGTTGCGGCCGAGAGCCGCGTCAACCTCGATCAGCACCAGCTCCGGAACACTCAGCCCAAGCGCACGCGCGATGCCGCCAGCCACCAGCTCCGCCACCAGCGCGAGCGGTCCCTGCCCCGCACCGCGAAACTTCAGCACATATAAACCCAGATCCTCGCCCTCAATCAGCGCCGGCAACGAGCCGCCCTCACGCAGCGGCATCACATACCGCGTCGCCCGTACCCGGCGCAGGCCCGGCACTCCACGCGCCGCAGGCAGCCCGCTAGGAGGTGGTGTGATCGACAACGATGCGCCAGCCTTCAGGTGTCTTTTCCATCACCAGCGAGAACACGCCGTCCGCGTTGCCCCCCGCCTTCTTGCCGCGCTCCAGATGATACTTGCCCAGCGTCACGGCAAAGTGCTCGTCGAGCGCATGCACCTCCAGGTCCGAAAAGGTCAGCGTGCCCATCGCCGCGCGGTTCGGATAGTCCTTGTGGTAGCTGTCGAGCAGCCCGGCATAGCCGCGATTGATCTCGCGCGAGATAAACAGCGTATCGGGCGAATCCTTATAGGCCTTGGCGAACTTGTCCAGGTCGCCCTCGTTCCAGGCGCGCTCCTGCGCCAGCAGCACCTTCACGCAGCCGAGCTCGGTCGGGCTGGCCGTGTGGAGCGGCGACTCCTGAGCAAAGGCGGCAGGCGCCGGCACGATGGGCGCCAGCAGGGCAGAGAGAGCGAGGGCGATGAGGCAGGCGAGGCGCTTCATGAGTGTCCTGATGTTTGCTGGAATAACGATCCGCCGTCTCAGGCGCGATGAGGATGGCACCACTCTACACGCGCAGCCGCACCCTCCGAAACGTCCGCAACAGACAATTAACCACCCGCCACATAACGCGCCCATCATTCGTCTAGAAGCTCCGGGCCAGGCCGGTCGCCTGCTCGCGTGCCGCTGCAACGCGCATCTCGGCCTCGTCGCTCCAGGTGTTCGCGACCGTAATCGCGGAGATCTCGTGAACGCCAATAAAGCGCAGCCAGAAGTCGATGAACGCCGTCTGATGGTCGAAGCGCGACGCCGGCGTAGCTGAACCTTCGCCATAAGTCTGGCCCTGCGTGTAGATGACGAGCGCCTTCGGAACTTCCAGCAGCGGTCCAAACGTCGTTCCATCAAAGCTGAAAAGCATGTTGCGCTGGCAGACCAGATCGATGAGCTGCTTGAGCTTGTAGGGGTACGCGAAGTTCCACATGGGCACCCCGAGAACAATGCGGTCAGCCTTCTTGAAGCGATCCACCAGCGTCCCTATAGTCTTCCAGATCTTCGCCTCGGCTCCGTGCATCGCCTCATTCGCCGCGCCTTTGTACTTCGCGCCGATGGCCTCGCCGTCGAAGTCAGGCAGCTCCTCCTCAAAGACATTCAGCGTGTCGACCGTGCTATCGGGATAGAGCCCCTGGTACTCGCCCAGAAAGGCGTCCGCAACCGTAATAGAGGCGGACTTCGATCCACGTGGCGAAGATTGAATATTCAAGATGTGAGCCATAGGTGCACTTGGATGCGCGCCGCAGCGCGACAGCGCGGGACTATCATCTCCCTACGTGAACAACCCAGGCGATCTCGGCGCAGGAGCAGTCGCAGCCGGCTTGCCCGGCACCTCCACCAGCCCCACCCGAACCGTCCATGCCGTCTGTTCGCTTGACTGCCCCGACAGCTGCGGCGTCCTGGTCACGGTCGACCATCTCTCCGGCCGCGCGACCAGGCTGCAGGGCGATCCCGCGCATCCGGTCACGCGTGGCTTTCTCTGCGGCAAGGTCGCAAAATACCTCGACCGCGTCTACGCGCCCGACCGCCTGCAGGTCCCCCTGCGCCGGCGAAAGGGCGTCGCCAAGGGCCCACTCGCGCAAGGGGCTGAGGCCGCCGCCTTCGAGCGCATCAGCTGGGACGAAGCGCTCAGCAAAATCGCCGAAAAGCTCTCCGCCATCGCCGCCGAGCACGGCCCCGAAAGCATCCTGCCCTACAGCTACGCCGGCACCATCGGGCAGCTCGGCTACGGCTCCATGGATCGCCGCTTCTTTCATCGTCTGGGCGCGTCGCAGCTCGACCGCACCATCTGCGCCAGCGCCGGCACGGCGGCGTTGACCAGCGTGTACGGCGTGCGTCTGGGCACCCGGCCCGAAGACTTCGCGCACGCCGGTCTGGTAATCGCCTGGGGTGCCAACATCCACGGCAACAACATCCATCTCTGGCCCTTCATCGAGCAGGCGCGGCGCTCCGGCGCACGCCTCATCGTCATCGATCCCTATCGCACGCGAACCGCCGCGCTGGCCGACGAGCACCTCGCCATCCGCCCCGGCACCGACGGCCTGCTGGCCCTCGGTCTCATGCACGTGCTGCTCCGCGATGGCCTCGAAGATCGCGCCTACATCGACCGCTGCACGCATGGCTACGAGACCTTGCGCGCCCACGCCCTCCAGTCCGAGCACGCACCAGAGGCCGTCGCCGCCGTCACCGGCATCGCCGCCAACCGCATCGTGGCACTCGCGCGAGAGTACGGCACCGTCCTCGCGCGCACCGGCCGCCCCGCCGTCATCCGCCTCAACTACGGCATCCAGCGCAGTGAGAACGGTGGCACCGCCGCCCGCGCCGTCTGCATGCTGCCGCTGCTCACCGGCGCGTGGACCCATCGCGGCGGCGGTCTGCAGCTCTCGACCAGCGGCGCCTTCCCCTTCAATCAAAAACGGTTACAAATGCCCGAGCTCATGCGCGCGAGCCCGCTCGGCCGCGAGACCCGCGTCATCAACATGAGCCGGCTCGGCATCGCGCTCACCCACGAAGACGCCGGTGTCGGCGGCCCACCGGTCAAGGCGCTCTTTGTCTACAACTCCAACGCCGCCGCCGTCGCACCCAACCAGACCGACGTGCTGCGCGGCCTCGCGCGCGACGATCTGTTCACCGTCGTACACGAGCAGTTCTTCAACGACACCACCGACTACGCCGACTTCGTGCTGCCCGCGCCCACCTTCCTCGAGGTCAAGGACGTGCAGGGCGCGTACGGCCACCTCTTCGCGCAGCTCAGCCAGCAAGCCATCGCGCCGCTGGGCGAGGTCTGGTCGAACGTGCGGCTCTTCGGCGAGCTCGGCCGGCGCATGGGCTTTCCCGAACCCTGCTTCGACGAGCGCGAGGAAGATCTCATCGAGCAGGCGCTCGACGTCGATCATCCCTGGTTCGCCGGCGTCACCAAAGCCCGTCTGGAACAGGAGGGCCACGTCGAACTCCAGCTGCCGCCGGACGCCCTTGGCCAACGCCTGCCCTTCAGCTCGCCGGAGTGGTTCGGCACCGCCAGCGGACGCGGCGATCTGGTGCCGGTGCCGGTCTTCGTCCCGCCCCGTGAGTCGCGCGGCGGCAGCGAACGACAGGCCGCCTGGCCGCTCGAGTTCCTGCCCCGCAAGGCCGACAACTTCATGAACACCACCTTCGCCAATCAGCCCGCGCACCAGCGCATGGAGGCGCGTACCGAGGGCATCCTTGACATGCACACCGTCGACGCAGCGGTGCGCGCCATCGTCACCGGCGACCCCGTCGAGATCCTCAATGAGCGCGGCCGCATCACCCTCCACGCGCGTGTCGGCACCGCCGTCACCGAAGGCGTCGTCGCCGCCCGGCTCGACTGGGCCAAGCTCTCGGCCTGCGGCATGAACGTCAACGCCCTCACCAGCGAACGCGTCACTGACCTCGGCGCCGGCGCAACCTTCTACTCCACCATGGTCGAGGTCCGCCGGCTGAACCCTGCAAATCATGCGTCGCAGGATCGGATTCTGGCTGTTCCGGCCGGTCAGGCGGCGGTATCATAAGCGCGAGGTGCTGTGATGGCAACGCAGCGTGAAATCACGATCTCCCTACCAGAGCCGATCGTCCAGGCGGCAACGGCTCGAGCCGCCCAGGAGTCGCGCACCGTCGGCGAATTTCTGGGAGATCTGGTCGAGCAGTACGAGCGCTCGATGCGGTGGAAGGAACTCAGGCGCTACGGGCAAGAGCGCGCTGCCGCGATGGGCTATACGGAAGAAGACGTTGTACGCATCTGCCGAGAGGTCCGTGCGGAGCAGCACGTCCCTGAGCAGCCCGGCAGCGCAGGCACCCAGCCGAAATAATGAGAGCAGTGGTTGATACGAACGTCTATGTCTCTGCTTTTCACTTTGGCGGCGGGCTCAACGACATTTTTCGGGCTGCCACTGCCGAGCGTTTTCAGCTGGTGACGAGCCTTCGCATCCGCATGGAGCTCTTTGAGGTCTTGGGCCGCTTTGGCTGGCCGCAGACTCGCATTGCAGCGCTCGAAGAACTAGTTTGGCGGCGGGCTCTGTTTGTGAACGGGCCGCCGGTCTGTACCTTGTGCCGCGATCCACGAGATAACCATCTGTTCGACACATGTGCTGCGGCTCAGGCAGAGTTTCTGGTAAGTGGGGATAAGGACGTCCTCGTCATGCGCGAGTATGCGGGCACGCGAGTTGCTACGCCGGCGCAGTTCGCGCGTGTGCTCGACCAGCAAGGCTGAGTCACCAACCCAAATGAGTCGCAGATCGAGAGAGTTATGTACGCCGCAAACTTCCAATGCGCAGGCTGTTTCGAGTGGGTCGAGACCACCGTCGACGAGTCCGGTGGCTCACGCCAGCAGTATGTCGAGGACTGTCAGGTCTGCTGTCAGCCCAACGTTCTCACCGTCCGCTGGGACGCAAGCGCCGAAGAGTTCTCCATCTCCGCCGAGCTCGAGAGTTGAGCCGCCGACTGTCGCAGGTGTGGTGCAGCCGCTGCGGCGGTTCGCTAAGCGTTCCCCGCTCGCCTATAATCAAGGCTCTCACCTTGGGACGTGTGCAGGACCTACCAGACGCGTGGTAAGCCGGGGATTACGAGAGCAGTGAGGGTGTAGTCATTTTTACCGTGGACCGAGAGAGCCGAGGCTCCCTAAGCAGCAAGTACCTTGTGGGCCGACGCCTCCGTCTGGATGGCATCGTTTCTTCGGTGTCTCTTCTCACCCTGCTCTTGGCGCCGACAGCCAGCCTGAAGGCTCAGGCACCCGCCGCTCCGCAAAGCATCTTCAGCACAGGCAGTGCCCCGGGGGCGCAGACCCTCTGCCAGCCACAGGTCGTCGGCAACCGCCGCATCCCCAAGGAAAGCGTGCTTGCGCGGCTCTTCTCGCACCAGGGCGATCTCTACGATCCAGCCGTCGTCGAACGCGACTTCAACTCCCTCTGGAACACCGGCTACTTTGAGGACGTGCGCATCGAGCGCGCAGACACACCCAGCTGCGTGCAACTGGTGGTCTACGTCCGCGAAAAACCCACCATCAAGTCCATTGAGTACAAGGGCCTCAACGCGATCACCCAATCGGATGTACTTGATCGCTTCAAAAAGGCCAAGGTCGCCGTCTCGGTCGAAAGCCAGTACGATCCCACCAAGATCAAGCGCGCTGAGGTCGTCCTGCAGGAGATGCTGGGCGAGCACGGCCACCAGTTCGCCCGCGTCACCACCGAAATCAAAACCATTCCGCCCGCCGGCGTAGCCCTCACCTTCAACATCAAGGAAGGCCCCACCGTCAAGGTCGGTCGCATCGCCTTCCAGGGCAACGACTCCGTGCCCGACCGCACCCTGGTCGCGGCCATGAAGAACCTCAAGCCGATCGGCATCCCGCACTCGGTCATCCTCGAGAACCTCTTCGCCCGCACCTTCGACGCCAGCAAGCTGGACGAAGATACCGAGCGCGTTCGCCAGGCCTACCGTGACCGCGGCTACTTCAAGGCGCTCACCAGCGACCCCACTACCCAGACCCGCGACGCCGGCGGCATCAACCCACTCACCCTCAGGCCCTCAACCGGCAAGCGCGTCGATATCCTCATGCCGGTCGAAGAGGGCGATCGCTATCGGCTCGGCGGCATCACCTTTAAAGGCAACACGCACTACCCAAATACCCGAGCCCTGCGCGCCCAGTTCACCCAGAAGGATGGCGAATACTTCAACGCCACCCTCTTCGGCAAGGGCATCGAGCAGCTGCGCAAGGCCTACGGCGAAGGCGGCTACATCAACTTCGCCGTCGTTCCCACCCCGCGCTTCGACGAAGCGAAAAAGCTCATCTTCCTCGATCTCGACATCGACGAGGGCAAGCCGTTCTACGTCTCGCGCATCGAGTTCACCGGCAACTCCATCACCCGCGACAAAGTCATCCGCCGCGAGCTGCTGCTTGAAGAAGGCCAGGTCTACAACAGCCGTCTGTGGGACCTCTCGATCCTGCGCCTCAACCAGCTGAACTACTTCGAAGCCCTCAAGGCCGATCAGGACTCCGAGAGCCGGCAGAACGCCGACAACTCCACCGTCGATCTCCTGCTCAAGCTCAAAGAAAAGGGCAAGAACTCCATCGGCCTCAACGGCGGCATCAGTGGTCTCTCTGGAGCCTTTGTCGGCCTCAACTACGAGACCAACAACTTCCTCGGCCTCGGCGAAACACTCTCGCTCGTCGCCAACATCGGCGATCTCTCCCGCCGCCTCAGCTTCGGCTTCACCGAGCCCTACCTGCGCAACAAGCCCATCTCCCTCGGCCTCCAGATCTTTACCCAGAAGTACGACTTCAACCCGGCCAAGAGCTACGCGACCAACGGTGCCAGCGCCAACCTCTCCACCGCGCAGAACTCCCTGCTGACGAACTACAACCAGTCCTCCACCGGCCTCACCCTGTCGCTCCAGGAGCCGCTGCGCCACGTCTTCGCCCGCTCCGGCGTCACCCGCGTCGGCGTCTCCTACTCGCTCACGCGCTCCTCCGTCACCACCTTCAACGACAACACCCGCAGCGTCTTCCAGTCGCTCGCCTTCCGCTCCGGTGTCGCCGGCCAGAACCAGCTCAACGGCATCATCACCTCGATCTTCTCGCCCACCTTCACCTTCTCCAGCCTCGACCGGCCGACCGGCCCGCACACCGGCAAGGACTTCAACGCCACCATCGCCATCGCCGGCGCCGGCGGCAACGTCAAGTACTACCAGCCCGCCCTCAGCTATCGCCAGTTCTTCCCCATGAAGGGCATCCACGTCAATCGCGAGGGCCACAACGTCCTCGGCTACCGCTTCCAGCTCGCCCATGTCGCCGGCTTCGGCGGCGAGGTCGCACCTCCGCAAAATCGCCTCTATGGCGGCGGCGAGTCCGACGTCCGCGGCTTCGATATCCGCTCCGCCTCGCCCTACACCTTCATCCCGCAGAAGCTGCTCTTCAACCTCACCAACCCCGACGGCTCCGTCGTCCCTCGCGACCCCACCAACGCCAGCCTCGGCAACGTGCAGATTCCCTTGCCCATCTACCGCCTGGTCACCATCGGCGGCGATACGCAGCTCACGTCGAACGTGGAGTACCGCATCCCCATCGTGAACCAGGTCACCTTCGCCTTCTTCACCGACTTCGGCCTCACCTTCAACGCGCAGTCTAGTCAGCTGCGCCAGAACGCCTCCGGTCAGTCCTTGCTCACCAGCCCGCTCTACGGCTGCGCCACCGTCATCAACGGCGCCTGCAACGGCGGCACACTGGTCAACTTCCCCTACTTCCTCAAGACCGCGCCCTTCACCAACGTCGTCCCACGCATGTCGAACGGCGCCGAGCTGCAGGTCATCCTGCCCATCGTCAACGCCCCCTTCCGCATCTTCTACGCCTATAACCCGCTCCGCCTCTACCACGATCTGCCGCCCGCCCTCGGCACCCCGGTCGGCTGCACCCTGGCCTCTACCGCCTGCTTCCGGCAGTTCTTTCCGAACACCAGCGCCGGCGACTACAGCTACGGCCAGGCCCTCCAGTTCTACGACGCCAACTACACCCTGCGCGAGCCCCGAAAGACCTTCCGCCTCTCCGTCAGCACCACCTTCTAACCGCCTGCATCCAACCCCTCATCCGCTGCAGCCAGCGGGCAAGGAGACACAATGGATCGCAGCGCAAGTGCAGTGTGGCACGGTGGCCTGAAGGACGGAAAAGGATCGCTCACCACCCAGAGCGGCACCCTCAAGGACACGCAGTACAGCTTCGCCAGCCGCTTTGAAACCGGCACCGGAACCAACCCCGAAGAGCTCATCGCCGCAGCCCACGCCGGCTGCTTCACCATGGCCCTCAGCGCCCAGCTCACTGACGCCGGCATCACCCCCGACAGCCTCGAAACCACCGCAGCCGTCACCCTCGAGAAGACCGACGAAGGCCCCAGCGTCACCAGAATCCACCTCCAGACCCGCGCCCGCGTGCCCGGTGCCGAAAAAGAAAAGTTCGACGAGCTCGCCAAAAAGGCCAAGGAAGGCTGCCCCATCTCCCGCCTGCTAAAAGCAGCCGACATCACCCTCGACGCTCAACTGGTCTAATCCCCCGCAGCACGAGGAGCACCCGAGCGCCTTCAGTTAGGTGGCGCTTGGGGGTCACCCCGCGTACTCCGCCTCGGTCACCTGCTCCAGCCAAACCACCGTCTTGCCCTCCATCTTCTCCTGCACCGCAAGGTGCGTCATGGCCGTCGTCGGCGACGCCCCATGCCAGTGCCGCTCACCCGGCGCAAACCACACCACATCGCCCGGCCGAAGCTCCTCGATCG
>CAXSEC010000027.1:25586-28794 GCA_964236325.1 uncultured Acidobacteriaceae bacterium | reverse complement strand
AGATGGGGAAGGTGGTATCGAGCGAGCCGCCGTTGAGGGCTGGGTTGAGCAACTCCGTAAAATTACCCTGGCGCATGAGCGCCGTCGGCACTGTGTCGTAGTGGGCGCCGTCGGGTGAAGCAATCCGTGTTCCCTGATAGTCGCCGAAGATGAAGAGCTTGTCCTTGACCAGGGGCGCACCCAAAGAGCCGCCGAACTGGTTTCGCCGGAGAGAAGGGTTTGGAGTAGCGGGGGCGCCCAGAAAACGGTAGTTGGGATTCGCCGCACCGAGGTTATTGCTGCGATAGAAATCAAACGCGGAGCCATGGATGCTGTTCGTGCCGGAGCGAATGGAGGCAACCACCAGGGCGCCTCCGGCACGTCCGTACTGGGCCGGTGCTACGTTGGTGGCGACCTTAAACTCCCGCGTGCCATCCACAGGGGGAAAGAACAGGATGACATTCTGGAGCCCGTCATTGTTATCCACACCATCCAGGATGAAGTTGTTCGCCTGTGATCGAAGTCCGTTGACCGAAAGTGCACCGCCGCCTGAGTCGCTGAAGCGATTCACCGTGTCCTGGCCATATTCAACCCTGACCCCCTGCGTAACCCCGGGAGTCAGCAGCGCCAGATTGAGGGCATTGCGTCCGTTCAGGGGCAGTTCGGTGATCTGCTTCTCACCGATGGTCTCGCCCAGAGTGGCGTCCGAGGTGTTGACGAGTGCGGCCGCGGAGGTCACCTCCACAGTGGTTGAGGTTGATCCTGGCGCCAACTTGAAGATCAGCGTCTGTACCTGGGTCACGGTAACGGAGAAGAGCACCGATTGCGACTGAAAGCCCTCGGCTTCTATCTTGCCGGAGTAGTTTCCTGGCGGCAAGGCAGCCACACTAAACTCCCCGGTCGCGCCCGAGTGATCGATGCGGCTGGAGCTTGTCGCCAGATTGACGATCGTAATCGTTGCGTTGGGGATGACGTCACCGCTTATGTCAGTGATAGTGCCGGCGATCCGACCGGAGTCCGCCTGCCCGAAGGCCACGGCATGGGTCTGAAGGCCGATCAAGCCGAGCAGGATAGCCGTGCGAGCTACATGAATCAGCAAGCAGCCCCGGATGCGTTGTTGCACTTCGAGTCTCATCGATGGTCTCCTCAAGTCGTGTGCTACCGACAAACCTTCTTAGGTGGCTGTGCCGTCTTCCTGATCGCGGATGACCATCGTCCTCTTTCGCGCGTTGACGCAATGGATTTTATGTTTCATCTCGCTTGGAAAAGTATTGAGGGCCAAAGCCCTTGTTATCAATGACTCTAAAGAACAAGTAGATGAGCAGGGCGGTACGTATACCTTTGCAGTATCATTCTTCCGGCAGAGTAAACGGAAGGCGACTGCAGCTGTGATTCAACCAACAGATCGTTTCGGGTTCGGTTTGTTCGAGTTGGACCCCCAGGCGGGAGAGCTCTGGAAGGGTAGTCACAAGATCCGCCTTGCCGGGCAGCCGATTCGCGTACTCGCCACCTTGCTGGCGCGACCTGGCGAAGTGGTTACGCGCGACGAGATACAACGCCAGATCTGGGGAGCAAACACCACGGTCGATTTCGAGCGTGCACTCGCCGGCGCGGTCAATAAGGTTCGGGAAGCTCTTGGCGATTCAGCTGAGAACCCACGCTTCATCCAGACACTTCCAAAGCGCGGCTATCGCTTCATCGCACCTGTTGCCATGATCGCTTCCCCTTTGAAGCATGCCGCTTCAAGGTCCGCCCCGCCGGATCTAGCGATGACGATCCCGCCATCCTCTCCTGTCCTGCCCGCAACGCCTGTCCAGCCCACAAGCCAGCCCTCAGGATCGCAGGTGCACGATCGGACCCTGCCTCCGCAGAATGATGCGCTGGCGGAACGAGCATTGGTGCCGGACGCCAGGAGGCCCCTTGCGCGATCCGAGTGGATGGTCCCAACGTCTGTGTTGCTAGGCTTTGCAGCCCTCTTTGCGGGTGTTCTCTCGCTCGCTCTCTGGCTCTGGTTCGACGCATCCGCCGCCGTCCCCCTGCGCGTGGAACAACTCACACAAAGTGGGGCCATCTCTGCCGGACCGCCAAACGCCGAAGACCTGCTGACGCTCGCAACCGACGGAAATCGTATCCTGACTTCGGTCATGCATGAGGGTCGACCGAGGCTCTCTGCGATCTCTCTCAGCACTGGCGAGGTGGAACCGCTGTCTCTGCCGCAGGAACTGGCGTCGAGTTCGCTCGCCGATATAACCCGCGATGGTTCCAGACTCCTTCTGAAGAGCCGCCTGTCCTCAGAGTCCGAGCAGCCGCTCTGGATTGTGCCCTCAACTGGTGGCAGCGCCCAGCGTGTTGGCAGTATCGTGGCTCACGATGGATCGTGGACTCCCGACGGGAGAAGCGTGCTTTATGCCGTCGGGAACGATCTCTCGCTCATACGCCTGGACACTGGGGTCACCACTTCCTTCGCCCATCTGAGCGGACGCGCGTTCTGGATCCGCTGGTCGCCCGACGGGAAACGGCTCCGCTTTACCTTGATGGATCCGGTCAATCACCTCACCGGCCTTTGGGAGCTGCCTGCTGAGGGCGGGACGCCGCGGCGAGTTCCCTCTCCTCCCTCCGAGAGCAGCGCGGCATGCTGCGGAACCTGGACAGCGGATGGAAGCGCGTATGTCATGCAGGTCTCGGAAGACCTTTGGCAGTTGAAGGAGGGCGTTCGCGGTTCCACCTTGACGCAGCTCACCAACGGTCCTATCCACTTCCAATCGCCCGTCGCCGCTCCATCCGGCTCCCGCATCTTTTTCCGCGGACTGAATCAACCATTCGGCCTGCAGATCTACAAACCCGACGGAGGCTTTCACCCGGCTCCAACGTTTCTTGCGGACGCAGGCCGCGTGGACTTCTCCCGTGATGGGGTTTGGGTCGCATGGACGGATCACGAGGAACGTCTCTGGCGAGCTCGAGCCGCGGATGGATCAGACAAGGTGCAGCTCACGCCCGGTTACCTCGAGGTCTTTATGGGCCATTGGTCTCCGGATGGTAAACGCCTGGCCATCATGACCCGCGAGCCCGGGAAAACATGGAAGATCGGGCTTGTGGATGCCGCGGGAGGAAAGCCGGAGCCGCTCCTCACCGAAGACCGTAATGAAGCCGACCCAGGTTGGTCCCCTGATGGAAAGAGCCTCGTCTTCGGTCGTGAGCCGGACCTGATGGGAAAGGAGACCGGATCGCA
>CAXSEC010000027.1:5381-25486 GCA_964236325.1 uncultured Acidobacteriaceae bacterium | reverse complement strand
CAGGCATTCCTTGAAGAGCACCAACCAATCCTCAAAGTCGATGTGCCCGATGGCGGAACTCATGTCATCGCAGACCTGAGTGGCTTCCACGATGCAACGACGAGCAATTACTTCTTCGGCGGTGTCACGCGAGCCTCCGAGCCAATGGTGCAACCACGGGTGGGCGCGGGAGACCTGTACACGCTGGAACTACGAGGTCGATAGGACACACACCTTGCAGCTATCTCCACAAGCGCGACGCACCCTGTTCTTCCTGGTCTCTCCACCGCCGACGCACGCCCGCCGCCAGGCCGTCACACCTTCAGGCGCGGGAAGGCGGTGATTCGTAGTTTGGCGGCTCCATACGGGACCAGGGTGATCGTTTCGTCGGCTTCTTCGCTGCTCGCCGGACTTGCGGGAACGCTGTTGGCAACACCATCCTCCGCGCGCCACGACGTGATGCGGCGGGCCGTCACCTGCAACTCCACCGGCGCACCGGTCAACGCGAAGGGCGAGCCGCCGACTGGGTGCTCTTCCGCCACCAGACCATGCGGTGCGCCCTCTTTCACGACCAGCCCATAGTTCCACGCCCCGGCAGGAAAGACCTGCCAGTCTGCCGTCATGCCGCGCGTTCGCAGCTTCACCCAGCTCTCCGCGATCGGGTAGGAGAAGACGAGAGGACCGCGTTCAATCGAGATCGACTCCCGAAATCCGGTCTTCGTCCTGGGCAGCATGGGGAGCTCCAGATCGATCGTGTCGCCGGGTATCCAGGATCGCTCAAGCGTGGCCCAGCCGGCCTCGATGTGCGCCTCTGCGGGTCGACCGTTGACCTGTAGTTTGGCTGCGCCTGCCCAGGCTGGAATGCGCAGGCGCATCGGGAAAACAATCTCTGCTGCGGGATTGACCGTGATGCGGATGCTGCCGCGGAAGGGATAGTCCGTCGTCTCAGTCACCCGCACCCTCGCGCCCGCGATGACGGTGTCGACCTCGCACGGCGAGTAGGCAGCCGCAACCAGGCCACCCTCGTGGCTTGCCATCCAGAGGCTCGACGCAAACTTCGGCCAGCCCTGATGGAAGTTGGCCGTACAGCAACCGAAGTTCGGCTCCAACCCGTACAGATTTGACTCCGGTCCATCCGTTGTCCATGGCTTGCGATGGAGGCTCACCTCGACCTGATTCGGCTCCTGGTTGTACTGGTGCGCCCACATGTCGTCGGTGAAGGTACCAGGAAGCGCGTTGAAGGCAACGGTCTCCAGCCGATCGCCGAGCGTCGCATCGCCCAGGATGGCGAGCGACTGCTCAAGCGAGAACATCATCTCCACCACCGTGCACAGCTCCGAGCCCTGCGACGGATTGCGACCGGCAAAGTGTTCGTCGCAGGAGAACATGCCGTTAGGCAGGCCGTGGTACTGGTCCAGTTTCCCCAACATCTCGGTAAGCCCCTGCCGGTCCGCCTCATGCCCACTCACCACAGACCAGACCGGTGCTGCCTTAAGTGCCTGGCCGTTATTTACGCCGTGCGACGCCAGTGCCGACTCCCCAAGACCGTTGTTCTGGTCCAGCTTGATCTTCTCCGGCGTCACGGCTTCGGTGAAGCGGAAGTTCGCAAAGTTTGCCTGCCAATCAAAGCCCTGCGTATGCAGCAGTTTTGCCAGATTGATCAAGCTCGGATCGCCGTTCCGGTTGTACAGCCAAAGCACCACCAGCGCATTATCCTGCCAGCGGAACTTCCCCCAATCGCGCAGCGGCCGCTCTGGAAGAGTTTTGAGCTGATAGGCAAAATATCGCTCCAGCACCGGCACCACGCGAGGATCGCCGGTTGCCTCCTGGTATTGAACCAGCGCCTTGAGCATCACCATGCGCGGCCACCAATCGTCGTTGCTCGCAGGCCCAATCATGCCGTTTGCTGCCTGGTGGGTCAGCGTCCAGTCGATGTACCGCTGCGCCTTGGCCTTCAGGCGATCGTCGTCAAGCAGCCACGCGAGTGGCACCAGGCCATCAAGAAAGTAGGGGCCACGCTCCCAGCTCTCCCCGGTTCCCCCAAGCCAGCCACTATTCGGGCCAACATCCGCCCAGGTCTCGTCCAGATGTCCGCCGAGCCCTGTCGCCTGAATCTCAAGCTGCCGCCGCAGCCACCCACTTGGCCGCACCGATCCAAGCGGCAGAAGATAGAAGGCATTCGGCGCCAGCGGAGCGCGATTGCGCACAGCGGAGTGCGCGCCGGTGAGCGCGTCGGCCGCCGTCGCCTTGGCCGTCTTCGATCCGGCAGGTCTGCTAAATCCAAAGGCCGCTTTGTCCTTGAGAGCCCACCCAGCTGCTCCGCTGACCAGCAGCTTCAACATCTTTCGACGACGCCAGACATTCATACTCTACGCACCTGTGGTGGTACCGCTTCCTGCACTTCAGCGCTAGGGCCGAAGCAACCAGCTTGAAACAGTCTCTCGTTCCACGAGTGTTCCGGTCTATAGTTCAAGTGATCTACACGTGCTTGCACCGGTCGCGAGGATCACGGTAACTGTTGCCGTCAGCCGCGGCCCCCCCAGGACCTCTAACCGTCAATCGAGATCAACCCTCGTTGGATAGCTGTCGTCGCGGCCTCCGTGCGATCGGAGACTTCAAGCTTCTCCATGATCTTCAGCACGTGGTTCCGCACGGTATTGTCACTGATCCCCAGCGTGTTGCCGATCTGCTTGTTGGTTGGCCCACGCGAAAGCAGTTTCAGGATCTCCAGCTCTCGCGCGGTAAGGTCGATGCGCACCATGCGCTCCGCCAGGCGCGAGGCAATGTGCCGCGGGATGTACCGTTTGCCCGCATGGACTGACCGAATGGCCTCCAGCATCTCCCGCAGCGAAGTGTCTTTCAGCAGATACCCCTGGGCTCCTGCCTGCACCGCACGATAGATATCCTCATCCGTCTCGTAGTTCGTGAGGATAATGACGCGCACCGCCCTATTAGCCGCCTTCAGGGCCTGCAACGTCTCCACTCCGCTCATGCCGGGCATACGCAGATCCAGCAGAATCACGTCAGGTTCGCGCTCCGCCGTGAGCCGCAGAGCATCTTCTCCGCTATGCGCAGAGCCGATCAGATCCAGCTCCGCCTGCGTTCCCAGCATGCTTGCCAGCCCAGCCCGAACGACGGGGTGGTCATCCACGATGAGGACTCGTATCGAATCTTCCGGTGCTTGCGACATGCCGTATTTGCCTCCAAAGCTCTTCCGCCGCGAGCGGTGGCCGTCCCGCCGCAGGCCTCCGGCTCTTCAGCCCGCAGCGTATAGAAACCCTCGTACCGGCCCCGGGGCTGCTGCAGATCTCAAGCGTCGCGCCGATTGCGGCAGCCCGTTTGCGCATGCTGCGAAGTCCAAAGCCGGCCATCTCCTCGCTCGCGACAAAGCCGCTTCCGTCGTCCTCAATCTGCAGGTGCACAAAGCTCTTTTCGTAGCTCAGCCGGATCTCGAGCGTGGCCGGCTGTCCATGCCGGACAGCATTGGCGAGCGCCTCCTGCCCGACATGATAGAGCGTATCGGCCACCCGAAGCGGCGTTCTTGCCACGTCCCCGCTGCAACTGGCCAGAACGTTGACGGAACCACCCTCGACCAGTCGAGTCGCGCACTCGCGCAGCGCCTCCACCAGGCCCTCAGACCCAGGTTGGACCGGCCCAAGCACCGCAATGCTGCGCCGCGTCTCTTCATGGCTGTGGCGCACCAGCTCACTCGCAAGATCAAGCTGCTGTTGCAAACGAGGAAGACCGGTCGGCATGCCCTCCCGAATCGCCTTCAGCTGAAACCCGATGCCGGCAAAGCTCTGCGAGAGTGTGTCGTGCATCTCGTAGGCCATGCGCTCGCGCTCCTCCAGCACCGCACGCAGTCGCCAGTTCTCAACCCGGTGGTAGAAGAAGTGAGCACTCATGCCCAGCAGAAGCACGCCCACGACAACCAGCAGCGCATGGCGCGCGTTCCACCAGGGCGGTCCAGCCAGCAGCACAGCGTCATCACTGGATCGCAGCAGGAGCGAGAAGGGAACCATGTCCTGCGTGTAGTTCGGATCAGAGACCGCAACCCCCCGCAGGCGCAGCATGCTGCCTGGCTTTAACGTGCTGTAGAGCGTGTCTCCCCTGCCGCGATTCATGACCGCCCGGAAGGATTGAGGACCCGCCTCAAAGGTGAAGGTCAGTCTATCGCCCGGGCCACGCTCCTTTCCGGAGAGTCGCCCCTCCACCTCAATAAAAGTCGAGTCAAACGCCCCGGTCGCGGCCTGCGAGGCAATCACCGAGACAGGAGGCATCGGCGTATTCTCCCAGAGCACCCGGACCGAAGCCTGCTCCAGAACGGAGCTGAAGGCGCTCGCGCGGGCCGTCCCCGTCACCTCCACCTCATCGCCTACCTTCAGCGCCATCGGCCGAAGCTGCTGTACCGCCACACCTCCCGTCGCATCCTGCACGTAGACCGCGGGCGAAGCCAGCACCACTGTTCCATGGATCGTCGCCCGCACCGGCTGCGCAAGTGCCAGCAGGCGGAGCGAGCTGATCAACTGTGCCGGCGAGTTCGACGGCAGCGACGGGGAAGCAGCGGTCGTGTACAAATCCCAGGCACTCTGCTCCGCAGCCAGGCGATGGCTCGCGTCTGCAGGCGCATGCCAGGCAGTCGTCAACATCTCCGCAAGGTCCGCCTGACTGGCCGAGCGGACCGTCACATTCCGCCAGACCCCACCAGAGGCATACGAGCGAAGCCCGGCGCGGCCAGCGTGGATGCATTCCCGGTCTGTAATGCCGATCGTCGTACCATTGCGCTGGTCGGGCAGCAGCGTCGCCCGCACGGCGACCTGGCAACCATAGGCCAGCAGCTTCAAGTGGTACCAGCGCGACGCGTGCACGCCCGGTGGATCCACCGTCAGCTTCTGCACGATCTCCGCCCACTCATGTCCTGCTCGACCGATCACCAGCGATTGATCGACAGTTCGCAGGCCGGCGTAGTAGCCGGTGTACGCATCGACGCCCGGCTCTTCGTCGCTCGACCGCAGCACCAGGCCCGCGTCACCCCCCAATCCAAGCAGCATCACATCGGCTTCTATCGAGTAGTTCTGCCACCTCGGAGAGCCGGTAAGTAGCTTCGCTCCCCGCTCGTCCGAGTCATTGCGCATCGATCCATCAGCCAGCTCCCATGTCCCGCCGAACGCCTTCCACTCGTCCGCCTTGCCCTGTGCAAAGGCGTCGCGGTACGGGAGAGTGCTACCCACGCTGCGCACGTACATGCGCGCACCCCAGAACGCTGCCGCCAGCAGCACAGCTCCGACCGCGATCGACCACCACCGCCTGACACCATCTCGCCCCGTCATTGCGGCTCCGTGATGCGTCTCAGATCTGCCTCGCCGGGCCGCCATCGTGCGTAGAGCATCTCCTGCACCTCCCGACTGCTTGCATTCTCACGCGTCACCAGGAGCGGCTCCAACATAACGCGGGCCGGTAGAGTTTGGCCGAGAAACCTCGCATGAATCAGTCGAACAGCCTGGTCCCCCATGCCCAACGTATTCTGCACAATCACCGAGTCCAGACTGGGGTTCTCAAACGGCAGCGATTCCGGGTCAAACCCGATAACCTTCACGTCGCGACTCCCGGGCCGATTCGGATTATCAGAGATGGCGCCGCGCGTGGAAGGAGCCGTAAGCGCCACAATCACCTTCAGCTCCGGGTTGGTGCGAAGCATCTCCTCAACCGCCTCCTGCTCGTGCCCGAAGTTGAAGGTTCCCATCCGTCGCACCGAGATATGAACCAGCGGAAAGTCGCGGGCGAGACACTGCTCAAAGCTCTGTGCCCGCTCAACAATCCCCGCAATATCCGTGTCAATGCCGATCAGGGCTAAGTCACCGCGACTGTGCATCAGAGCAGCGGCTCGCCGCGCCGCCATGCGGCCACCTGCCTGCTCGTCGTTGAGAACATACGCCAGGTTCTCCCCCGGCGGAATCGGGATAGGCGATCCCACAATGACGATCGGCAAGCCACTCGCCAGCGCGCGCCGAACCGGTGTAATCAAGGCCTGCGAGTGATCCGGTGCAAGGATCAGCCCGCGGTACCTGCTCGCGCGGATCTTGTCGACCAGGGCAATCTGGCCATCAACGTCGTCCTCCCGCGTGGAGGCATTCCAGTACACGCGCTCGCCCAACTCCGCCGCCGCACGCTGGGCACCGACGTTCTCCGGCTCCCACAAAATCGTTCCTGACGTGCGTGGAATGACGGCAATACTCGCGTGCTCCCCGTCTCGGCAACCGACACCGCAAGCCAGCAGCAGCAGCAGCAGGCTTATCTTCTGCCGCGACTTGCATGTCCGCGTGAGCACCTCGAGCATCATCCGTTCCTTCCGTCTGCTAGCGCCTGTGAGAACTCCGTCTGGTCCATACGTACTAGAGAAACCTAAGCGGAATGAAACTTGCCATCTGTAGCACACGCTGTCTAGAGTTGGCCCGATCCAATTGCAGGGAATAAGTGGTCGAGTGAGCTTGCAGCCACCAGGACGTGAATCCCTTTGCAGTCAACCAGACTAATTGCACGGTCGATCGAAGAAGTAGTCGACGACCCTTCTTTTGAGGCCCCATGATCTATAGCACCGATCGCTCCTGCTTCCCTCGTTGCCTTGCGTTTGTCCTTGTCCTCCTGTTCAGCGTTGCTGTCGCGCGCGCGCAGTTCACCAGCGCCGTGCAAGGTACAGTCGCAGACAACTCCGGATCGGCGATCGCTGCCGCACAGATCGTCCTAACCAACGTGGACAACAAAGTAAGCGCCACGGTCAGCTCGAACGACGCCGGCGGCTACCGCTTTCCGTCGCTGGCGCCCGGCAACTACCAGGTGGTCGTTACGGCAGCTGGCTTCTCCTCTACGAAGACCGCCTTTACCTTGACCACCGCAGAGACCCGCGATGTTCCGATTCGGCTCTCCATCGGCTCCGTCACCACCCAGGTCGACGTAACAGCACAGCAACCGCTGCTGGATACCTCCGACAGCCGCAATCAACTGACCCTCGACACCGCCGCCTTTGAGCAGCTGCCGCTGGCCGCGCGAAACCCTCTTGCGCTGATCACGCTGGCGCCGGGTGTAACCGGGCTCGGCTCCGGAACAGCAACCAACTTCAACCCCGAAAACAGCGTCGATGCCAGCGCGAACGGACGCGGAGCCAACGCAAACCAATACATTGTCGATGGTCTCGACGTCACCTCGAGCATCCGCCCCGGCGTCGTCAACCTTACCCCGAACGCCGACACCGTCCAGGAAGCCGCCGTCCAGACCAACACCTACACGGTGGACTATGGCCGCGCCAGTTCCATCCAGACCGTCATCACGACCAGGTCCGGAACCGACGCCATCCACGGCTTCGCCAGCGAGTACTACACCTACCAGGGGCTGGCCGCGCGCGGAGAGTACGGGCCCAAAGCAGGTACACGTGTAGCCCCCTACCACACCAACAATCTCTCCTTTGGTGTGGGTGGCCCCGTCATCCCTCATCACCGCTTCTTCTTCTTCGCAGGTTACGAGCCGTATCTCTCGCTGGCGTCGAACGGAACCACCAACCAGACCTTTGAAGACCCCGCCTTCGTCGCGTTCGCAAACGCGTCGCAACCGAACAGCCCCGAGGTTGCTCTCCTCAACAAATACCAACCCAGCAACCTGACGTCTACAGGCGTCCAGAGCACCGCGCAGCAGCTCTTCGGCAACGCATGCGGCACCGCCGCGACAGACAACATCCCCTGCAGCCTTCCCGTCATCGACAACGGCATCTTCAACTCGAGCTCCTACAACAACTCCAAGCAGTACAACGTCCGAGGCGATAAGTACTTCAACAAAGACCGCGTCTACGGCCTCTTTTATCGCGACACCATCAACAGTGGCGGACCCTCGCCCCGGCCCGCCTTCGCGACGACGAACAAGTACTTCGTCTTCTCGCTTCAGGGCAGCGAGACCCACACCTTCTCGCCCAGCCTCATCAACGAGGCCTACATGGGCTACAACCGCATCGAAGGCTTCGCTCCGGCCACGGGTAACTTCACGGTTCCCATCGTGAACGTCACGGCCCTGGGCACCAACTTCGGCGCAGGCTTCGCGCTCGGCGACTTCATCCAGCACAGCTACCACTGGCGTGACGTGCTGACCTACGTTCGTGGCGCGCACGTCATCAGAGCCGGCTACGAAGGCTTTCATGGCGATGACATCGCGCTCTTTGCCGCCGCTTACTCCCAGCCCACCTTCCAGTTCAACAGCCTGATAGACCTCATCAATAACAAGCCCTTCAGCGAAAGCGGCCTCTCCTACGATCCCCTGACCGGCAAGCCCAAGGCCAACAACTATGGCTATGCCCAGACCACCGGCGGCGCCTTTGTCGAAGATTCCTGGAAAGTCTCCAAGCGGCTGAACGTTAACTACGGCGTTCGCTATGACAACTTCGGCAACGCCTACCCATCGCTCGCCGGTACCGGCCTCTCCAACCTTCATCTGGGATCGGGCTCCGACTTCCAGACGCAGGTAGCCAACGCCATCATCACGCCACAGAGTCACGTCTTCCCGCACGACCTCAACTATGTCTTCAGCCCTCGCGGCGGCTTCGCGTTCTCACCCGACAACACAGGCATCTTCCTCTTCCACGGAGGAGTCGGTCTCTTCCACGACTACTTCACCCTCGGCAACTCCGAGAACGGTCTCAGCGGAAACCCACCCGGCTTCGCGCGGCCAACCTTCAAAAATGATGGCTCCACCGCCCCTCCCATCTTCGGCTTTGGAACACAGGACTCCTACCCGCTCGGCTTTCCCTACCCGGCCTTCCAGGGTCAGGCCCTTGACGCCAAAGGCGGCATCGTCGGCAGCCAGATCGGCGTCGCTGGCGTCGCTTCAAACCTCAGCAGTCCCTACACCATCAACTTCAACTTCGCCTTTGACCTGCAGGCAACTCCCGGCTTTGTCACCAGCCTCGGCTACGTCGGCTCCCACTCCGCCAACCTGGTTGCTGCCGGCGGCAACACCGCCAATACGTCCTACGGAAACGATGTCAACGCCTTCGCCGGCGACCTGATCCAGCACATCAACTGCAACATCACTCCAGCAACCGGCACCGCTCCAGCCACCAGTCTCTGCAGCGGCATCCAAACTCGCCTCAACACCAGCTTCGGAGCTATCAACTACGCCGCCAATACCTCCTACGCGAACTACCACGGCCTCATCGCCTCAGCCCGAGGCCGCTTCGCCCGACGCGGCTTCCTCACCGCCTCCTACACCTGGGGTCACTCGCTCGATGACTGGCAGAACTACCCCATCGGCAACCCTATCAACCAGTTCTATGCGAGCTCCCCCTACGACGTTCGCAATCGCCTCTCCGTCGGCGCCTCGTACGAACTTCCTGGAAGCAAGCTGCCAAACGCCTTCGCGCGCCGAGCCCTCGGCGGCTGGACGGTCGCCGGCATCTCTGTCCTGCAAACTGGTACGCCCTTCACTGTCTTCAACGGAGCGGCCTTCAGCGCGGTGCTCATCAACCCCAATCTTCCCGCCACCGCGAGCAATCTGCAGTTTGCTCCCGGCAGCGGAGACTACAACGCCGACGGCAACAATAATGACTACCCCAGCGTCACCTCTTACAGCCAGAGTCACCATCGCGCCGACTACCACACCGGCCGCGGCGTCCTCGGCTCCTGCTCCGGCGCAATCCTCCCCTGCGGCGACTTCGTCCTGCCCACCATCGGCACTCTCGGCAACGAGCGGCCCGACCAGTTCCGCAACCCCGGCTACGCCGACTACGACTTCACTCTCAAGAAAGTCACCGCCATCACGGAACGCTTCAACCTCGAACTCCGTCTCGACACCTTCAACGTCTTCAACCGCGTCAACTACGGAGGCGTCGACACCAACCTGCAGGATGGAAACTTCGGACAGAGCGCAGGAACCGCAAACCCCGCCCGCAACATGCTCCTGGGCGCGCGCCTCAACTTCTAAACTCCTGGCTCCCACGTTGTCCTTCACCGACCGCCATACCCGCGCAAGCAGCAACGCATTTGCAGCTTGCGGGATCGCACGCCAGATCGCATGATCACAGCAGCACCTGCAGCAGCGTGAATACTATCCGCGCCACGAAGACGATCATGGATTCTCGTAGATCATCACGGGCTCGCTTCTCTCATCGCCGAACGCCGGGCTTCTTTTTCCTCTGGCTGACGTGCCTCCTGGTCACGCCCGCTTACGAGCAAGTCGCTTCCGCTCAGACGGTCCCGTCGAGTCGCTCCGACATCATCGCCGCCCTCAGACGAGGCGATAGTCAGGCTGCTCTCTCCCTCGCGCAGACAGCCCTGAAACAGACCCCGCGGGACTGTGCTCTTCTGTCGCTGCAAGGCGTCGCCTACAGCGCACTGCCTGACACCGAGAAGGCCCTCGGCGCGTACCAAAGCGCGCTGCGCTTCTGTCCAAAGTACCTTCCTGCACTCGAGGGCGCGGCGCAGATCCAGTTCGCGCAGCATCGTGCGGAGGCGATACCCCTGCTTGAACGCGTTCTCGCGGAGCAACCGCAAGACCCCACCGCAAACGCCATGCTCGCCACCACGCTTCGAGGCGAGGCGCGGTGCAAGCAGGCCATCCCCCACTACGCCGCCAGCCAACCGCTCTTCGCGGCTCGCCCCGATCTAGCGCAGGGCTATGGAGCATGCCTCGCCAGCACGGGCGATCTGAACTCCGCCCTCACCGTCTACAAACAACTCCTCAGCTCAAATCCGGATGACACGATTCGCTACGACGTCGCCCTCCTCCAGTGGAAGACCCACGCCTCTCAAGACGCATTGGCAACTCTGGATCCGCTTCTGACCGGCATACATCAGGTGCCAGCACTAACGCTGGCCTCGAAGATCCACGAGGAAGATGGGGACACGCCCGGAGCCGTGCAGCTGCTTCGAGAGGCCATCCTGCAGTCGCCGGATGAGGTCGAAAACTACCTCGACTTCGCCTCCATCGCGTTCGCCCACACCTCCTTCCAGGTCGGCGTCGACATGCTTAATGTGGGCCTGAAGAGAATGCCTGGCAGTCCGTCGCTCCTCGTCGCGCGCGGCGTTCTCGAGGTTCAACTCTCGCAGACTGCAGCCGCCATTGCAGACTTCGAAGAGGCCCACAGGCTCGATCCCAGGCTGTCCTTCGCGACCGATGCCATCGGTATCCTGCATAGCCAGCAGCACCTCAGCGCCGAGTCACTGGCCTTGTTCAAGTCGCAAGCGGAGGTGCATCCAGACGATCCCCTGCTTCAATACCTTCTCGCCGAACAGCTCGCAGAGGCTGGAGCCGATCAGCTTGGAGCCGCGACAGCGGCCGCTGAGCGGGCGGTACATCTCGATCCCGGCTACCAGGCCGCCCACGATCTGCTTGCCGTGCTCTACGTGCGAACCAACCAGCTTAGGCAAGCGGTCGAGCAGGCCGAGGCCGCGCTCGCCCTCGACCCCAACGACCAGGAAGCGCTCTACCAGGAGCTTCTCTCTCGTCGACGCCTGGGCGACACCGCCGAGATCAAGGCGTTGACCACCCGACTCAATGCAGCCCGATCTACCAACGCGGAGAGACAGCAAAAGAGTGGCAGGTACAGCCTGCAGGAAGATCCCCCGCGATAGCTATACCAGCGCGCTGGCGTCGAGTGGCAACACAAAGCGAAGCAACCGTCAGCTAATAGCTGGGTCAGTGATGCTGGCCTTGCCGGTCTCCAGGTGGCCCGCGATCTCCTGCTGGAAGGTTAAATCATCCTCCACCGTGAGCCTGAGATCGTACCAGCCGAAATAATTGGCAAGAGCAACGGAAGTATTGAAGCTGGCGCCACTCAAGAGCACGTGGGTCGAAGATTGGCCACTGTACACATTCTCAAGGATGACGGTGGCGCGCTCAGAGCCTGTGTTCTTCACGACCAGCGTCACGCTGTTAGCCGAAACTTTATAGACCACCTTGCTCTCGAGGTTATTCGCTGCTAGGGCGAGAACTCCGCCTCGATAGTGGCGGAAGAAGCCGTTCGGTCCATAGATCGATAGATCGTAGGCAGCCACCCCGTCGGCCGCGAACGCCCACGTGTCGCTAAGCGTCTGACCCGGACTCACGGTGTAGCTGCGCGGCGCTTGCAGGGCATTTGCGGATCGAACCTGGAACACGGCTGTCCGCGCACCTGTGTTCGAAAACACCAACGACAGCATCTCAGCCGCCAAATCGGCTGTGGCCACTGCGTTGATGCTGTATGGAACGGCGCGAGCCGGCCGCGTGCCGGCCTCCTGTACCGGCATGGTCTGGACAGCTGGCGGCAAGGGGATATAACTCACCGTCTGCCGCTCGTTGTTCGGCGGTATGTAGGCAGCGGTGCTGGGCAGGCTCACGGTGGCGTCATTCGGTGTGGCAAAGTTGAAGGCCGAGGTCAGATCACCACAGACAGCCTTCCGCCACGGAGTAATGTTCGGGTCGGTCAGCGGCGCGGCCGTGGTTCCAAAGCGCGCCTGGACAAAGCGGATCAGCGAGGTGTGATCAAACACCTCTGAGCTGACCCATCCGCCCTTGGTCCAGGGCGAAATGACAAACATGGGCACACGCGCTCCCAGACCGTAGGGCCCGGCCGGCGACGGCCCTGAGGTCGCGTCCACGGCGCCGGGAAAGATCTCATTGGTGATCGGAACGGTTGAGAGCCCCTGCGACGCATCCTGCGGTGGTGTGGGTGGAACCATGTGGTCGAAGAAGCCGTCATTCTCGTCGTACATGATGAAGAACGCGGTCTTGCTCCAGACCTCTGGGTTCGCAGTCAACGCGTCGAGAATCTGCGAGACATAGTAGGCGCCATAGTTGGCTGGCCAGTTGGGGTGCTCGCTGTATGCCTCGGGCGCACACACCCAGGAGACCTGCGGAAGCGTGTTGTTCTTGCAGTCCGCTCGGAAATGATCAAAGATCGTGCCGCTGACCGAGGCGTTAGTCCCGGTGACAGCCCTCTCATAGAGAGGACTGGAGGTCGAGGCATTCCGGTACTGGTTGAAGTACAGCAATGAGTTGTCACCGTAGTTGCCTACATACGCGTCCGTGCTGTCGCCATACGAACCCGCTGCATTAAGCCCCGTACCAATGTCCTGGTAGACCTTCCAGCTGATGCCCGCATCCTGAAGAACCTCCGGAAAGGTCAACCAGCTGTAGCCAGCCTCGGCGTTGTCCACCACCGGACCCCCTCCCTCACCATTGTTCCCCACCCAGCCCGTAAACATGTGGTATCGGTTGGGGTCGGTCGGTCCCAGCAGCGAGGCGTGGTAAGCGTCGCACACAGTAAACGCATCAGCCAGCGCGAAATGATAGGGAATATCCGAGCGTGTCAGGTGGACCATGGTCAGCGGCGTCTTGGCCGGCACCCACTGATCCCAGTTGCCCGCATTCCAGGCCACATGCGTGGTCGTCCAGTCGTGCTCCAGATCTTCAATAAACTGCAGCCCCAGATTGGCGGCCGTCGGATGATACGGCAGCACATAGGGCTCCGGCACCCCGGCAGCGGCAGGCTGGTAGAAGACAGAGTTGCCGCCATGCAGCTTGACCGCACGTGGATCACTAAAGCCGCGAACGCCCTTGAGCGTGCCCAGGTAGTGATCGAAGGCTCGGTTCTCCTGCATCATGAAGACAATATGCTCGACGTCGGCCAGCGTCCCGGTCTTATTGTTTGCCGGGATCTCGAGCGCCCGCGCAATGCTCTCGGGAAACGCGGCAGAAAGAGCGCTGGCACTGAGTATCTGGAGAAAGGAGCGGCGGTCAACTGGCATCTCGAAGCCTCACCGGAGAGTTATTACTTCGAGCAACCTAGCACCGAACTATTGCAGCTTGATGACTCACCTTACTTACGTGTGCGGGTCACCCACCCAGGTCCGCAGAGGAAAACTCCAGTCGTCGAAGGAAGATCTTTTCTCCCCTCGCTCGCAGTCTATTTTCGCCCCAACACTCCCTACAAACACAACCTCCGCGAAAGTGGCCTTAACCTCGGCGAAACCACGGCTTTTGTGCCCCAAACAACCCCGAAAAAGGCACCAACACGGCCCTACTGTGCCTCGCACCGCGGAGTCCCGCATAAAGAACAGGACCCCGCAGGCGCCGGGTAGAGCGACAGACTCCCCAGACCGCCGCTCTACCACTACACTTGCAACTCACCTGCCAAAAGACTGCCAAAAACACAAAAGAGCCAGGCCTAAGCCCAGCTCCCTCTAAAGGTTAGCAACTCCAAAGCTTCCGCACAGGTCCGCCAACCGTGCAGTCGCTCGAAGGCAGATGATCAAATTCGCATCGGCATCAGGATGTACCGGTACGTCACATCCTCCGACCCATCCTCCGGCCGCATCTGCCCCGCCGACTGCGCATCCTTGAACTCCAGCCGAACCTCTCCCGTCGTTCCGATAGCCTTTAGGAAATCAATAAGATACGAGGAGTTGAACCCCACCACCAGGGGGTCATAGTTGTACGGCGTCTCGATCGTATCCTCAGACTCTCCCGCGTCCGTGGACGAGCTTGAAAGCTTCAGCTCATTCTGCTCCAGCCGAATCTTGATCGCCCCCGACCGTTCATCGGCAAACTGCGCAACGCGCTGGATCGATCCCATCAGATCCTCGCTCCGCACAATCACAAACTTGTTATTGTCCCGCGGCAACACTGCCTCATAGTTCGGAAACTGTCCGGTCAGCTTGCGGCTGGTCAGCACCCTTCCGCCAATGCGAAAGAACAGCGTCTGCTCGTCATCCGCAAACTCCAGCGTCTCCGCCTCCGTATTCGAGAGCAGCCCCTGCAACTCACTCAGCGCCTTGCGCGGGATCAGCGTCTTCTTCTCGCCCGAAATCCCCTCCTGCGTCTCGCCTGTCTTCTCGATGTGCGCCAGTCGATGCCCGTCCGTTGCTACCATCGCCATGCTCTCCGCCTTCAGCACCAGCAGCGCACCGTTCAGCGTGTAGCGGCTCTCCTCGTTCGAAATGGCAAAGATCGTCTTCGCCACCATGCTGCGCAGGCTTGCCACTGCAATCCTGAACCCACCAGTCTCAGGAAACTCCGCCACCTGCGGGAAGTTGGCCCGCGCCATCCCCACCATCTTCGTATTCGATCGCCCCGCACGGATCTGCACCCAGTGGTTATCCATCAGCTTGATCGAGATCTCGCCGTCCGGCAGCAGCTTGATGTAGTCGTACAGCTTCCGCGCCGGAATCGTACACGCACCGGGCTTCTTCACCTTCGCCGGGCAGCTGGTTCGCAAGGATTGATCGAGATCAGTCGCCGTGATCGTCAACGTATCGCCCGCCGCCTCAAACAAAAAGTTCGAAAGGATGGGAATCGTCGTCTTGCGTTCGACGACGCTCTGCGCCGCCGTCAGCTCCCGCAGCAACTCCGCACGAGAGACCGTGATCTCGAGGTTGCCAGTAGAAGCGGGCGTTGCGGTCATCTCGGGCTCTTCGGTTGTCACAGGCATCGTCGGTCTCCAAGGGGGCTGCAATAGTCGGGGTCTGGAGCAAACTCTACACCCAAACGGCCACCTCAGTGTACCTGCGCCCCGCACCACGCCCTGGCCTGATTCTAGGGTCCAGACCCTGCTCCCTGCGGGCCATTCTTTGTGGAAAGCCGGGCCGCTTCTGTGCGAACACGACCAGACTGTCCGGCTGCACATTCTGCCTGCTGTCCGCGACTGCTTCTAAGACTAGAAGCTCTAAAAAGAGAAAGAATAGAAGTAGTAGTCGTTGCTTGTGGAAATCTGCATCCGCGCTCTAACCCGTAGAGATGACAACTGATAGCTGGTCTTCCTGATTTCGAGAACCTGTCCCTCAAAAGTCGTACGCCGAGGACAATCCAGCTATTCTCCGCGGTTCCGTCCACCCTATCCGTCTCTTGCACAGCCAGCCTCTCGGATCCATGAGAAAGTCTTGCTGCTTTCGTTGATCCGCTGCCTAAACCCCATTGTTCGTATTACTTACCTAGGCACAGTTTTTCACAGCAGACGATCCGAGCTAAAGGAAAACCGGGCGGTCGCGACAGGTGTGACTCAGCCCGTTGTAATGCACGCCCACCCGAGTTCACGAACGCCCGGCCAATCCTTCAGTGCCCGCCAACGCACATAAAGAAAGCAGGAGCCCCACGAGAGGACTCCTGCTTCTTGCATCTCTTCGCGATAAAGGGCGCCCTATCCCAGCGTCTCCATCAGCTTGTTCACCATGCGGCCCAGATCCTTGTCCGTTCGGCGCTGCTCGTCGATCTTCGATATCGAGTGCATCACCGTGGTGTGGTGCTTGCCGCCAAACTGCCGACCGATCTCCGGCAGACTCGCCTCCGTCAGCTGCTTGGCCAGGTACATCGCAATCTGCCGCGGCACCACGATCTGCCGCGCGTTGTTCTTCTGCTTCAGCTCCGCCACCCGCATGCCAAACTGCTCTGCCACCGCACGCTGGATCGCCTCGATCGAGATCTTCCGCACCTGCGTGTCAATGAACTGCTTCAGACACTGCTGCGTCACCGCCAGCGTGATCTCGACGGCATGCATGCTGCACCACGCGATCAGCCGCACCAGCGCCCCTTCGAGCTCACGCACGTTCGTCCGCACATTCGACGCGATAAACATCGCCACATCAGTCGGCAGCTGCGTGTGCTCGCTCTCCGCCTTCTTCTGCAGGATCGCCACCTTGGTCTCAAGGTCCGGCGGCTGGATATCCGCAATCAGTCCCCATTCAAAGCGGCTGCGCAGCCGGTCTTCAAAGTCCGCCAGCTCCTTCGGCGGCCGATCGCTCGCAATCACGATCTGCTTCATGCTCTCGTGCAGCGCGTTGAAGGTGTGAAAGAACTCCTCCTGCGTTCGCTCCTTGCCCGCCAGGAACTGAATGTCATCGATCAGCAGCACGTCCACCGTGCGAAACCGGTCGCGGAAGCTGGTCATCTTCTGGTAGCGCACGCAGTCGATCATCTCGTTGGTGAACTTCTCACCGCTCACATAGCTGATCTGCGCATGCGGTTGCCGGCGCTTCACGTCATGCCCGATGGCGTGCATGAGATGTGTCTTTCCCATGCCGACGCCGCCATAAAGAAACAGCGGGTTGTAGGCCTTCGATGGCCTCTCCGCCACAGCCTGCGACGCCGCCATAGCGAACTGGTTACCACTGCCGATCACAAACGCCTCGAACTGGTACTTGGGATTCAGCTGTGAGGCCGTGCTCCAGTCAAAGCGAGCCTGCTCCGGCCCCGGCACCGTCCCCATCCCGTTTCGACCACCATGCGCCGTCTGGCTTCCGCTCGGCCGCGGCGCGTTCGGGCTGTGGCTCGGCAGTGGAGCAAAGCCACCATCCTCGCGGACCTTGGGCGCCGCCGGATCCTGCGCCGGCGTCTCGTACTTTACGTCGTCGATCTCCAGCCCCAGATTGTCGATCGCCTCCAGAATCAGATCGCCATACCGCTCCCCCACATGCGCGAAGTCGGTAGACGGGATGCGCACATACAGCGTTCGTCCCTCCACCCGCGAGTGCCGCGTCGGCTTCAACCACGTCTCGAACGATTGGCGATTGATCTTTTTCTCGAGTGCCGCAAGGATGCGCACCCAGTGATGAGACAGAACGGCGGTCGCCGTAGGAACAAAGGACATTACGCAACTTCCCTTTCGACTGGTATCGCTTCGCCAGACCGGAAAACGGCAGGGCGGCGCAGGTTTGCACCGAAGAAAACAGATCTCCGCTCCCGCCTCACCGGGCAGGTAGGGATGTACTGCGAGACTGATCTGGAGCACCCCGTCTTATCCACCGACGGAAGGCCGCATAGCCCATGTCGCCGCCCAGCAAACGGGATTCGGAACGACACAGAACAACCATGCGAAACGGAGTCGATAGTAGCATGATCGACACGATGGATTTGCCTGTTGCGTCACAGGAAAATCGACTTGCACCAATCCCTGTGAAGATTGCAGTCGAGATCCAAATTCATTGTTCGAAGAAGCAACGCCACCGCCCCCGGTGAGCACTAACCGGCATTCTCGTGGCAACACGTTCGTTGGCGTCGCCGGCCCGCTCAGGTATACTCAGAGATCGTTGCAACAGGTCAAAAAGATCGCTCCGGATCCGGGCTCGCTTTCGCATCCTTTCCATCCGATGAGCAGGAGTTCCGCACCATGCCCAAGCGCACCTTTCAGCCAAACCGCCGCCACCGGGCCAAGACCCATGGCTTTCTCACTCGCATGAAGACCAAAGCCGGCCAGGCTGTACTCAACCGCCGCCGCGCCAAGGGCCGTCACAAGATCGCCGTCTCCGCAGGCTTCCGCGACTAACCCCTTCCCTTAGGTGCAAGGAAAGCCGCGCCCGTTCCTGCCATCTTCTCTCGAAGAAGACCGCATAGGACTAGCGCCCTGCACCGCCAGATGCTCCAATCTTCGCGTGCTGCTCTCGCATCCGCCCAGCGAGACGCTTCAGCGCAAAGCCAGCAGCGCGTGGCCCGCCATCGCCTGGGCAAAGAGCAGGCACACCCCTATGGCGTAGAGCGACGCAACCATCATCGTTGCCGCCGTAGCCGTTCTCGCCGAGAGCTGGGTTCGCCCCAGCGTCCATCCCGCCGCCCACAGCAGCTGTAGCGCGTGTAGCGCGAAGAAGTGGGCTACGCGCAGATCGCCGTGTGCCGTGCTCCAGTTCAAGAATGGCAGACCCGCACCGCCATCCCGCGCGCCCACGGTATGCGCTCCGTGGATCACCAGCCACACGCCCTCCAGGCTCCCTGCCAGGAGCATCCCCAGGCCCAGCCGAATCCCCCACACCTCGGCCGGCGGCCGAGTTAGCCGCGCCACGCAGAACAGCCACAGCAGCTGCGCTAGCAGCACCGTATTCAACGTGATAAACACGCCCATCACCGAGAACAGCAGGCCGTTGAATGGGCTCGTGTAGTTCATGTGTGAGGTCACGCCACGCGCCGACTGCAGCGCAATCAACGTGATCTCGACGGCCGCCGCAATCCCAATACCCCAACTCATGCGCAGCCGCTGCCTCTGCCATCGCCCACCCTCACTCAGCACGCGGAACAGCAGCGCCAGCGTCAGCGAATAGACGATCAGGGAGATCTCGAACTTCATCGGCTTGATCCACGGGTTGAGCCCCAGGATCAGCCGCCGGTCAAAGGGCAGCGCGACAAGACTCGCGATCAGTAGCACCGCGTTCCACCACGCGCCAAACATCAGCCCGCGGTTCTCCCCCTGCCATGTCCACGCTCGCCACCACGGCTGCTCTTGCACGCTCGTCATGCGGCCTCGCTCTCGATCGCCGCTCCGACCCGCCGCCGCATCGCCAGTCGCAGCAACAGATAGCACGCCAGCCCGGCCGGTCCGAAGAGAAACGTCAGCATCAGGCATGGCGCAACCAGCCATCGCGAGATCCCCAGCCGCACGGCGTCCCGCGCCTCCCACGCGCCGGTAAACAGATCGAAGGCCAGGTAGTGCAGCCATCCCGCCAGCAGAGCGCGCCGCACGCTGAACAGTAGAGCCACCTGAGCCAGCGAGCGAAAGCCGGCGCCCGGCGGCGCGTGCGCTCCTAGCAGCAGAAAAAAGTAAGCGAGAGCCAGCAGCAGCGGCGCCACAAACGTTGCCAGCCGCTGCGTCCATCGCCAGCTCGGCACAAAAAGAAGCAGCAGCCAGCACGGCATCACCACCGCGCCGCCAAGTGAGAACAGCCGGTCCAGCGCGTCAGGAGCGAGCGATCCGGGAGTCATGCGCAAAGCCCAGAGGTCATGCGCAGAACTATACGGCACCCGCTGTCTCGCCGGTCCGCACGGTCTACGATAGGTGCAGCCATGCCCATGCCGCACCGCCTGCGCAAGCACGCCGACTACCAGCACGCCTACGCGCGCAGCCGCAAGCAGTACACCAAGCAGATGGCGTACTTCTTCGCGCCGCGACCTGCCGATCGCCGGTCCGACACCCCCGGCCCGCGCATCGGCCTCACCGTGCCCAAGGCCCTCGGTAAAGCGCACGACCGCAATCGCATCAAGCGCCGCCTTCGCGCTGTCGTCGTCGCCAATCTTCCTCTGCTCTCGGCCCCAGTCGACGTCATCCTCCATCCCCGCCGCTCCGTGCTCACCCTCGAGTTCGCCCACCTCAATCGCGAGATCGCCGGCATCTTCCGCATCGTTCAGAAAGCCGC
>CAXSEC010000027.1:0-5281 GCA_964236325.1 uncultured Acidobacteriaceae bacterium | reverse complement strand
TGAGCCGCTGCCATCCCTGGTCGGCAGGCGGCCTTGATCCCGTTCCACCCGCCCGGGCAAAGCCCTGAAGCCGGCCGCATAGAAGCATTTACCATGGAAGTCGGTGCACGTTGTGGCCATCTCGGCAGAGAGCAATCCTCCAGCCGTCTTAGATAGGAAGCGACCCGCTTGGCAGAGTTCAAAAATCCCAATCAACAAGGCGCGCAGGGCAGCAACAACAACCTGCTCCTCATGATGCTTGTCATGGTCGTGGTGTTCACCGGCTTGCAGTACTACCGCGCAAAGCACAACCCGCAGACCGCGTCGCCCAACCCGCCAGCCTCCGCCAGCCAGAGTGCGACCGCCGCCGGCGTTCCGCAGCCCTCGGCACAGCTTCTTCGCAATGCCGGTGAGACCGCTCCGCCCACAGGCTCCGGCACGCTGCCAACTGTCCAGGCACCCGTCGAAGCCACCACCACCGTCGAGAACGAGCTCTATCGCATCACCTTCTCGAACAAGGGCGCGCAGGTCACCTCCTGGCTGCTCAAGCAGCAAAAGGACTCGGACGGCAAGCCCCTCGATCTCGTCCACGAGCAGGCCGCGCGCAAGTTCGGCTACCCGCTCTCGCTCTTTACCTACGATCCCGCCCTGACCGCCGGCCTCAAGACCGCCATGTACGTCCCGTCGGCGACCGGCGACCTTCGCGCCCCCAACAATCTCTCCTTCGAGTTCTCCGACGGCACCACGCACGTCACCAAGTCCTTCACCTTCGACGAGACCTACGTCCTCCACGCCGATGTCGAGGTCACCCGCAACGGCGCCCCCATTCGCGCCCTGCTCAGCTGGCCCGGCGGCTTCGGCGACCAGGAAAACGCCCAGGCCTACGCCAGCACGCAGCTCGATACCTTTGCGAGCGGCAGGGAAGCGCATGATGCCCCTAAGAAGATCGCCGGCGGCGCTACCCTTAATGCCCCCTTTGACTGGGCCGGCGTCAGCGACACCTACTTTGCCGCCATCTTCCTTCCCGAGAACGCCGCCACCGCCTCGCTCGTCACCCTGCGCGACGACCTCGCCGTCCCCAAAGACTTCCGCAGGAATGGCCTCGGCCACGGCGTCCCTGCCAACGACGCCGCAAAGGGCGCAACCATCAACGTTCCGCTGCTCGGCGCCGCCATCGGCGATACCTCCGGCCGCGTCCGCACCCGGATCTTCGTCGGCCCCAAGCTGGTCAACGTCCTCAAGAATGTTCACGCCGCCAATAACTCCGTAACGCTCGGCCCTCTGCTGGAGTTCGGCTTCTTCGGCGTCATCGGCAAATACCTCTTCCTCGCGCTGCAGTTCATCCACGCCCACATCGCCTCCAACTGGGGCTGGGCGATCGTCATCCTGACCATCATCATCAACGGCGTGCTTCTCCCGCTGCGTGTCAAGACCATGCAGTCCGGCCTCAAGATGCAGCGCATCCAGCCGCAGATGGACGCCATCAAGGCCCGCTACAAGGACCTCAAGGTCACCGATCCCAAGCGCAACGAGATGAACGCCGAGATCATGCAGCTCCAGAAAGACAATGGCGTTAACATGTTCGGCGGCTGCATCCCGACCCTCATCCAGCTGCCGCTGCTCTTCGCCTTCTTCGGCATGCTGCCCAAAGTGGTCGAGCTTCGCCACGCCCACTGGGCCTGGATCCCCGACCTCTCCGCTGCCGATCCCTGGCACATCCTGCCCATCGTCATGGTGGTCTCGCAGTTCCTCGTGCAGTACTACACGCCCTCACCCGGCGTGGATCCGCAGCAGCAGAAGATGATGGCCTTCATGATGCCCGCCGTCTCGGGCTACATGACCTGGAACTACGGCGCCGGCCTCGCCCTCTATTGGTCCGTCGGCAACCTCATCGGCATCGCGCAGCAGGCCGTTATGAACCGCACCGCCCTTGGCCGCGAACTGCGCGAGATCGCGGCCCGCCGCGCCAGCCGCAAGGCCGGCCTCAATCCAGCCACCGCAGCCAGGCCCTCTGTCAAAACGATCCAGGGGAAACGCTAGACGCATCTCTCCCGGAAGCTGTCCGGCAAGGCGCTTTCGTCCATACCTTTCGCGCGGACGAAAATGTCCTTCAATTCACCAATGCACGCCATAAGCATTACGAACTGTCATAACCGCATCACCCGCCCACCTCCCTGCCATGACGCCCACCGGCCCTGCCAACCCGTCGCTCACTAGCTTCCTGGAAGCGCTTCGCGGCTCCGGTGGCCTGCGTCTCGAGTACGCTATCGCGACCCGCGACGCAGATCCCGCCGGCTCCCAGCCCCCGCGTACAGAGGTCACTCTCTCCGGTCCGGATACCCCGCTCCTTCTGGAGCGCAACGGCGAACTTCTCCACGCCCTCGAAAGTCTCGCCGCTGCGATCCTTCGCCTTGAGCCCGACCAGGCGGAACAGCTCTCCTTCGACGCTGCTGGCTTCAAGGCAGATCGCGACGCCGCCATCGCTCGTCTTGCTGACGCCGCAATCGCCACCGTCCAGACCTCCGGCAAGCCCTACCTCTTCGCCCCGATGAACTCTCGCGAGCGCCGCCTGCTGCACCTGGCGCTCCTTCCGTCAGGCCTCGCCACAGCCTCCTCCGGCCTCGGTCCGCGCCGCTTCGTCGTTCTCTATCCCGCAGGTCAGACCCCCGAGCCCGAACGCTTCGATCCACCCACCCGCCGTCCAGGCACAGCTCGCAACCAGGGAGACTCTCGGCAGGGAAGTGCAGTTCGCAACCAGTCCGGTTACAGATCCCAGGATCTCAATCGGCGTGGCCCCGATCACCCACCCAAGCCTCCATCAGGTGCACCGCAGCCCCTCGAGCCCGAGCTCCCCGACGATCCTGACACCCGCGGCAACATCAGCTCCAACCCCGGCGTCGACGGTCAACCCGCAACCGACAGCCGCCTGGACTCCATCCGTCGTGCCTTCCGCAAACGCTGAGTCCTACCGACCGCGCATCTATCTACTTCAAGTCGCGGCAGCCACCGTCTGCCCATCAGCCGTGCCGCCGAACCTCCGGCAAAGCCTCTCCCCCCAGATAGTGCCGCCATCCCGCACCTTCCGCGACCGACTTTAAGAAGTCGCCTCGCGTCAACATCATGTGCTGGATAGCCAGCCGCAGCCGCCGTTCGCGCCATCGCCGAAACAGCCCCGGCCGGCCCCGAAATCGGATCTCGTGCCGCATCCGCGTTCCGTCATCCATCGCCGCCAGGTGCTCTTCCCCTTCGCCCCACGCGAACTGCGGACCGGCATACGATCGCCGCACCAGCGTGCGCGCCCGCAGCCCCGTAATCGTCTCAACAAAGCGCCCCATCGCGCGAATCTTCCGCTGCGCTCCCCATTGCAGCGTGTCGCCAAAGCCAAGCGTCCGCCGCTCCTCTGCCTCGCTCTCCGTTCGCCATCCGTCCATCGCGTCACGCGCCAGCTCCGCACTCAAGGCAAGCTGAAAGCATCGCTCGACCGGAGCCCGGATCATCACGTTCACGCGAATCGTCTGCATCATCTCCATACACGCTCTTTGGTGAGACGCGCGGATGCGTCATGCAGCACCTTCAAGGCATGAATCGCACTTCATACCGCCGCTTATGTGGCCAGCAGCAGCACCTTGCCGATGCCGCCCTTCTCCGCCGCGTGCTGCCCCTCCGCCGCCTCGCTCATGGGCAAGATGCGATCGATCGGGATCTGCAGCCGTCCCGCCGCAACATCCTCCGCGAGCCGCTCCAGCGTCTTCACATTGGGCTCCGCCACGATCGGCGCAACCCGCACCGTCGGATGCATGGCCGCGTTCGCTGGCGGCCCCAGCACCGACGCAAACACCCCGCCCTGCTTGACCTTGCTCAGCAACTGCTCCGCCGTCTTCCCCCCAACCGCATCCGCAACGCCATCCACAGATCCAAGCGCCCCCATTGCCTCCTGGTCGTCGAGCGCCAGCACCTGGTCTGCGCCCAGGCTCTTCGCCTCGTCCATCTGGCCCTTCTTCACGCCCGCGATCACCGTCGCGCCCGCCTGCTTTGCCACATGCACGGCCGTCCGCCCCACGCCGCCGATCGCCCCCGCGACCAGCACCGTCCATCCCTTCTCCGGCTTGACCCCGCGCATCATCAGCTGTTCGCCCGTCAGCAGCACCAGCGGCAGCGCCGCGGCATCCACAATATCCAGCGTCTCCGGAATCGTCGCTAACTCCTCCGCCTTCACCACCACCAGCTCCGCATAGGTCTGCTTTGCCAGCGCAAACACACGATCGCCCTCGACAAAAGTCACCACGCCCTCACCCACCGCCGCCACCGTGCCAGACACGTCCCGTCCCAGCACCCCGGGAAACTCCACCGGAAATCGCTCCTTCGCTTCACCGCTGCGCATCTTGTAGTCCACCGGGTTGATGCTCGCCGCCGCGGTCTTCACCAGGACCTCGCCCGCCCCAACCGCCGGATCCCGAAAGTCCTCCCACTTCAGCTCGCTCGGTCCACCATACTTGTGAATCACCACAGCCTTCATCGCGCGCACCTCTGTCTTCGTGAGATGCGTCAGCTCGCGCAGGGACTCGCCGTCAATCGCCAGCTCACGCCGCGCCTGGTGTCTGCGTGCTCAGCTCCGGCAGATACCGCCGCCACTCCTCGCCCTCGGCCACCTGCTTCAACAGCGCGAATCTCCGCCGCACCAGCGCCCGCACGTACGGCGCCATGATCCACCGCCCAACCATCGCCCCCGCCCATCCCAGCGGCAACGCAAATCGCACCTCGTCCCGCAGCTCCGTTGCCTCGTTCCCGGCAGCACCCGGCCCTGCTTCAAACCAGTGATCGTGCTGGAACCGAGCGAATCGCCCTCGCCCCATCGTGTCCTGAAAGTGGTTCGGCCGGTCGTACGCCGTGATCAGCGTTTCGTGCATCGCCGGCAGCCCAAACTTCCATCCCCGCCACACCAGCTGATCGCCCGCCTCAATCATCCCTGCGGCCTTCTTCGACTCCTTCGCCGAAGGCCGCATCCCCAGCGTCCGCTGCACCAGGTCAATCGATGTCGACAGCAAAAAACACCGCCCAATCGGCGCCTCCAGCAGCGCACTATCCCGCACCACAAACTCCCTCATCGCTTGATCACCTTGGCAAACCCCTGCTTCCCATACCGCACCAGCGCCTTGTCCCGCGTCACCAGCGTCAGGTCGTGCGCCATAGCCGTCGCCAACAGCATCCGGTCAGCCGGATCGCGATGAAGTTCACCCGGCAGCCGCGTTGACTCAATCAGAACCTCCGTCGATAGCGGCAGCAGCTGAAAGCCGCCATCCTC
>CAXSEC010000026.1:0-30178 GCA_964236325.1 uncultured Acidobacteriaceae bacterium | reverse complement strand
GCCAGCAAAGAGCCCGTGCAATCTTTGCTGCGATCGCTGGAGCTCAACTCACGGCGAGGGCTCGCGCCGATCTCAAACTTTACGACGAGACCATCAAGACGTACCAGTCGGCCGGTCTGCTGCCCAGGTGAGGTGAGATTTTCCTACGCTCACTTGACTTCACCTCAAGAGGTTGGAGAAAGCCCTGTCCGCCCGCAGAATGCAAGGCAAACGATCAATAACGACAAACGCAGTTCTCGGCAGTCAAGCTCGTTGCAGTGCCAGCAACCCACATTCGCGCCGCCCTACTCTCCTGAAGACAACTCCTCCCCATCCGCCGTCAAACTCGGAAGACTCGCCGAGGCTCTGCGCAACTGCAACTAAGCCGAGCCTCCCCTGGCAGCTCTCTCCCGCACCCCGTACCCCCCGCATCCCACGCGCTTCCTTCAACCAGCCAGAAGAACCCCCTTCATCGCTCCGCTCCCATGTATCCTAGGGCGAAGAGAACGCGAATGCTCACAGCCCTCCTCCTCCTTACCGCCGCTACCCTCCTCACCGTCCTCGCGCTTTTCCTCCGCAAACCCGCCGCACCAGCGCCCTCATCGACAGACCCCCGCCTGCTCCAACTCGCCGACACCCTTCCCTCCCACCTCGCGCGCCTCGAAGCCACCACCGCCGCTCGCCTCGACACCCTCGACGCCGCCCTCCACAACACCGTCGCCTCCGTCCACGCCGAACTCGCCGCCACCCGCCGCGACGCCGCCACCGACGCCCAGACCCATCGCGACGCCATCAGCCAGTCCGCCGTCCATCTCCGCGACGAGGTCACCCGCATCCTCTCGCACCTCGGCGGTACCCTCACCACCCACCTCGCCGACCACCGCGATCACTCCGCCAGCACCCTCGGCGCCCATCGTGCCGACACCACCGCCGCCGCCGAGGCCCTCCGCTACGCCGTCAAGCAGGATCTCGACGCCATCAATCAACGCCTCGTGCACTTCATCGCGGAGGCCAACCGCACTCACGGCGACTCCCGCGAGGCCCTGCACACCCGCCTCAATGAGCTCGGCGCCGCCCAGGCCGCCCACCAGGAGACCCTCCGCTTCACCGTCGAAAAACGCCTCGATCACCTCACCGCCACCAACTCCGAACGTCTCGAAGCCATGCGCGCCACCGTCGACGAAAAACTTCACGCCACCCTCCACACCCGCCTCACCGAGTCCTTCGGCCAGGTCACCGACCAGCTCACCAAAGTCCACTCCGGCCTCGGCGAAATGTCCAAACTGTCAGAGGGCGTCGACGGCCTCTCCCGTATCTTCACCAACGTCAAATCCCGCGGCGGCTTCGCCGAGGTCCAGCTCGGCATGCTGCTCGAGCAGATGCTCGCGCCCTCCCAGTTCATCCGCAACGCCCGCATCAAGCCCCGCACCAACGAGGTCGTCGAGTTCGCCGTCCGCTTTCCCGGCCACTCCGGCGAAACCCTCCTGCCCATCGACGCCAAGTTCCCCCGCGAAGACTTCGAGCGCCTCGAGTCCGCCTACGAGTCCGGATCCCCCACCGAAATCGCCTCCGCCGGCCGCGCCTTCGAGGCCGCCATCCGCACCGAAGGCAAGCGCATCTGCGAGAAATACATCGAGCAGCCCGTCACCACCCCCTACGCCATCATGTTCCTGCCCACCGAAGGCCTCTACGCCGAGGTCATGCGCCGCGAGGGCCTCCAGGCCGAGCTCCAGTCCAAGTGCCACGTCACCATCGCCGGCCCCGCCACCCTCTCCGCCATCCTCTCCTCCTTTCAAATGGGCTTCCACATGCTCGCCATCCAGCAAAAAGGCGACGAGGTCTGGAAGGTCCTCGGCCAGACCCGCTCCGAATTCGGCAAGTTCGAGCTCCTCATGGCAAAAATGGAAAAACAGGTTGGCACCGTCCAGAACACCATCCAGGACCTCGGCACCCGCACCCGCGCCATCAACCGAACCCTCCGCGACGTCGGCGAGCTAGACGCCCCCACCGCCACCCCCGCCCTCCACCTCGAAGACACCCCCACCAACATCCTCCCCCTCCTCGCCGCCACCCAGGCCGACGACTAGTCGAATCACCTGAAGCAAATGCAGCAGCGGTACTTCGACCAACCATACGTCAGCCCCAAAATCTGGTTTGTCATTCCGAGGCGCAGCCGAGGAACCCCCGCATTTCGCCTTTGACCACGGAGCGCAGCGACGTGTTCGGTCCCTTAGAGACCCCCATTTTCCACGAAACCAACGGCTGGAGCGGCTTCTTCGCAAAACCTCGCCGAAACACCGCTTTAACCTCATCCAAACCCGGCTTAACCTCAGCGAAAAAGCGCTCAAAACACTACCGAATCGCGTTCATCGCGGCTCGGAACAGCACCTCAAACTCTCGTCCACTGCCCGCATCCTTCTCAAGCGCCGCCTCCACCGCGCGCTGCGCCGCCACCCGCGGATACCCCAGATTGACAAGCGCCGACACCGCATCCTCCCCGTGCAGGCCAAGGCTCCCAGCCGCCGCCGGCCGCAGGCCAACCTCCGCCGCCGCCACCGCCAGATCGTCGAGCTTGTCCTTTAGTTCCAACACGATACGCTCCGCCGTCTTCTTTCCAATTCCCGGAATCTTAGTTAGCGTGCCATGCTCCTGCGCCCGAATCGCACCAATCAGCCGATCTGTCGCAATCCCGCTCAGTACCGTGATTGCAAGCTTTGGGCCAATTCCCGAGATCGTCAGTAGCTTCTCGAACAGCCGCTTCTCCCGCACCTCGGCAAACCCGAACAGCGCTATCTGGTCCTCGCGTACATGCGTGTGAACAAAGAGGTTAGCCTCCATCTCCTCCGCCGGCAGTGCCCCAAACGTCTCCACCGAGATCGCGACGTCATACCCCACCCCGCCGCACTCCACCACCGCCTGGTTCGGAGACTTCACCATCAACCGGCCGCGCAGGTGAGCAATCATCGTCCTCGGATTGTATCTGGCCGCCAAGACCTCAGCCCGTATCTCCGTCCGGCCAACAGTCTTCCTTCACCCGTCCTTCTGGGTAACTAATTTCCACCTCGTGGGTAACCTTTCTCCTCAGCATGGTTACCGCGGATGAACATCTCTGCACGTTCCCGTAAACCGCTACGGCCTGCTGGACGCCTCCTACCACACTACCCCGGCCAACACCCTCAAAGCACAGGCCTTGGCCAGCATCCAGCTGCCGAACTCTACCGGCTTTCAGATTGTGGCTGCCGCGGAGGAGACGCTCACGCCGCTTGCCGCTCCTGTCTCCTACATCGCAGCAGCTAATTCCGCCCAAAGCTACGTCGCTCCGGTTGCGAAGACGTATCAGCCGCAGGCCGCCCACAGGGTGCGCCCAGCTCACCGCATCGCCCCACCCAGCGGTGCCACTATCGAGAGCGCCGTCGCCGAGCAGATCCGCCTCGCCACCGCCCAGGCGCTTCGCTCGACCGCCGGCCAGGCGAACTAACTCACCCGCAACGGCGAAGCGGGAGACCGCAAGGCCTTCGGCTTCCTCGATCCCACTCAGCCGCAACACAAGCATCCACACCCCCGGCGAGCCTCACCTGACCCCAGCCAGTACGCGCCACATCCCGCTTGACCTCGCTTACAGTAAGGGCATGGGTCTCTTCCTTGCCGTCGATGCAGGCGGCACACGCACAACATATCTACTCGCCGACGACCACCGCGAGCTCGCCCGCGCCGTCACCGGCACCATCAAGCGGATGCGCGCCGATGCGGTCACCACCGCCAGCAATCTCGATCAGGCCCTCAGTGAACTCACCCTCACCTCCGGCCAGAGCATGTCCAACGTCACGGCCACCTGCGTGGGCGCCGCCGGCTACACCGTCCCTCTGGTCGTTGACTGGATGCACGAGGCCTTTGCAGCCCGCGTTGCCGGCTCCTTCCTGCTCGCAGGCGACGTCGAGATCGCGCTTGACGCCGCCTTCCGAGGTCAGCCCGGGATGCTCCTGCTCTCCGGCACCGGATCGAACGTCGCCGGCCGCCTCGCCTCGGGCGAGATCATCACTGCAGGCGGGTGGGGGCCCGCGCTCTCCGACCAGGCCTCCGGATACGGCATCGGTCGGGCCGGCCTCCGCGCCGCCGTTCTTGAGCACGACGAGAGCGGTGCCAGCTTGCTGCTTCAAGCCATCCTTGACCTCTGGCAGCTTGAGGACTTCAAGGCCCTCGTGGACTTTGCCAATCGCCAGCCGCCGCCGGATCTGTCCCGCTTGGCTCCCCTCGTCGTCACCCACGCAACGGCTGGCGACCTCGTCGCGATCCGCGTCCTTGAAAGGGAGTCTGATGACCTCGCCAGCGTCGCGCGCATCATCCTCCATCGCGTGCTCGAAAGCGCCGCGGGAACACCCGGCTTTACGCCCCGCATTGCGCTCGCCGGCTCGATCCTCGAGCACGTGCCGCTGGTGCGCGACCGCATCCTCACCCTCCTGCAGCAGGACGTCCCCACGCTCGAGCCGCTGCCCGGCGTCGTCGACCCTGTCCTCGGCGCTCTCTGGCGCGCCCGCCAGCTCACCTCATCGGCCGCCGACAGGAGCTTGCCAGTCACTAGAGCGACCGGGCCGACTTCTGTCTGAACGGCCCCGGTCTGGCATCACATCTACGGATTCTCAAAGGTTAGCCAGACCCTGCGCACCTACCAGCCCAACGCAAGCCTAAGTGGCCGCGATCGAAGCGGGCGGATCCGTCATGCCACTAGCCCCGGCCGGGTCACCGCCAGCTCGCCCACCAGCTCGCCAAACAGCGTGTTCGCCCAGGCAAACCACGGCCGGGTGAACTTCTTCGCGTCGTCCTTGTTATAGCTCTCGTGCATGAACCCGAAGCCGCGCGCCGAGCCCTTCAGCATCGTCAAAGCGCCGCGAATCTCCGCGTCCGAGTCACTCGTCAGCGCATACACCATCTGCGACATGGGCCAGATCATGTCTCGCCCCACGTGCGGCCCGCCAATCCCTTCACCCGCCGTTCCTTGAAAGAAGTACGGATTGCGGGCGCTCCACACAAAGGCCCGCGTCCGCGCGTAGAGGGCCCGATCGGCCGCACTCTCGTCTGCCGCACTCCCGCGCGCGGCGCTCAGGCCCGCGGCACCCAGGTACGGCAGCCCCAGCAGACTCGGCACGTTCGCATCGTCCATCAGCAGCTGCGAGCCAAAGCCATCCACCTCGTACGCCCAGATCGTCCCCGCCGAAGTCTGGACCACAGCATGCTCTCGCAGCGCCGCATCCACCTCCGCAGCCAGCGCCGTCGCGTCGTTCGCAAGCGCCGCATCGTGCAGAATCGCCCCAGCCATCTCGGCGATCTGCCGCAGGCTTACGACAGCAAACAGGTTTGACGGGACCAGGAACGGAAACACGCACGCATCGTCCGACGGCCGAAAGCCTGAGAAGATCAACCCCACTGGGTTCACCGGGTTCCCAAAGCCACCAAGCGGCAGCATCTCGGTCGAAGCCGTCGACGCCCGCATAAAGCTGTAAGGCCCCGGCCCGTGCTTGCGCTGCTGCACCCGAAATGTGGCAACGATCGTCTTCATCGCGTCATGCCAGCGCGCGTCAAACGGCCCCGTATCTCCCGTCGCCTTCCAGTAGCCGTGGCTGAGCCGCACCGGGTAGCAGAGCGAGTCTACCTCCCACTTGCGCTCGCCCACGCCCTGCTTCAGCACCGTCTTGTCGGTCCTGCTCCACGCCAGCGGCGGCTGGCTCAGGTCCGCCATAAACGCGTTCGCATAGGGGTCGATCAGGATGCATCGCGCCTGCCGCCGGATCACCCCTTCCAGCAGATCCCGCAGCTTCCTGTCCTTGCTCGCTAGCGGCAGATAGGGCCACACCTGCGCGGACGAATCGCGCAGCCACATCGCCTGAATGTCCCCGGTCAATACCGCCGTGTCTGGCTTGCCCTCAAACGTCCCCGGCTCTACTGTCGTGTCCAACGTGTTGGGATAGCAGTTACTGAACAGCGCTCGCATCTCCGCGTCGCCGATCTTTGCCGCCCGCTCCACCAGAAACTGCTCCACCGCCTCACTGCGAAACCTGCGCTCCGCCGGCTTCGGCCGACCGCCGCGCATGTCCCACGGCGCATTCACATACCCGTCCTGTGCCGGCTCCGCTGCCCTGGCCGACCCGACCGCGTCCAACCCGGCCAGCGCCGCCATTGCTCCTGTCCATCGCAGCATCTGCCGCCGTGAGCTTCCCTGTCCTGTCCTGTTCACCTGCACCTCCGCTTCCTGCAAACATACCTCCCCTGGAGCTTCGATCTTCGCGGCATCCCCAACCAGCACGCTCGGCCATCCTACAAAGTGAATCGTCCTGAACATCGCCCAGAACATCGCCCGGACTAACCGACGGCGAACTTCCTCCAGATCGTTCTCCTCTGGAAGCTCGAAAGATTCTGTATCGCTCAACACAGTAACGATCCGGGAGTCAGGCATCTTCCTGGTTGGCCAGGCCGGTGTCCGCGGCTACGCCGCAAACAGTCCGGCTCCACCGAGCTCCTGCTCGCACCTCCGTTTGCCTGCGATCCATCGCAGCGTGCAGAATAGTCTCGTTACCCGCGCACTCTCCCCGACCCGCTGGTGCCAAACTTTCCGTACGAGGTACCTATGCTCTCCCGTCGTCGTTTCCTTGAACATGCCTCCGCCGCAGCCGCCGTCGCGTCCACCACACTTCCTCAACTGGCCCACGCTGCCGCGCCGCAGACCGCAAAGAACGACGATCCCCTGCTCTGGGTCGATCCCCGCATCGGCACCGGCGGCCACGGCCACACCTACCCCGGCGCCACCATGCCCTTCGGCCAGGTCCAGCTCTCGCCCGACACCTATAACGACGGCTGGGACTGGTGCTCCGGCTACCACGTCTCCGACACCTCCATCATGGGCTTCTCGCACACCCATCTCTCCGGCACCGGCGGCGCCGACCTGCTCGACTTCCTCGTGATGCCGGGTGTCGGGGAGGTCAAACTCGACGCCGGTCCGCGCGACAACCCCACCGCCGGCTATCGCTCGCGCTTCGACCACACCGACGAAGTCCTCGAGCCCGGCTTCTACTCCGTCCTGCTCAAAGATCCGAAGGTCCGCGCCGAACTCACCGCCACCGAGCGCACCGGCCTCCACCGCTACACCTTCCCCCAGAGCGATCAGGCCTGGATCATCGTCGATCTCAAGCACGCCAACGCCAGCGGCAAGAAGTCGCGCACCAAGTCCGCCGAACTCGCCATGGTCAGCTCGTCCTCCATCTCCGGCGGCCACGAAACCTCCGCCTGGGCGCCGGACCGCAAGCTCTACTTCACCCTCGAAACCTCCAAACGCCCCGAAAAGATCGTCTTCTACAGCGACAATCAGGAAACTCCAGTTCCCGCCGCCGGCCAGAAGCTCTCAAACCCCAACCTCAAGGCCGTCCTGCACTTCAAGACCAAAAAAGACGAAGCCATCCTCGTCCGCGTCGGCATCTCCGGCGCCAGTGCCGAAGGCGGAGCCAAAAACCTCCGCGCCGAGTGCGATACCTGGGACTTCAACAAGATCCGTACCCAGGCCCACGCCGCCTGGCGCACCCAGCTCTCGAAGATCCAGGTCCAGACCGCCAACGACGCTCACAAGAAGGTCTTCTACACCGCGCTCTACCACCTCTCGCTCGGGCCTACCCTCTTCGACGACGTCGATGGACAATACCGCGGCATGGACAATCAGGTTCACACCCTGCCCGCCGGCCAGCACAACTACACCAGCTTCTCACTTTGGGACACCTACCGCGCCGCCCACCCGGCCTACACCCTGATCGACGCCGACAAGGTCCCGCTCTTCGTCAACTGCCTGATGCGTATGGCCGAAGAAAGCCCCGATGGCATGCCAGTCTGGCCATTAGGTGGCCGCGAAACCGGCTGCATGACCGGCTACCACTCCGCCTCCGTCATCTCCGAAGCCTGCAACAAGGGCTTCACTGGCGTCGACTGGAACAAGGCCTACGCCCTCATGATGAAGCGCGCCATGGTCGACGACTATCGCGGCCTCGGCTACTACCGCGCTAAGGGCTACATCCCCGCCGACAAGGAAGATGAGTCCGTCTCGAAGACCTTCGAGTATTGCTACAACGACTTCGCCATCGCCCACGTCGCCAAAAAACTCGGCAAGACCGACGACGCTGCGATGCTCACTAAACGTTCCACCAACTATAAAAACTACTTCGATCCGGGAACCGCCTTCATGCGCGCGAAGCTCGACAACGGCCAGTTCACCGCGCCGTTCGATCCCATCGACATGGGCCACACCGACGACTATCGCGACTACACCGAGTCCAACGCCTGGCAGACCACCTTCGGCATCCAGCACGATCCCGCCGGCCTCATCGCCCTCTTCGGCGGTCGCGAGCCCTTCATTATTAAGCTCGATGCCCTCTTCAACGCGCCTTCCACGCTGCCAAAGAACGCTCCGCCTGACATCGCCGGCATGGTCGGCCAGTACGCCCACGGCAACGAGCCCTCGCACCACATCGCCTACCTCTACGTCTACGCCGGCGCACCGGCCAAGACCCAGGCCCGTGCCCGCATGCTGCTCGACACCATGTACTCGCCCAACCCCGATGGCATGCAGGGCAACGAAGACGTTGGCCAGATGTCCGCCTGGTACCTGCTCAGCGCCCTCGGGTTCTATCCCTGCAACGCCGTGAGCGGCGACTATATCCTCGGCTCCCCGCTGTTCGAGCACGCCACCCTGCAACTCGCGGGCGGTAAGACGCTCGAAATCAAGGTCAACCGCAAGGATCCTGCGCACCAGTACATCCAGGCCTTCACCCTCAACGGCCAGCCTCAGCAGCGCGTCTGGTTCAACCACAGCGAGATCGCGCAGGGCGGCACGCTCGTGCTGGACATGGGTCCCGAGCCCAACACCACGCTCGGCGTGGACCCTGCCTCGTTCCCGAAGTCGCTCACCCTGTAGCACTCCTCCGGACGAACGAGGAACGACCCGCCACCATCGTGGCAGCTCGTTCCTCGTAGACATCTGCTCGCCATCTGCGATACTCCAGAGCATCCAGTCAGTCGGCGAGCAGATTCTCTCTCACCTGAGCAGCATTCGATCTACAGGCGCGCTCCGCTCCGCTTTCTTTCGATCTGTTGCAGTACCTCTTGAAGGACTATTTTGCTTTCTTCCGTGCAGGACATCGTCTTCGAGCTTTGCGCCGAGTCTCTCGACGCCTGTCTGCTGGCCAAAGCCAGCGGAGCTGCGCGCATCGAGCTCTGCTCCGCTCTGACGATAGAAGGCCTGACCCCCAGTCACGCCCTCATCCGCCAGGCCGTCCAGCACAGCGGCATCCCCATCTTCGTTCTCCTTCGCCCGCGAGCCGGCGACTTCGTCTACAGCGACCGCGAATTCAGCCTCATCCGCGAAGATCTGCTCCATGCCCGCGAGCTCGGCGCCCAGGGATTCGCCCTCGGTCTTCTGCATCCGGACAACACCGTCGACGTGAAGCGAACACGCGAGCTGGTCGAGCTCGCCGCTCCGCTGGAGGTCACCTTCCACCGCGCCTTTGACGTCACACCCTTGCTTTCAGAGGCCCTTGAAGCCGTCATCGAAACTGGCTGTCGCCGCATCCTCACCTCCGGCGGCGCCCAGAATGTCTTCGCCGGCGCGGCGGCACTAGCCCAGCTCGTCACCCTCGCCCGCAGCCGTGTCGAGATCGCCGTCGGCGGCGGCCTGCGAGCCGAAGGCGCAGCTGCGTTGGTCAACACCACCGGCGCCCGCCACTTTCACGGCTCCGCCCGCCACACCACCGCCGGCGATCGCCGACAGGTTGTCCCGCACGACGTCCAGCGACTCATCGCCAGCCTGCATGGCAAAGCGACCTTGTAGAGCAGGCCGCGATGGAAGTGGCCAGGATGGTAGTGGGTTAGCTTGCGTTCCGGAAAAAGGTACAGAGCTTTGCACGGGTTAGACACCCCGCGCAAAGCTCTGTTTGGTACATCTGCCGGACTTCTAACTTCGAGATCCTTATGATCCGTCCAGCGGGTCAGAACGTGTAGTTAGCCTGAAGCTGTATAGTGCGCGGTCCATTGCGCACATCCGTGATCTGGCCAAAGTTCGAGCTGTTTACACTGTTGTTCGGATTCTTATAGCTTGCGAAATTGAAGACGTTATAGCCATAGGCCCGGACACCGATGACATGGTTCTCCGTGATGTGGAAGTCTTTGAAGAGTGACGTATCAATCTGCTCAAATCCCGGGGCCCGCTCCGTACCTGTAGCCGCTGTACCAAAGGTGTTGGGCAACTGGGTGCCATAGGCACAGCTACCGTTATCCGTTGAGGAACAGGGTGTAGCAGATGGGTCAGTACCGAACCAGTGTCCAACACTTTGATTGACAATCTTCAAATTGCGATAGTGATTTGCGCGTGCTCCTGCGCCATAACTACCAGTGTTGCTGTTGTTGTTCGAAACGATCGTAACGGGAAGCCCGGAGAAGGCAATCACGGTAGACGAAACCGTCCAGCCGCCGGCAACAAGATCAAGAGCCTTGTTCACATGGCTGCCATAGGCCTGCCCACGCCCAAACGGTATGGAATACGCACCGTTGGCCGATAAATTGTGGCGCACATCCAACTCCGACGGACCGTAATCCCCGGAGAGGTTATATCCATCCTGAACGCCGTTTACACCGGCTGAGCCCGAAGCTCCGTAGTTTCCGTTGGTATCCGTTAGCGACTTTGCATACGTGTAGTTCACGGTCGCTTGAAATCCCTTACTGACGCGGTGGCGCAGGGTCATCTGCAAGGCGTTGTAGCTTGAAACGCCTTCAGTGTCGAAGGTTTCGACCTGGCCGTTCTCACCAACCAGATTTGCCAGCGGAGCTCGGTCCTGCACAGGAATGCTCGCGATGGGTGAGCTGGTCGTGAGACCCAGAGCCGTAAGTGACGCAGCCTGAGCAGGAGTTAGTTGATTGCCGTTGCGGTAGTCGATCAAGCGCTGCCCTAGCTCACCGACAAATCCAACCTGTACCGAGGTGGTGTTATTCAGCTGGTACTCGGTGTTCAGGTTGAACTCCTGCACATAAGCCTGCCGATAGTTCTGGTTATAGGCTGTGAAACTAGCGCTGCTTGTCCCTCCCGCAGCGCCCACCTGGAAACCATTGGTCTCGGCAAAGAAGTTGCCAGGGTTGGTGGCTGAGACCGGTGCGGTGGAGTTCAATGAAAAGGAGGTAATGAAGGGTGCGTTAGCCGCGAGACCGCTGTTGCCTTCAAGAAAGCTCGTGGTGCCATATCCACCGCGAAGCACGAAGCGCGGCGTGGCCTGATACGCAAAGCCAAGACGCGGCTGGAACTCGGTGTACGTCGCCTGATAGCAGGCCCGGTTCGGACAGACCAAAGAGCCTGCCGGTGCGCCAGCCGGCACCTGACCCGCATACTCCACCAGACCCTGCTGAGGACCACTCAGGATCACGTTCGCGATCTGGTTATGCACCTCGACAAAGGGGGAATCAAACTCATACCGGAGACCAAGGTTCAGGGTCAGCTTGTCGCTTACCTTCCAGTCATCCTGCACGAATCCCGCAACCCGATACTGCCGCTCGCCGAAAAAGCCGTTCGAAAGACTAATCGCCTGGTTGTTCGCTCGATCCAGCAGCCAGTCCGCGGGTCCGTACTGCAGTTGGGATCCAAGGGGAGAGCTGTACTGGCCACTAAAGGCGTAGCTACCGAGCTGACCGCCATTGCCGTACTGCGTAAAGTTCTGCTGATAGCGAAGAAACTGCCCGCCCACGGTGAAGAGGTGCTTGCCGCGCTGAAGGGTAAGGTCATCGTGGAAACTAAACGTGTTATCCCGCAGCTGCTGCGGCGACGCAGGATCACCGACGCCAGTCACTTCGCCGGGATTCTGATAGGTGAAGCCAACAAACTGTTGTGGAGCGGCGCTCGGCAGGCCAACAATGGAGTTGCCATTCAGGCCAAAGGCTCCGGTGGAATCCGTCGGAATATTGCTGTCCCAACGAATGCGCGTAAACCCGAAGCGAGCTTCGTTCACGATGGACGAGGAAAGCGTGTGAACCCAGGTAACCCCACCGATCTTATCCGGGTAGCGATTGGAGATGGGGAAGGTGATAGGAAGCTGTGACGTACTTCCACCAGTGGCAATACCCTGGCTGTAAAAGGCAGTGATCTTATCTGCCGCTCGAGGGTCATATTCGATCTTGAGATCGCCCTGATCGTTGGTCACAAAGGCGTTGGTCGGACCCTGGTAGTTGTTCTGATCCAGGCCATCCGTCGCAACATGGTTCGGCAGAGGATAATACTTGGGATTTGCATTCAGATATTGAACGACAGGGTTATTGATAGGAAGTATGTTGCCCGCGAAGGGAGCATACCCTTTCTGCGGATCCACAAACTGGTACGGCGCAGCTGCGGGATTATTCTGCTGTTGCTGTTGGGTAAAGACAGCCGCCGCATTCGAGAAATTGCCCTGCCTTTCAGCCGCCGAGAGCACGCTCGAAGCGCCAAAGCCTCCAGAGTGGCTTCGCACCCCCTCATAGTCCACGAAGAAGAACAGCTTATCCCGCAGGATCGGTCCACCCAGGGTCGCGCCAAACTCGTTTTGCGTAAACGGGGTCTTCGCGACGCCGGCGAAGTTATTGCCCCATGTGTTGGCTGTCAGCTTCTGGTCTTCCACGTAATAAAACAGACTGCCATGCAGGTGATTCGTGCCGCTCTTCAACACGGAAACGACATCGCCTCCGTTTACGTTGCCATACTGCGCAGGAGCGTTCGCCGTAATCACGCGCACCTCTGCAAGCGCGTCCGGAGAAGGCGCATAACCGATCAGATTGTTCTGCGTCTCGTCGATCGGCACGCCATCCAGCGTGTACGTATTATCCTGCGCGCGGTTGCCGTTCTGGGTCACGACGCCGCTGTTGTACGTGTTGCGTTGAATCGCATTGTTGCTGGTCAGGCCAGTTGGATCCGTCGCCACCGCACCAGGCTGGAACAGCGTGAGCGAAGAAAAGTTCCTTCCGTTCAGCGGGAACGTCGCAATCGTGTTCGCATCCAGAGAGAGACCCAGCGTGCCGTCGGATGTATTGAGGATGGGTGCCAGCTCTGCCTCAACCTTGACCGTCTCCGTGTTCCCAATCGTCACATGCGCGTCGATCTTCGCGTTCTGGTTGATCTCAAGCGCAAATGGAGGAACGGTCAGCGTTGAGAATCCCTTTGCCGTTACCTCGACTTCATACGTGCCAATCGGCAGGAAGCGCAAAGAGTATTCGCCCGAAGCATTGCTGGTGGCCGGCGTACGGACACCAGTTCCTGTGTTAATTGCAACGACGGCAGCGTTGGGAACGACATCGCCGCTCGGATCGGTAACGATTCCAGTTACAGATCCGGTGACGGTCTGCGCCAGCAGGGGTGAGGCGCTCAGCACCATGGCTGCAGGATAAAGAAGAAGGGCGAAACGGCGTTGACGCGAGTTCATGGGAGAGGATCCTTTGCACAGACGAGCCCGCACGGTCTACGCCTCGGCTCCTTCACATGAGCCGTACAGCGATGACCGGTAAACACGGGCGAGAGACGGATTGGTCTCGATGACTGAGGATAGGGTGATTTGTTATGCAAAGTCAACGGACCTTGCTGACACATTTCTTGTCCATAGCCTTTCCAAATGCGCAGAACGATGACAGAGCATTTGATCAATGAGCGGGATCCGCCGCCTGGGGCGTTCGCTTCCACATCTTGCCGGGACGGGCCACGGCATACATCTGCGCGCCAATCTCATCGCTCAGTCCCGCGCGATCCTCGCCAACCTGGTACAGGTCAAAGTGCGTACGATCCGGAATATAAGTGAAGTGTGCGTCTGCCCCAACAGCCTTCAGCCGCGCCTCAAAGAGGTGCGCCGCGCCGTCCAGATAAAAGGTGTCGGCCGTGCCAACGTACAGGTGGATGCGGCCTTTGAGCACAGCCGCGCGCTCCGTCCAGTGCTGCTCCACCTGGCTTGCGAGATCATAGTGATCGTGCCAGTACGCCACCACCTTCGGATCCACATCGCCGGTCGTGCGGTCGAACATCGGTTCCGGAGCGCCGCTTGCCCCCTTCGGCGAGAAGACCCACTCAAACGAAGCGACCTGGCCGCCAAACGGACCAAGCACCTCTTCAAGCTTGGCAAACTGCTCAAAGCTGGCCTGCACCTTGCCCTTGTCGCGCATAATCGGCGTCGGCTTGCCGCTCGCATCGTGATACACATTCGCCCGCGGAGCGTATAGGTTCGAGCCGGTAAAATCATGAAAGTCGCTCGGATCCGGTGACGTCGACCAGGTTCCGCCAAAGATCTGCGGATAGTGGATCTCAAGCTGCAGCGAGGCCCATCCGCCACTCGAGTGCCCCGTCAGCAAGCGCCCACTCGGCCGGGCATCCATGCGGTACTTGCCTTCAAGGTACGGAATGAACTCGCTCGTCAGAGCGGCGCCCCACGGGCCGTTGTTCACGGAGTCCGCAAACTCATGTGTCCCCTGCGCAATCGACTCGTCAAGCATCACCCAGATCATGGGTGGCAGTTTGCCGGAGACCATACGGTCGCGCAGACGAACCCCGCTTAGCAGCGCGTACTCCATCTCGCCGCCAAAGCCGTGCGTCCAGTAGGCGGTCGGATAGCGCTCGGTCGCGGACGCCGCATAGTGCGGCGGCAGCATCACCCATGCCCGCACCATCACCGGATGGCCCCAGAAGCGGCTGAGCAGCGCGCTCTGCATCTCCACGCGCTCCACACTGCCCGGCGCCACTGCTTCATGCGCCTTGCTGAGAGCGGCGGCGTGTGCGGGATCCGGCAGCGCATGACGATCGAGCGTCAGCACCGGCGTCGCCGCTCCCGGACTCCAGTGCGCGATCTCCGTCACCGGACTGATCCAGTCCGTCGGCGCGCGCCCGGAGTAGTTGTACGTGTGCTCCCCATCAAGCGCCGCCTGCACCTCATAGTCGCCCGCGGGCAGCTTGGAAAACGAACCCGGAAACGCAAGCTCGTCCGCGTCGATGTCCACCGTGCTGCCGGGGGCCAGGTCGCGCACCTCGCGCGCCGTCACTGAGACCGCCTCCGGATGAAACTCCTCGGCGTCAACCTCCTTGTCGCCCTTTCCCTGCTTGAAGAAGATCAACAGTCGCCCGCTGAGCGGTGCAGGCAGCGGCGTCGCCACCCGAACATGAAACACAACCGGATGCGATGGCGCCTGAGCCAGGCCTCCGCAAGAACTCGCCACCGCCAGGGTTACTGGAAGAATCCGCGCTATCGCCGTTAACACAAAACCGGATCTGCCTTTGGTGGTCGCTTGCATCATGCTGTTTCAACTCCTGAGGTGAGTGCGTTGAAGCCCACGCACTCCTAAGCGTACTTAATTCCCAGCATGCCTGTATCGGCCATCGCGCGCTACACTGCTTCCACCCCGCCCTTCGCTCGACGTCTCATCAAAGGAGATTCGCCCTTGGCCCAGAAGACCCAGGATCGCGCCAACCAAATCCTTCATCTCCTGCTGCAACGCGGAAAATGCAGCGTCGACGATCTCGCCAGCCAGGTCGATACCTCATCCGCCAGCGTGCGGCGCGATCTCACCAAGCTCGAGCAGCGCGGCCTCGTCCACCGCACCCATGGCGCCGTTGAACTCGCCGGCAAAATGACCTACGAGCCCTTCCGCTTCGACGCCGCCTTCCCTCTGCGCGAGGAGCGCTTCGCCGATGAAAAGCGTCGCATCGCCATCGCCGCCGCAAAGCTGGTCGTCGAAGGCGAGACCGTTGTGCTCGCTCCCGGCACCACCACCACCCAGGTCGCTCGCAGCCTGCGCCACCGCACCAACATCCATATTGTAACCAGCGCGGTCAACATCGGCATGGAGCTCTCCAGCATCCCGTCGCTCCAGGTCACCCTCACCGGCGGCTCGGTGCGTTGGCCCGGTGCCTTCTCCATGGTCGGCAAGACCGCCTATGAGGCTATCGAGCGGCTCTTCTTTGATCTCGCCTTCCTCGGCGTCTGCGGCGTCCATCCTGTACACGGCGTCACCGTCATCGAACCCGACGAAGCCTTCCTGCTCCGCGCCATGGTCCTGCACGCAAAGCGCGTCGTCGTCGTCGCAGACTCAAGCAAGCTCGGGGCCTTCAGCGCCGCCGGCATCTGCTCCCTCCAGGAGATCCACACCATCATCACCGACGACGCCGTCGAGCGTGAACTTGTAACCACATTTGAGCGGCTCGGCATCGAGGTCATAATCGCCTGACCTCGTCCCTCCGGTTCCTTCCAAAACCGGTTGGGCGTAGCCTGTGCACAGCGATCCCGGCATGACCGAGCCTCTGCGATCTCGCCACCCCCACCACAGAGCTCTCGCGACTCTCCTCGCCTGTCTGGTCACACTGCTCGCCCTCCCGTTTGCCTCCGCCCAGGCCATGCCGCGCTTCGGCCACCAGGCCTGGACCACCGAAGACGGCCTGCCGCAGAACAGCGTGCACCAGACCCTGCAGACGCGCGACGGCTACCTGTGGATCGCCACCGAGGGCGGCCTCGCTCGCTTCGACGGCGTCACCTTCACCCTCTTCTCCAACGAGATCGAGCCCGCCTTTACCAGTAACGACATCGCCTGCCTCACCGAAGACCAGGCCGGCACCCTCTGGATCGGCACCACCGACGGCCTGCTGCGATACACCGACGGACGCTTCACCCAGGTCTCTCTCGGCGCCCTCGCCGGCCCATCTTCCATCGCCGCTCTCGCCGCCGCGGACGACGGCTCCCTGCTCGTCCTCACCCCCGCCGGCCTCACCCGCATCCTCCACGACCGCGCCACCCCTCTACCCGGCGCGCCCAACTCCCTCGCAATCCTCGCAACCGCGACCGATCACACCGTCTGGATCACCATCGCCAGCAGCCTGCTCGAGTACACCCAGGGTCACCTTCTCGACCGCGGACAGATCGCCACCGCCGGCCAGCCGCGCGGCCTCCAGATCGATGTCCACGGCACAGCCTGGCTGCTCTCTTCCACCGGCATCACCAGCCAGCCCCTGCCGCGCGCCGCATCGTCACCGCTCGACCACAACAGCCGTTCTCCCGCAGACGCCGCCCCCAGAATGACCCGCCGCCTCGCCGCCATCGCGCCTCTGCTCACCACCTTCCTCGTCGACCCCGCCGGCGAGCTCTGGATCGGCACCCGGCGCGGCCTCTTCCTCGTCACCACGCCCAACGCCGCCCCCATCCAGGTCCCCGCCCTCGGCGAGCGATCCATCCTCTCCCTCAGCCGCGATCGGGAGGGCGATCTTTGGGTCGGCACCGAAGCCGACGGCCTCCATATCCTCCGCGCGCAGAAAGTCGAGCAGCTCGCCGGCCTCGACGGCCACGTCCTCACCGCGCTCACCCAGACCAGCGATGGCACCCTCTGGATCGGCACCCGCGACGACGGCCTGCGCCTCTTCAACCCCGCACCCGCCAATGCCAATCCCGCCGCCATCTCGCCAAAGCTCACCACGCCACTCGCCAGCCAGGTCGTGCTCGCCCTCGCCGCCGGCGATCACAACGACGTCTGGGTCGGCACCCTCGACGGCCTCAATCACATCGATCACGGCGCCGCCAAGAGCGTCTACTCTGTCACCCGCTTCTCCTCCGCCGATGGCCTGCCCGACGACGTCATCCGCTCTCTCCTCGTCGACACCGACCACACCCTCTGGATCGGCACCCGCCACGGCCTTGTGCACTGGCAAGGCACCCGCGGCGCCCCCTTCGTCCCCGTCGCCGGCGTCTCGAACGACCTCATCGGCGCCATGCTCTTCCGCCACTCCTCCGTAGCCGCCAGTAGCGTCGAGCCACCACTCTGGGTCGCCACCCGCAACGGCCTCTCGCGCGTCGATCGCACGCCATCCCAGCCGATCGTCCAGAGTTACAAATTCAGTCCTCCGCCGATATCCGGTGCCGCAAGCGCCGTCATCACCTCGCTCGCGGAAGACGCCGCCGGAACCATCTGGATCGGCACCCGCGACCACGGCCTCGTTTCCCTCACCGCCACCGGCATCCGCGCCCTCTCGTCCGCCGCTCTCCCCACGAACATCAACTCCGTTCTCGTCGATGCCGACAATCGCCTCTGGCTCGGCACCCCGCGCGGCATCTTCCGCGTCGCCCTCACCGACCTTCGCTCCTGCCTCACCCAGGCCGCCTGCGCCCCGCCCGTCGCCCGCTTTGGCTACGCCGACGGCATGCCCGCTGAAGAGACCACCGCCATCGGCCACCCCGCCGCTCTCCGCACCCAGGATGGCGCCCTTTGGTTCGCCACCACCAAAGGCATCGCTCGCATCGCCCCCGCAGCCATACCCGCAAGCTCTCTCGCTCCACCCGTCGTCGTCGATCGCTTCCTCGTCGACAACCAGCCCCAGCCGCTCTCCGCCTCGCCCCGTTTGCCTTTCGGCCACACCAGCCTGGCCTTCGACTACGTCGGTCTCAGCTTCGCCGCACCCTCCCGTGTCCGGTATCGCTACCAGCTCGATGGCTTCGACCAGCAATGGACCGACGCCGGCACGCGCCGCACCGCCTTCTACACCAACCTGCCGCCCGGCCGCTACACCTTCCGCGTCCAGGCAGCCAACAGCGACGGCATCTGGAATCGCACCGGCGCCAGCCTCGCCTTCACCATCCTCCCGCCGTTCTATCGCCGCGCCTGGTTCTATCTCGTCGCCGCACTCCTCCTCGCCTCCATCGCCTATGGCCTCTACTACCTGCGCGTCCGCCGCCTCCGCTCCGAGTTCGACGCCGTCCTCGCCGAACGCAGCCGCATCGCGCGCGAGATCCACGACACCCTCGCTCAGAACTTCGTCGGCATCTCCATTCAGTTACAAATTGCCGAGCAGCTCCTTCCCCTCAATAACCCCACCGCCATCGCGCACCAGCTGCAGCAAACCCGCACCCTCGTCCAGGAAGGCCTCAACGACGCCCGCCAGAGTATCTGGGAGCTCCGCGCCAGCGTCGCACAGGACAGCCTCCCCACCCGCATCTCCCGCGCCGCCGAGCGATCCACCCGCGGCGGCCTCACCCCACAGGTCAGCATCGGCGGCGTCGTTCGCCCGCTTGACCCAGCCCTCGAAAAAGAAATCCTTCGCATCGCGCAGGAAGCCCTCGCCAACGTCTCCCGCCACGCCCGCGCCACACTGGTCAAGGTCGACCTGCGCTACGACGCCGATCGCCTCCAACTCTCGGTCGTGGATAATGGCACAGGCTTTGATCCGGACACCGTCTCCACAGCCGGCGATCACTTCGGTCTGCAGGGCATGCGCGAGCGCGCCACCGGCCTCGCCGCCACGCTCTCCATTACCAGCGCCCCCGGAAGTGGCACCTCGGTCCGCCTCACCGTTCCCCTGCAACGCTCAAAAACTCTTCCCTGAAGGTGTAGAGCAAGCCACTCCCGGCCACGCCACTTTCTCTCAGGCAAATGGCATCCACTGCAGTAGAACAGCGCCACAGCATCAGGAAAAATGCTCCGAAAGGCGACCTTCATGACCGACCGCATTCGCCTCCTCATCGTCGAAGATCATCACGTCGTCCGCAAAGGCCTCATCGCCCTGCTGCAGGCCAGCCCCGAGGTCGAGATCGTCGGCGAAGCCGCGGATGGCCTCGAAGCCATCGAGCGCTTTCACGCCCTCCGCCCCGACATCACCCTTATGGACCTTCGCCTGCCCAAGCTCGGCGGCGCTGACGTCATCACCCAGCTCCGCGCCAGCGATCCCGCGGCCCGCTTCATCGTGCTCACCACCTTCGATGGCGACGAGGACATCTATCGCGCGCTCCAGGCCGGTGCCCGCGCCTATCTGCTCAAAGGCATGACCGTCGACGAGCTCCTCTCCACCATCCGCGTCGTTCACAGCGGCAAAACCCGCATCCCCTCCGCCATCGCCGAAAAACTTGCCGATCGCGTCAGCGGTCAGGAGCTCACGCCGCGCGAGCTCGCCGTCCTCGAACGCATCGTCGCCGGGCGCGCCAACAAAGAGATCGCCACCGACCTTCACATCTCCGAAACCACCGTCAAATCCCACATCAACAGCCTGCTCGGCAAGCTCGGCGTCGCCGATCGCACCCACGCCGCTACACTCGCCCTGCAGCGCGGCCTCGTCCATCTCCCCTGAAGAAGCTCCTGGCTCCCGTGAAAGATCCCGCCCCCATGACCCCTTCGACCAGCCTGTCCCGCCGCCGCGCCCTCGCTCTTCTCGCCGTCTCCTGCCTGTCGCCAGCCCTCAGCGCGCAGACCAGATCCACCTGGCGCGTCGCCACCCCGCAGGAGCTGGAGGCCGCCCTCCCCGTCCGCGCCCCCGTCGAAAAAGAGCACATCGAAACCGAAATGCGCACCGCCTCCGGCATCATCAACGCCCACGGCCAGCTCATCGCCGGCGTCGTCATGATCACCGCCGGCTACTCCGCCGATGGCAAATACTCCCACTACCTTCTCGTCGACGACCCCATCGCCATCAGCGGCATCACCCTGCCCCGCGGCCGCTACGTCTTCGGCTGGCGCCGCGACACCGACGCCCTCCGCGTCACCTTCTACGACGCCCTCACCGGCGCCGATCGCGGCAGCGCCCTCGCCCGCCCCATGCCCACCGGCATCCGCGTCGAATCCTTCCGCATCTGGCCCCCCAACGACCGCGCCGTCCTGCAGATCGGCCGCTTCCAACTCCCCTACACCCTTCCCGCCGCAGACACCCCCTAACCGCATCTCCACGATCCCGCACAGCCACCAACTCGACCGAAAACGAGCCCGAGCCGGTGAAGAAGTCGCAGTGGAGAAAGACCCTGAGTTCATCGTCGCGGTGGCGGTGCCGGTGGCTATTGCCGTTGCTGCGGCGGCCGTTGCTGTGGCGGTTGCCGTTGCCGTTGCTGCGGTGATTGCCGTTGCGGTTGCTGTTGCCGTTGCTGTGGCGGTTGCGGTTGCTATTGCCGTTGCTGTGGCGGTTGCGGTTGCGGTTGCTATTGCCGTTGCGGTTGCTCTTGCCGTCGCGGTTGCTGGTGCTATGCGGTTACGGTCGGCCTTGCCGTTGCCGTCGCAATTTTTGGTTGTCATTCCGAGCGCAGCGAGGAACCCCCGCATTTTGCTCTTAACCACGGAGCGTAGCGACGCGAAACACAGCCCTCAAAGAGCCGTCATCTCGACCGAAGACGAAGCGGAGCGAAGTCGCAGTGGAGAGACCCTCACATCTCGTCTTCGCCCTTGCAATGTCTGGTTTGTCATTCGGAGCGCAGCGAGGAACCGCGCATTTGCCTCTACGACGGAGCGCAGCAACACGATCTTTCTCAACAGAAGGACTGCACCCCTTCAGACCCGCTGAAAAATCAACCAATAGGAGGAGGCGCACCGCGAGCCAGACCCTCTACTCTAACCCTGACTTCGAAACCTCCAGAGCGCCCCTCATCAGGGCGCTCCTTTTTTGCCCGAAGATCAAGCCGCCCAGCAGAGCTTCCTACGCCTCCATCAACCCGCTCCTCCAGCTCCGATACACCGCATCCAGAATCCGCATATTCGCCACCCCATCCTCTGCCGAAGCCGCAAACCCCCCAGATCCACCGCCGCGCATCGCCCGCGCAAAGCTGTCCAGCATCCCCGTGTAGCTCGTCGTGTTGTCGAACGTCCGCGACTCCACCAGCTTGCCGCCGCTCCATACCTCGACCCGCACCGGATCGTCGACCGACAACCCATTCTCCGCCACCAGCAGACCCTCGCTGCCCACTACCTCAATCGCCGTCCGGTACTCTGCCAGCGCCGACACACTCACGCTCGCAAAGCAGCCCTCGCTCATCTCCGCCTGGATCGTCGCCACCGCCTCCAGATCGCCGAAGCTCGCATCCTTTCGCGCCATCGTCTGCACCCGCAGCACCTCGCGGCCACACACAAATCGCAGCGCGTCCAGGCAGTGCACCCCCACATCACCGATCGGCCCGCCACACGCCAGCCCGCCATCCGTAATCCATCGCCGCGGCGTCCCCAGAGCCTTGTAGCAGAACTGCGCCCGTGCCAGCTGCGGCGCACCAACCCGTCCCCCCGCCACTTGCTGCCGCATCCACACCACGCTCGCGCTCCATCGCAGATTCTGCGCCACCCCCAGCAGCACCCCGCGCTTCGCCGCCGCCGCCTGCATCCGCAACGCCTCGTCAGCCGTCATCGCCAGCGGCTTCTCGCACAGCACGGCCTTCCCCTGCGCCAGCGCCAGCAGCGTGTCGTCAAGATGCATCGCGTCCGGCGAGGTGATAAACACCGCATCCACGTCCGGAGAGCCGCACAGCTCCTCCCGTGTGGCAAAACTCCGCGCTATCCCGAACTCCGCACAGTTCTTCGCCGCCTGCCCAGCGTCCCGTCGCCACAATCCCACCAGCTCCGTCTCGTCCGAGGCCGCAAACGCCGGCACCAGCCGTTTGATCGCATGATGCCCAAACCCCAGAATTGCGAACCGCACCGCACCCGGCTTCTTCGCCGATTCCATCATCGATCTCTCCCCGCCAGCGCCTCTACCGCGCGTCCGTCTTCAGCACACCTTCGGCAAAGAAGTTCTCCACCTTCGCCTGGTCGCGCAGCACCTGCAGATACGCATTCTTCAAGAGCGCCGACCGCCCATCCCGCAGCTGTCCCCGAATCGTCTGCTGCACTCGCGGATCGTTCAGGTCGCGCTGCCCCGCCGACTCACGCGAGATGAGCTTATAGATCGCGTACCCCATCGGCTTCTTCGTGCCTATGTCCAGAATCGGCAGAATCTCCGTCGTCTGTCCCGCCTTCAACGCCGTCACCGCCGCGTAGATCGCCGGATCCGCATGCATCTGCGACTCCGCCACAAACCCCATATCGCCGCCGTTGGACGCCGTCTCCGGCCGCTCCGAAAAGTTCAACGCCAGCGTCCCGAAGTCAGCGCCCGAGTCCAGCTGGTTCTTCAACGCCTGTATCTTCTTTTTGGCCTCTACGTCGTTCGTCGCCTTCGATCCCTGCAGGTTTGCCGGCTGCGGCGACGGCACATCTGTCACCTGGATCTGCGCCAGGTGATATTGAGTCTCAATAAAATTAAACTCCGCCTTGTGCGAGTTGTAGTAGTTCGAAATATCTGCGTCCGTCACCGTAATCTTCGAATTAATCTCCTTGTTGAAGAGCTTATCGGTCGTCAGACTTCGGCGAATCTCGTGCCTTAGGTTGTCCAGCGTCAACTTGCTGTCCTGCAGCTTCTGCTGGAACTGCTCCTCGGAGTACGGCGCCTTCATCTCCGCAACCTTCGCGTCCACCTCTTCGTTGGTCGCCGTCAGGTTCATCTTCGCCGCGCGCTGCTCCACAATCTCCTCATCAATCAGTCCCCGCAGCACGTTCAGCCGCGTCGCCTCCTCCTGATCGTGCGATGGCTGATTGCCCTGCGTGTCGCCAATCGCAGCCTGGTACGCCCGATCCACCTCCGGCTGCATAATCGCGTGCCCATTCACCGTCGCCAGCACATCCGCGCCATGGTTGGTGTGGCATCCCGTCGCCGCCAGCAGCAGCACCATCGCCGCGCCCGCACTCCTTCGCATCGCGCATCGACGCGTCCGGCCCCTAACTGCCGTGAAGCCCGTCGCTGCGTGCATCGTTTTGAACCGCATCCCGAAGTTCCTCAATCCTGCGTTCCCGGCTCTGCTCTAAAGCGAAGGCTTGCTCGCTGCAGTCGTCGCCGCCCCGGCCGCCGGCGGTGGCGTTCTGCCCTGCGCGATCAGCGCCTCGTCAATCATCCGAAACAGATCCTCGTTCGGATACGCGCCCTCAAACTTCTCGCCATTGATGAACAACACCGGCGTCGCACTCAGCCCCAACGTGTTGCCCTCTTTGATCGAGGCCTGCACCACGCCGTCATCCTGCTTCGCCACACACGCATCCAGCTTCGCCAGATCCACCTTCCGCGCCGCGCCCTCATCCCGCACCATCGTGTCCAGCGACTTGTTCGCCGCCGTCAGGCTCTTCTCCGCACCGCCCAGCTCGCCCGCATGCGCGTGAATGGCATCGATTACATTCCAGTACCCCGTCACACTCTGCGTGCCCAGGCAGTTCGCATCAATCGCCGCCCGCATCGCCCACGGATGCATCGGCAGCGGCATATCCTTGTACACAAAATGCACCTGGTCGCCATACCGCGCCAGCAGCGCCGGAAAGATCTGCGCATGCAGCTTCGCGCAGAACGGGCACTCCAGATCATCAAACCCCACGATCGTCACCGGTGCCCCCTCCGGTCCGCCCCGCGCCGGCCGTCCCCCGTCGCTGATCGTCGTCTTCGGATCCCCACCAATGTCGTACTTGCTGAACTGCGCCAGCGTCTGTCCATCGTCCGAAAGCAGGAAGTTCACCGGCTTGCTCTCCTTGCCATCTGCCGCAAAGGAAACACTTACCTGCCGAAATCCCGGAACCTCGCTCTTCGTTACCTGTCCAATCGCAATCGTGTAGTTCGGCGGCACACTCGATCGCGATCGGATCAACACCTCAATCCGCCGCGTCAGCTCCGGCGTCAACGAACTTTCCGACAAACCCGCAGCCGCACTCGTCGCCGAACCGCCACTCGCGGACGCCGTCCGCACACCCTGCCCGCGGCATCCCAAAGGAGCCAGCGAGAGCAGAAAAAACATCGAAAACAGGCCTTTGGACACGGTAAACACTTTGCCGATTATCTCACGCACAGCCCTTCGTAGCCGGCCTCCGCAGTAACCGACATCCCCCTCCCAACCGCTGAAACAGCCGCCCTACCCGCTAGAAAAGCCGCTCCGCCCGCTTCAAATTCCCCGCCGTCCCAATGTTCGCCAGCGTCAGATTAAATCGGTACGCATTCTCGTTCCGCACCGATCCCAGCTCATACTTCCGGTACTCCACGCTGAACCCGCAGCAGTCCCAGTTGTACGACGTCTGGACCGCCCCATACTGCAGCTGCGTCCGGTCCAGATCGAGCCCCGCATTCGCCGCCACGCTCAGCCCCGGCTTCGTCGGCTTGCCGTACCCCAACAGCAGCCGCATCTGGTTAAAGTCGCTCGTCAGCGAGCTCACGCCCTCCACATACGATCGCCCCGGCGCGTTCAACCGCGCGTAACTCACCCCGGCAAACTCGTTCCCCTTGTGGAAGTCCACCAGCACATTATTCGCCGTAAACTTCTTCGCCCCCGTATCCAGATCCGCGTCCCACTCCAGGTCCAGCGTGTCCGACGTCCGCACCCGCAGCCGCGAGATTACCGGCGAAATCTGCCGCGGCTCGGTCAAAAACGCCACCCCCGCAAAGTCCAGCGTGGTCGAAAAGATATTCCGCCGCCCCGGCACCACCGCATCGCCAAACGTCTGGTTGAAGAACGTCTTCTGCGCCAGCCGCCAGCTCACCCACTCCCGCGTCGTACACCGCGGCTTCACCGGATCAGCCGCCTCGCCCTCCATCCCCATCCCCGCCGTTCCAACTCCCTCCGTCCCCATCTCCGTACCATCCTCGGTCGTCACCGGTGCATCCAGATCCACCGCCGACGCGCCGCACCGCGTATCCTTCGCCGCCGGCCGCGTAAAGAACCGCTGCGTCACCCCATACTCCAGCTCGTTTGTGTCGCTCACCACATCCCGGTCGTCAAACCGCAGCACACTCCGGAAGTTATCCACCCCGCTCACATACCGGTACGTCAACATCGGCTCAATCGCATGCCGCACCGATCCACCCGCCAGCCGCTTCAGCCAAGGCGCCTCAAACGTCCGCTCGAGCACCGGCATCCGCAGCTCCACCGCCGCCTCCACATCCGCCCGGTTCAGCGTCGCATTCGATTCCACCGGCGTCGGCCCCTCGCCCGCCACCGGCGTCGTCGACTCCGCCTCGCGGCTGCGGCTATAGAACGTATCCCGTACCCCCAGCGACGGCCGCAGGCTCCATCCCCCACCCGACAGTGGATACGCGATCGACGGATGCAGGTCCACCCGCTCCGTAACCCCGTTGGTTACAAAATTAGGCTGCACCCGCTTCAGCCCCGCCGCCGACGTATCCAGGTTCCACGTCAGACCCGTCGTCCCCAGCCGATGATCCGTCGCCGAAAAGTTCAGCGACGGCACATGGAAAATCCGCACCTGCTGCCCAGGGTTCGCCGGAACCAGCGTCGCCACCTGCTTCAAGCCCTGGTATCGATCCGCCTCTACCGACTCCGTATACCCGTTCGCCGCATGCACCCCATACGCCGAGGAAACAATGTCCGTCGACACTGCCTGGTTAAAGCTTTCCGAAAACGCCTCGCGATAGATATACGAGCTCAGATACTCGATATTCGCCGCCACCCGCGTCTCCGGCGCAAAGTCGTGCCGCCCCTCAAACACCGCATCCTCGCCGCCCTGGTTCGAGTACGTCGGCCCAAACCCGATCCCACGGTCGAACAACTGGTTATAGTGCCCCACCACCATGTCATCGCCACGCCCCTTGTGCCGGAACGTCGCATCATCCATCCATCCCCGCAGCGAAAAGTACTGCGCCCCCACCGTCAGGTCCGTGCTCCGCCCCAGCGCAAAATAAATCTGCTCCCCCAGCACCAGACCCTTCGTCGACGACTGCCCGATCACCGGCAGCAAAAACCCGGTCTGCCGTGTCTCGGAGTCGATCGGATGCGTCACATACGGCAGATACAGCACCGGCACGTTCAGCAGCTTGAACACGCTGTTCTTCGCCTTCGCCCTCTCGTCATCCACGCTGAACAACCCCGCCGAGAACAGCCAGTCCGGATGCGGCAGCCGGCAACTCGTCACCGTGCCGTCATGCACCTCGTAACTCGACTCCCCCGTCTTCACCACCTCCCGCCCGGTAAACAAAAATGGATTCGCGGTCATATACGTCATCCGCCGCGCCCCGCTCGTCGGACTTCCATTCGTCATGCCGCTTGCCGCCGCCGTTCCGCTGACAGACCCAGACCCAGACCCAGACCGGTTCGCAGGTGCGCGCTTCACCCCCACCGACCCGGTCACATCGTAAAACCGCCCCATCTGCGTCTCCAGGTTCACCGTCCCATGGCTCGCCCGCATCTCCTCATGGTTCTTCCCGCCCGTCACGTGCAAATGCCCCGTCGCCGACAGCTCGTTCGTCTCCTCGTCGTACGCCATGTGGTCCGCCTCCACCACCCGGTCGCGATAGTGAATCACCACATTGCCGTCGAGCGTGTACACGCTCCCCACCTTCGACTGCGTATCGGAGACCAGCTCCACCGGCACCGTTCCCGCATCATCCGCCACCACCGTCGCCATCGGCAGCTCGTGCCCGTCTGGCAGATCAGACACACCCTGCAGACCAGGCGCATCCGGCAGACCAGGCGTCGCCGAAGAGTCAGAAGTCCCCGGCACCTCCGCTGCCTCCGGTCGACTCACAGCAGGTGCCTTACTCGTCACCTCCTGCCCCCGCGCCGCCATGGAAATCCCGCCCATCAGCATGGTAGTTATCAAGAAGCACAGCACCCGCGCACCACCTGCGCGACCCCCGCCAACACCAGGAAAGGCATGAGCATGCGGCAAGTCCACCTCTGCAGAAGCGTCCTCCGCAGCCCCATCTTCGGTGCATCTGTCCAGCCGTTCTCGCCCGCCGCTCTCGTCTAACCGCGCCACAGCTTTAGGCTAACCGATTCCCGCCGCTTCCTCTCGCGATCCACCTCACAGCACCCCACAGGCCCAGCCACCTCGCCCATGACAAACGCAGCCCAGATCGACCGGCAACCCGAATCAGAGACTGCCGCCGATCTTCAAGCGCAGTCCTCCGAGCCCGTCGCCCTCAAACAGCAGGTAGCCGCCCGCCTCGCCGCCCATCGCGCCCGTCGCAGCTCCACCCCGCCCGCTTCCGCCGTCCGGCCAGCCGCCCCTGAGAGCCCAGGCCGCACCCGCGCCCGCTCCGCTGCCATCGCCGCCGCCGTTGCCCAGCGCTATGCTGAGTCCCCCAGCTACCGCGCTGTCCTCGCCGAAGAGTCTGCCCGCGCCCTCCATCACGCCGAAGCCATCGCCGAAGTCGCCAACATCAACGCCCGCGCCATCGCCCGCGCCCAGCAGCAGCTCCTCGCCGACCTCGGCGACTGGGATCAGCCCCACCAGCCCATCTCCTCCGTCCCCCTCAAGTCCGCCCTTCCCCCAGCCCAGCCCGCCCCCGTCCCCGCCGCCATCCTCGCCCCGCAGAAAGCCGCCACCCGCGCCATCATCATGCCGGAGCCGCCACCCGCCCGCCTGCCCGCCGCCGAGATCGCCACCCCCGCTTACACCGTCCGCATGTACGAAGACACCGGCCGCCCCCAATCCCCGCCGCCCGTCGCCTACAGCATCGCCATCACCGCCGCGCCCGACGAAGAAGAGGCCATGCTCCTCGAGGAAGAGATCGCCTTCCGCCACGATCCCACCTTCTTCGAATCCACCCCGCCGGAAGCCATCCCCGCCAACCTCATCGAGTTCCCCCGTCAACTCGTCGCCGCCCGCAAAGCCCGCCCCCGCTTCGCCGAAGGCCCGCTCCGCGATGAGCCCGACCCCGCCCAGCTCCGCATCTTCGAAGTCGAAGCCGACCACATCTCCGTCGCCCCCGCCGAAGACGACGACGCCGCCCCCGAGTGGTCTTCCATCCTCCTCCCTGCGCAGCCCGCCACTACCTTCTTCGACCCCCTCAACTCCGACTTCAGCCCCACCCTCGTCCCCCAGCCCGCGCCCCTCGGCCGCCGTCTCATGTCCGCCCTCGTCGACCTCTCGCTCATCACCGTCTGCGTCCTCACCGCCATCGCCGTCTTCGTCTCCACCGCCGTCCGCATCAGCCACACCCCGCTCGCCATGCCGCTACCCGTCGCCATCGCCGGCACCCTCGCCAGCCTGCTCGTCTTCGGCCTCATCTACCACCAGCTCTTCTTCCTCTTCGCAGACGCCACCCCCGGCATGCGCTACGCCCGCATCGCCCTCTGCACCCTCTCCGACGAAAACCCCACCCGCGCCGCCATGCGCCGCCGCCTCCTTGCCATGAGCCTCTCCGCCCTCCCCCTCGGCCTCGGCTACATCTGGGCCATGCTCGACGAAGACGGCCTCGGCTGGCACGACCGCATCTCCCGCATGTACCAGCGCCCCTACTAGCCCGCCTCCACCGACGACAAAAACCCAAGCGCTTTGGTTGCTATGCTCCTTCTGTGCCTACCGTCCTCCGGTTTGCTGGTCTTCGAGTCACCATCTACTTGAATGACCATCGGCCAGCCCACGTGCACGTCATAGGGAATGGTCATGAGGCCGTCTTTGAGTTGAACTGCCCCGCAGGGCCAGCAAGCCTCCGGGAGAACTTCGGCTTCGCCCATCACTCACTGAACGCGATACAGATGGCCTTGGGGAAGCACATTCCGCAGCTTTGCCTAACCTGGGAGGACTTTCATGGTCACGCAGAACGAGTTTGAACAGGCAAATCAGCAGGCGAAGGAACTGGAATCTCAGGTCCCGAAAGCACTCTCGGCCAGATACAATCGCCACACCCGTCGCATCCTTGTCCAGCTCAGCTCCACTCTGGGCATCTTCTTCTCTCCCCGCGACGCAGAAGGGCTCGAGCATGCCACTCCCGAACAACTAAACAACATCGAGATCACCCCGTCCGGCTACGGCCTGCACTTCCCCGAGCTTGATGCCGACCTCTACCTGCCATCGCTCCTCAAAGGCATCTTTGGCTCGGAGCCATGGATAGCCAGTCACATGGGCACACGCGGAGGCAGATCAAAGAGCGAAGCGAAGACCTCGGCTGCTCGAGAAAACGGGAAAAAGGGTGGGCGACCCCGCCAAAAAGAAGCAGTCGCCGCCGCTCAGTAGCGGATCAAAACGCATGTGCCCCACGCAGTGCCGCTCCCCAGCGCCGTGTGGAAGTACCAACGCAGCAGAACCCGCCCGATCACGCCCGCCACTCCTGCACCCTCCCCTCCTCCGCATCATCCAACCCTGAAAGATCCCTAAACAATCCCCCAGGAGCCACGCCCATGCCGCAACAATCCTCGCTCGCCCTCGCCGGCACCCTGCTCGCCATCCTCTCCGCCTCACCCGCCGTCCTCTCCCAGCAAACTCCCATCAGCCAGACCACCACCACACAAACCACCACCCAGACCGCCGCTGACGTCAAGGCCCAAAAGCAGGCCCAGAAGGCAGAGCACAAGCGCCAGAAGGACCAGGAAAAGCAGGCCAAAGCCAGTGCCAGGGTCGCAAACGACCAATCAAAGGCCGTCAAGGACCAGAACAAAGC
>CAXSEC010000025.1:28386-30598 GCA_964236325.1 uncultured Acidobacteriaceae bacterium | reverse complement strand
TTATCAGGGCGGTAGAGTCGGAGGATCCGCCGCTGCATCTGGTGCTGGGAAAGATGGCGCTGGAGGCGGCGTACAAGAAGCTGGAGGCGGTGAAGGTGGATCTGGATGGATGGAAGGAGGAGTCGCTGGGGGCCGATTACCCGGAGAATGAGCGGTAGCGGAGATTGTGGTTGCTTGAGGAGCCCCTGCCTGACGGCGGGGGCTTTTTATTGCGTTGCAGCGCTTGAGCTGCTGGGTGGAGAAGCAGATCCCTATGGGATGACAGGCAAAAAGGCGCGCGAAGTCAGCAGATGCTTTTGGGTATGCTGACGGACGGGCCGTCGAGCTGATCGTTGGCCCGGCACGGGCTGTTGATTCCATGGCTGGTGGGTTCGCGTCGCTTCGCTCCGTCGGGAAAGGCAAGATGCGGGGGTTCCTGCCCGTTCGACTACGCTCAGGGTCGGAATGATAACCAAGAACTGCGCGACTGCGTTTGTGGCGGGGTGTTGCGCTGTGGCGGACTTTTCCGCTGTGACGAACTGTCGCGCTGTGGCGGACTCAGGTGGGAGCTAGTCGAGGGCGTAGATGGCGAGGCCGCTGAGGAGTTTGGGGTAGAAGTCGGTGGATTTCTGGGGCATGACGTCGCCGGAGAGGGAGACGTCGCGGAGCTGGTCGAGGGTGACGGGTTTGATGAGGAAGGCGAGGTTGGCGGCGCCGGTCTGGACGAGCGCGATGGCTTCGGCGGCGTCGCGGAGGTAGCTGATGTTGCCGGTGGCTCGGATGCGGTCGGGGGTGAGGCCGAGCAGGTGGTCGAGGAGGACGGTGTGGAGCTCGGCGACCTCGAGCTGGCGCTGCTTGGGGCTGAGCGGAGCGAGGATGGGGGCGACTGCTTCGGGGATGGGCTGGAGGAGGTAGTTGCCGTCGATGGTGACGGCGATGAAGGCGTGGCCGGTGGTGGCGTTGAGGGTGGCGAGGAGTTTGGTGGCGGCGGTGGCGGCGACTTCGGCTGCGGCGGAGATGGTGGGGTTGGTGGGCTCGAGCTCGGTGACGGTGTAGAGGGCGGAGGCGCGGGTGAGGAAGTCGGGGGAGGAGAAGCCGCGGGCGCCAGAGAGGCTGGCGCTGCCGTCGGTGGGGCCGCCGTTTTCTTCGGGCAGGGTAATGGGTGCGGCGGCGAGGCCGGTGACGACGCGGTGGGTGGGGAGGATGGTGATGCCGGGGGCGTCCATGTTGACGAAGGTCATCATCATGGCGGCCTCGGGGAAGGGCGGGGCGGCGAGGTCGGGGTGCTGGTAGGTGTCGGCGAGGTTTGAGGGGGATTCGTCGTTTTCGTCGGAGCGATGGCCGAAGGGGAGGTTGAGCTGGGCGGAACGCTCCTTGGCGTAGGCGACGGAGGTCTCGTAGCGGTGGTGGCCATCGGCGATGATGAGCTTTTTGTCGGCCATGGCGGTGACGATGAGGTTGATGAGGGTGGGATCGGTCAGCTTCCAGACGCGATGGACGACGGCGTACTCGTCGGTGATGGTGAGGTCGGGGGCGTTCTGGGCGCGGCCGACGGAGTGCTGGGCGCTGCCGCTATCGGCGCCGAAGACGAGTTTTTCGGCGGTGAAGGCGGGGTCGGAGTAGAGCATGTAGATCTGCTCGCAGTAGGCGCGGGTGGCTTTGAAGAGGGCGAGGCGGTCGGACTTGTGTTTGGGGAAGGTCTGCTCGTGGCGGTAGACGACCTTGTCGGCGTAGTCGTAGAGGTGGCCGAGGGCGATGAAGCCGCGGCGCTCGCGGACCTCTGTACTCCCCGGGACGGTGTAGGTCTGGGAGTAGCCGTAGAGGGCGGGTTCGGCCTCTTCGCGGAGGATGTTTTCCTTGCGCCAGCTGGCGAGGTAGTTGGCGGCGCGGGTGTAGACGTTGTGGGCGCGCTCGCCGGCAGGGAGGAAGTCCTGCGGCTCGGTGTCGGAGGGCTCGTGCTTGCCAAGGATGATGCGGATGAGGTTGTAGGGGCTGAGCTCGTAGTAGCGCTGCTGCATGGCGGGGGAGATCTTGTCGTAAGGCTGGGTGACGACGTCTTCCATGCGGACGCGGCTGGTGTCGTAGCGGAGGGCGCGGAAGGGGTAGATCTGGGCCATGGGGAGTCCTGGGGAGCTGGGTGCCTTTGGGGATTGTACGGGGTGGAGGTTACGGGGATGGTGTGTTTGTACGTCGCTTCGCTCCGTCGTGAAAGGCAGATGCGGGGGTTCTTCGC
>CAXSEC010000025.1:0-28286 GCA_964236325.1 uncultured Acidobacteriaceae bacterium | reverse complement strand
AATGACAACGAGAAAAGGAGAGTGGTGCGTGGCGGAGAGCCAATACCGGGGTCTCTCCACTGCGCGAACGATGAGGCTGTTCGCTTCGGTCGAGATGACGGCGTTTTTTGCCTCCGGGAGGTGCGATCGAGCTGACGGTGCGGGGGAAACAAAACGCATCCGGATCGGGGTTTCGGTACTCTATTCAGGTGCAGAGCTTCGGCTGAGTGGGTGTGTGCCTGAGAGCTTGCGTTGATTATGTTTTGGGACAAGAGTAGACAGGGAGTTGTGCCTTGGCGGATGAGCACGCGGAGTGGAAACCTAAGTTCAACCCGTGGCTGATCGCCGCGACGGTGGCGCTGGCGGCGTTTATGGAGGTGCTGGACACCTCGATTGCGAACGTGGCGCTGCCGCATATCTCGGGCAACCTGGGGGCGAGCCAGGACCAGGGCACGTGGGTGCTGACGAGCTATCTGGTGTCGAACGCGATCGTGCTGCCGCTGGGTGGGTGGGCGTCGAGCGTGATTGGGCGGCGGAACTTCTTTCAGCTGTGCATCATTATCTTTACGGTGTCGAGCTTTCTGTGCGCGATCTCGCCAAGCCTGCCGATCCTGCTGCTGGCGCGGGTCTTCCAGGGCATCGGCGGCGGAGGTTTGCAGCCGATGGCGCAGGCGATCATGGCGGACTCGTTCGAGCCGAAGAAGCGCGGACAGGCGTTTGCGCTGTATGGGCTGGTGGCGGTGCTGGCGCCGTCGATCGGGCCGACGCTGGGCGGGTGGATTACGGATAACTACTCGTGGCGATGGATCTTTTACATCAACATTCCAATCGGCGTGCTGGCGCTGGTGCTGGTGCAGCGCATGGTGCAGGATCCGCCTTGGATCAAGGCCGACCGCAAGAACCTGTTTCGGGTGGACTACATCGGGCTGGGTTTTCTGACGCTGGCGATGGGCGGGCTGCAGGTTGCGCTCGACAAGGGTGAAGAGAATGACTGGTTTGCCAGCAACTTCATCCGCACCTTCGCGATCATCTGTGTGATCGGCTTTGTGGGGTTCATCTACTGGGAGTGGAAGGCCAAGACTCCGCTGATGAATATCAAGCTGTTCAAGTTCAGGAACTTTGCCATTTGCTGCTTTCTGATGATGCTGGTGGGCGGTGTGCTGAATGCGTCGACGGTGCTGCAGCCGCAGTTTTTGCAGGCGCTGCTGGGGTATACGGCGACGAATGCGGGCAAGGCGCTGACGGCGGGCGGGATTGCGCTGGTGGTGGTGATGCCGCTGGCGGGCATTCTGACGGGCAAGTTCTCGGCGCGCAATCTGGCGGCGGTGGGGTTTGTGTTCTTTGCTGTCTCGTTCTACTACGCGGCGACGCATACGACGCTGCAGATGAGCTTCGGGTTTGCGTCGTTTCTGCGGGTGCTGCAGATGCTGCCCATCCCGTTCTGCTTCATTTCGATTACAAACGCCGCGTACGTGGGGCTGCCGCGGGAGGCGAGCAACCAGGTTTCGGGCATTATCAACTTCATGCGGAACGTGGGCGGCAGCATCATGATCGCGGTGACGGGGGCGATGGTGACCAATCGTGGGCTGTTCCACCAGGCCCGGCTGCAGGAGTCGATGCGGATGACGAATCCGGTGTTTGCGGAGCGGGCCCAGGGTCTGGCGTCGGCGCTGAACCAGAGCGGAAGCGGGGCACAGGGGATGGTGGCGGCGCAGGCGACGATCTACCAGCAGCTGCAGCAGCAGGCTGGCGCGTTGAGCTACTCTGATATCTATATGGCGCTGTGCTGGATGAGCTGCGGGATGATTCTGATGGCGTTTTTGTTGAACAGCAACAAGCCGGGAGATGCGCCGAAGGATGTGGCGGCACACTAGGGGCAGGCAGGGGAGAGCAGATGCTGGGGCAGGGCGGGATTGGGGTTACCGGCATGTTGATGGGGCGGCGGGTGGCCGCAATCTGTTAAGGCAGAGGAGGCAGGTGGGGGTGTAATCTGCGGCAAGCTGCTTTGTGGAAGGCGTCTGCCCGTGGCAAGATGGACGGCGCGGCGGAGGGCAGCGGCTTCGGTGGCGGTCGCGACGGCCGCCGGAGGAGACGAGTCGCGAGTGGGCCGGGCGGGATTATGTGTGACGCACGTGGATCGTGTGGGCGGAAGAGCGCGGGCAGCCAGGTAGCGCGCTGGGTGCTGCTGCTGACGGTGCTGCTGGGCCTGCTGGTGGCCGGGGCGCTGAGCCGCAGCGCGAGTGCGCAGGACAACCCGCTGGGGCAGGTGACGACCGAACCGGCGCCGCCCAAACCGAAGACGGCCGAAGAGAAGAAGCCGGTGGTGGATGGCTCGGGCAATACTGCCGCGGCACTTGCGACCAGCCGACGGGATGCGCGGATACGGGTCGACGTGAATATGGTGCTGGTGCCGATGACGGTGACCGATCCGATGAACCGGCTGGTGACCGGGCTCGAGCGCGAGAACTTTCAGGTGATCGAGAACAATGAGGTGCAGCAGGTCAAGAGCTTTTCGGTGGAGGACGCGCCGGTGTCGATCGGGATCATCTTTGACCTGAGCGGCAGCATGGGATCGAAGTTTGTGCGGGCGCGGAAGGCGTTGAGCGAGTTTCTGCGGACGAGCAATCCGCAGGACGAGTACTTTGTGGTGGGATTCAACGACCGGCCGGCGGTGATTGTGGACTTCACGAGCGAGGTGGAGGACGTGGAGGCGCGGATGGTGATGCTAAAGCCGGCCAACCGGACGGCGCTGATCGACGCGATCTACCTGGGGGCGAATAAGCTGCGGCAGGCGAAGTACGACCGCAAGGCGCTGCTGATTATCTCGGACGGTGGGGATAATCGCAGCCGGTACACGGAGAATGAGCTGCGGCGGGTGGTGAAGGAGAGCGATATGCAGCTCTACTCGATCGGGATCTTTGATCAGTATGCGCCGACACAGGAGGAGCAGCTGGGGCCGCTGCTGTTGACCGACATCTGCGAGATGACGGGCGGGCGGATGTTCCGGGTGGCGGATGTGGGGGACATGGGGGATATCGCGACGCGGATCTCGGCCGAGTTGCGGAACCAGTACGTGATCGGATATAGGCCGAACAATATCAAGCATGACGGGAACTGGCGTAAATTGAAGGTGCGACTGCTGCCGCCGCCGGGTTTACCGCTGCTGGCTGTGCACTTTCGCCAGGGGTACTATGCACCGTCGGATTAGCGTTGGGTGGGTTTGGGCGGTGATGTTGGCCGCGGGGCTGAGTTGGAGCGGGCGGGTGCAGGCGCAGAGTTCTCCGGAGCAGGGGCAGCCCTCGCTGACGGTGGATCGGGACCCGGTGGCGTCGCCCGATCCGGATGTGCCTACGCCGGCAGCAGCGACGCCAACGCAGCCAGCGGGACAGACGACGCAGCAGCTGGGGCGGGAGAATGGCCGGTATACGCTGCGGCAGGACGCGTACGAGGTTCGGCTGAATGCGACGGTGATTGATGGTAGCGGCCGGTCGATCCTGGACCTGACGAAGGACGCGTTTCACATCTACGAGGATGGGGTTCCGCAGACGATCAGCTCGTTCCGGCACGAGGATCTGCCGGTCTCGCTGGGGATTTTGATCGATAGTTCGGGGTCGATGTACGACAAGAAGCAGGCGGTGGAGCAGGCGTCGCTGAACCTGGTGAAGCTCTCGAACCCGCAGGACGAGGCGTTTTTGGTGGACTTCTCGTGGGAGGCGTTCATCGACCAGGACTTTACCAGCGATATCAACAAGCTGCAGCAGGGGCTGGGATACATCAAGGCGAGTGGCGGGACGGCGATGTACGACGCGCTGGTGGCGAGCGCGGACTATCTGGCGAAGAACGCGAAGAAGCCGAAGCAGGTGCTGCTGGTGGTGACGGACGGCGAGGATAACGCGTCGAGTGCGACGCTCGAGCAGGCGATTCGCAAGATTCAGGATCTGGATGGGCCGGTGATCTACTGCATTGGGCTGCTGTTTGGATCGGATACGGACAAGCGCGAGGCGCGGCATGCGCAGCGGGTGCTGCAGACGCTGAGCGACCAGACGGGTGGGCTCTCCTACTTTCCGAAGTCGGTGAAAGAGGTGGATGAGATTACGTCGGAGGTGGCGCAGGACATTCGGACGCAGTACTCGATAGCGTACCGATCGACGAAGTCGCCGACGCTGGGGGGATATCGGCAGATCCACGTGGATGCGAAGGAGAAGGGCTACAACAAGCTGCAGGTGCGGACGCGCACGGGGTATTACCCGAAGGTGGCGGGGGACGCGGAGCCGACGGCGCCGGCGATGGGCGAGGCTAGCGGGAAGAAGTAGGTGTGGATGCGCCTCAGGGCTGCGAGTGGACCGCGGTAGAGAAGCAGATCCCTGCGGGTGACAGCAAAAAAGGACTCACACTCGCAGGATAAAAGACGGGTTTGAAGCGGCTGATGGGACGACGTTCGTTAGAGCGTTTCGTTGATCTGCAGCGAGTTGAGTTTGGCGTCGAGGTCAGATAGGGCGGCGGCGCGCTGGGTCTGGAGGGTGGCCAGGTCGCGGCGGAGGTTGGCGAGGGTGTCTTCCTGGGTGTTGAGTTCGGCGGTGTAGCGTCTGGCGAGGGAGCGCTCTTCGGCGGTGGATTTGAGGGCGGCTAGATTGTCGCGGACGCGTCTCTGATCGTCGACGAGGCTGGTGATGGCGAGCTGTTTGTCGTTGATCTGCTGATCGAGGGTGGTGAGGGCGCGCTTGGCGGCGAAGATGGGGTCGAGCTGCTGCAGCAGGGCGGGGCTGGCGTTGGCGTTGTGCAGGAAGACGGAGATCTGGTCGGGGGTGGAGTCGACGAGGCGGAAGTATTCGTCGAGGGTGTGGCGTTCGCCGATGTGGAGGCGGACGGTTTGCTTGGGGGCGGTAGCGACGCGGAAGCGGTAGGCGGTGGGTGTGGTTTCGGCGGGCTTAGGGTCGGAGTCAATGGTCCAGCCCTGGCGGCGGGGCTGCTCGACGATGACGAGGCGGGCGTCGGGGGCGGCGTTTTGGACGAGATATTCGACTTCGGCGATCTCGGCGGAGGTGGCTTTGAGGACGCCTTTGGCGACGGAGATGGTGGTGACGCGGCGGGTGTCGTGGTGGTAGTCGGTGGAGACGCGGACGGCCTGATCGGCGGCGAAGGAGAGCAGGCGGCGCTCGCCGGGATGGATGGTGTCGAGCAGGCCTTCGCCGCCGAAGTTGCCGTCTTCCACAATCGTGAACGACCCGCGGTCGAGGGTGAGCGGCGAGGTGTTGGTGATCCAGAGGGCGCGCAGGGGGAGGGGCTCGGCGGGCGACCAGAGGGTGACGCGCTCGGTGGCGATGGGGGTCTGCAGGATGGGCACGAGGGCGGAGCCGTTGCGCGGGATGGTGACGGGGTCGATGAGGTTGTAGGCGAAGAGATCGTCGAAGGCGGCGGTGGTGGTGTTGGGGTTGGTGGAGTTGGCGGCGATGGTCTCGTAGGGCTGCATGGGAATAGTCACAGCGCCGGCGGCGGAGTTGAATTGTCTGCCGTTAAGCGGGGCTCCGTCTCGTGCGCGGTACTGAGGGTGAAGAACTCCACCGCCGGTGCTCCCTCCGCTGCCGGGTCCGATGCCGACAGCGGGAGCAGGGCCCGGTGCGCCCATGACACCGCCGGGTGCAGCGGGACCCGAGCCGCCGGACATGCCTCCGCCCGCGAACTGCGGCGCGCCGTCTACCTGGACGGTTGCAGCCTGTGCTGACGCGTGCAGGGCATCGACGGCGGAGTCGTGGGTCTGCGGGGTGAGTTGGGCGTCCTGGGCGATGGGGACCTCGGCGCGGCGAGCGTAGATGGGTTGGGCGAGGGGCTGCAGGAAGCTCTGCGGGCTGCCGGCGATCAGCGAGAGATGGACGTTGGTCCAGTCTTCGCCGGTGGTGTTGTCGATGACGGAGAAGCCCTGGAGGGTGGCGATCTGACTGGGCGTCTGGCTGGTGGCTGGGGCGGTCGCAGCGCTGCTGCCCGCTGCGGCGGTTGGGTCGGTCAGGAGGATGCGGTAGGTGGACTTCCAGATGGGGACTTCGGAGAGGAAGGAGACGCGGAGGTCGCGAGCGCCGGTGCCGCGGTCGGTGAGGGCGAGGTGGCGGATGGCTTCGGAGCGGTTGCGGTCGAGCAGCTGGAGATAGGTGTTGAGGTCGGTGCGGAGCGGGGCGTCGAGCAGGCGGACGGTGGTGGCGGAGGTGAGCTCGAGGGAGCGGGTGGCGCCGGTGTCGGCGATGACGGTGAGGAAGCGATGTTCGGCGGCGGCCATGCTGGCGTCGCCGGCGATGGGGGCGGGGCGGAGTTCGAGCGACAGGATGCGGCCGGTGAAGGCGGCGCCGGAGCCGGTGACCTCGACGCGGGCGCCGCGGAGGGAGCTGAAGAGATCCTGCTCGGTGGGCTGCTCGCCGAGCGAGAGAGGAAGGGCGCGCAGTTGCTGATCGAGGGGAGTCGTGGAGTTGTAGCCGGCGCCGGTAATGCGGCCGCCGTTGAGATCGATGGCGGTGAGCGACTGGAGGACGTCGTTGAGCTGCGACGAGGTGAGGTCGAGGGTGACGGTGGCGTCGCCGGTGACGCGGCCGGTGTGCTCAAAGAAGCCGACGCCGTTCTTATAGAGGGAGACGTGGGTCACGGGAAGGCTGGTGGGATGAGCTGCTGTCGCAGACGAAGATGTCGCACTTCGCCGCGGGTGTGGACCGGCGGCCGCGGGTGGGGTGGCGGTCTGGGCGAGGACGGGCGCGGTGAGCAGGCAGGCGGTGAGGGCAAGGGGACGAGGTGTGCGCAATAGGGAGCTCCTGGAACCGGTCTGACATGCCGCAATGGATCGGCAGTTCTAAGGAGTTAGACCGATGCTCGGCCTGCTTTGTTCCCGGAGAACGTGCTTGTTTTTGCGCGAGTCGCAGCGATGCTTTGCAGCTGTGGCTTCGAGGCATGCTCTACGAACTTCGTTGTGCAGATCACGGGTGATCGAGTCGTTCGCGCGTTGGCTTCGCCTCACCTGCGAGAGGCTTTGGCAGCGGTTGACCTTCGCTTGATCGCCGCCGCCTCTGACAGAAGAAGGGAGCACGAACACCTGGTTCGTAGCGCTAGTATGGGATGTGTGGGAAAGCTGCACACGGAGGCGCTGTCTTGAGCGAAACGAACGTTTCTGGCCCTAATGGATCCTTGTCTGCCACCGATTGCAAGGGTCTTGCCGACGTGCTGGCCAGCGTTGGCGATAAGTGGACCATCATGGTGGTTGGCGCGCTCTCGAAAGGATCGCTGCGCTACAACGAGATTCAGCGGCGGGTGAGCGGCATCTCGCAACGGATGCTCACGATGACGCTGAAGCGACTGGAGGCGGACGGCATCGTGACGCGAACGCTGTTTCCCACTGTGCCACCTCGCGTCGACTATGAGTTGACGGAGCTGGGGCAGACCCTGCGCGGCGCGCTGATGCCTCTTCATGTGTGGGCCGCGGCGAACAAGCAGCTGATCTCGGACAATCGCCTTCATGCAGCTGACAGACGGAACGGCGCCAGCCAGCCGAGGATCTCGGGCGGGATAGCGGCCCCACGGCAGATCGCCTACTAGCTTTGTTTTGAATCTTCTTCGACGTCGTACTATCTACTAACGCAGAGAAGGGTCAACGATGAAGTTGGACACGCAGAGGACCGGGCCGCGGCTGTGGGTCGTGCTGGCGCGGGCGTACCACGCGATGGCAGAGGTGCTGGAGGCAAGCGTCGCCGATGAGGGGATGTGCCTGAGCAACTTTGCGGTGCTGGAGGTGCTGCTGCATAAGGGATCGCTGCCGATCTCAACCATCGGCGAGAAGGTGCTGCTGAAGAACGCGTCGATGACGTCTGCGGTGGATCGGCTGGAGGAGCGCGGGCTGGTGCGGCGGCTGAACAGCGGAGAGGATCGGCGGGTGCGGCTGGTGGAGCTGACGGCCTGTGGCCGCAAGCTGATTACGGACGTGTTCGATCGGCATGAGCAGGAGATCGAACGGATGATGGAAGGCGTTGGGCAGGCGGAGCGGAAGGCGCTGCGGGCCGGTCTGAAGACGATTGGGCTGACGGCGAAGGCGATGCACGAGAAGGGAAGTGCGGAGCGGAGGGCGCGAGCCCGGGAAGATCGCCTGGCTGGCTGAGTTGTTTCTGGTGCAGCATGATGGTGGATGACGACGCTGTACCCTCACTGAACGCAGAAGAACGAAATTTCTGGAGACCAAGCACGATGCGACGAACTACCTTCTCCCTCACACTTTCGGTGCTGGCGCTGAGCGGCGCTGCAGCCCTGGCGCAGGCGGTTCCATATGCCGTTGACCCGGCACACTCCGAGGTTGATTTCGCGATCAAGCATATGGCGATCTCGACGGTGCATGGCCGGTTTTCGATCAAGAGCGGCACGGTGATGTACGACGCGGCAAACCCGCTGAAGAGCTCGGTGGAGGCCGTGATCGATGTAACGTCTGTCAGCACGGGCGAGCCGAAGCGGGATGGGCATTTGAACAGCCCGGACTTCTTTGACACGGCGAAGTATCCGACGGCCACGTTCAAGAGCTCGAGTCTGAAGAAGACTGGCGACGGCTATGACGTGTATGGCGACCTTACGATGCATGGCGTGACGAAGCCGGTGACGCTGCACATGGAGGAGCCGAGCAAGGAACAGATTGGTATGGACGGCAAGCCGCATCGCGGGTTTTCAGCGACGACGCAGATCAACCGCAAGGACTTCGGCCTGGTGTGGAATGGCAATGTGAAGTCAGGGGACAGCGTGCTGGGGGACGAGATCAAGATGACGTTTGAGGTCGAGGCAGGTAAATCGTAGCTGGATTGGTTACAAACTTCGGAGGGCGCCAGGCTCGTGCGGGTGCCCTCTGTTGTTGCGGAAAGACAAGATCACGCGCGCTGAAGGACACGTTCGGTGTAACAACTTCAGGTAGTGAAGACGAGGCACTGCGGGCTGTCGATGGCAAAGGTGTGGATGGGGTCGGAGAGCTCGCCGGTGTGCTCGTCACGCTTCAGGACGGCGATACCGTTCGAGTCCTGGAGGGCGACGAGAAGGAAGCGGCCTGAGGGGTCCAGGGTGACGTGGCGGGCGGTCTTGCCGCTGTGCGGGGCGAGTTGCGCGAGAAGAAGATCGCCCGATCCGGGGTTCACGTCAAGCTTGGCGATGGTCTCGTTGCGGCGGTTTCCAACATAGACGAAGCGGCCGTCGGGCGAGGTGAGGATCTCCGAGCAGAAGGCGGTGCCCGGCGGGTAGCCGACGGGCAAGGTGGAGACGGGTGCGCCATGTGTGGTGAGCGAGCCGCGGATGTTGTTCCAGTAGAGGAGGTCGACGGTGGAGTCGAGCTCGTTGACGTTGTAGACCCACTTGCCGTTGGGATGGAAGGTCAGGTGTCGCGGGCCGGACTTGAAGCGGCCCTGCCAGAAGGGGGGAGAGTTGGGTGTGAGTTTGCCGGAGCCGGAATCGATCTTGTAGACGAGGATGCGATCGGAGCCGAGATCGTTGACCAGAAGGAACCGGCCGTCGGGAGATGGGGTGGCCTCATGCGCGTGAGGCTTGGCGTGCGCGGGATCGGCGTCTACGGGTCTGTACTGGACGTGCGAGACGGGTGCGGAGAGGGCGCCGGACCTCTCGATCTTGTAGGAGGTGAGCGAGCCTGAGCCGTAGTTGGCGACGAAGGCGCTGCGGCCGTCGACGTTGACGGAGATGTAGGCGGGGCCGTCGCCAGCGGCGCTCTGCTCGTTGATCTTGTGCAGCAGAGAGGCGGCGTCGGCGCCTGGGTGGAGATCGAAGGCGGTGACTTTGCCGGCGGTGATCTCGGACAGGGCGTAGAGGCGCGGCGCACGCGGATCGAGAGCCAGCCAGGTTGGGCTTTCAAGCGTTGCGGCGAGGGCAGGCGCGCCGATTTGGCCGGTTTTGGCGTTCCAGTCAGCGAGGTAGATGCCCTTGCTGGTGCTGGGGTCGGCGGTGCCGGTGCCGATGAGCAGGCGGAAGCTGGGGGCGGCGGCGTTGGCGGAGACAGTGTGGGGCATAAGCGCAGCGGCGGGCAGGCTCTTTAGCAGGCTACGGCGATTGAGCATGAAGCTACGGTAAACCTTTCGGCCGATGTGCGTGGTGTGATACGCGTTTTGGGTTTGTGTTCTTCGTGATCCTTGCGGTGGTTAGTGCTTTGGCTTTTTCTCGTCGACTTTCTCGGCCTTGTGGTCCTCGCGAGACTCGGCCTGATAGGGCGGACCGGAGGCGCGAATGCTCTGCGTGTCCGCTACTTCGCCTGCGCGGCGTCGCCGATGGGAACATACTGTCTTGGAGAGGGCGAGCAGCACGTTACGCTGACGCGGACCGGGAACGAGGTCGAGGGGATGTTGCTGGGCGAGATCTATAGGGCGCCGTTCAAGGGTACCGTGCACGGCAGCAAGGTGAAGCTGAACGGGGTGATGGGCGTCAGCGGTTCCTTCATCACGTGGCAATTCGCAGGAGCGGTGAGTGGCGGCACGATGTCCGGCAAGGTAAACCCGGGAGAGTATGGCGAGGCGTCGTGGAAGGCTGTGAAGGTTTAGCACAAGCGCGTGCTGTCTTCGTCGTGGCGGGCTCGCCGCTGCGGTGACATGAACTTAAAAGCAAGAGGGCAGCCGCATGGGCCGCCCTCTTATTTCTTGTAGGTACTTCTCTTATGCAGGGGACGGCTGGCCTTCGCCAAAGCCCGGCTTGCGGCCGACCTCGGGCTTTATGACCTTCAGGCTGTCACCGTTTCCCGAGCCCGGATCAGCGTGCGCCAAAGGCGACCGCGCCGGCGGAAGCTCCTTGCCCTCGATGATCAGCTTGATCTCGACTGCATCCAGGGTCTCGCGCTCAAGCAGGGCAGTTGCCATGCGGTGCATGATGTCCTGGTTAGTGTCGAGGATCGAGTAGGCCGACTTGTAGGCGGCGTCCACAAAGCTCTTCACCTCGGCGTCGATTTCCTTGGCCGTATCGTCTGAGAAGTCGCGGTGCTGGGCGATCTCGCGGCCGAGGAAGATCTGCTCTTCCTTCTTGCCGAAGGTCAGGGGACCGAGCCGCGACATGCCGAACTCGCACACCATGCGGCGAGCAAGACCGGTAGAGCGCTCGATGTCGTTGCCTGCGCCGGTGGTCATCTGCTTGAGGAAGATCTCCTCGGCGCAGCGGCCGCCCATGAAGATGGCGAGCTCGGTCTCAAGGTAGTCCTTGGTGACCGAGTGCTTGTCTTCCTGCGGCAGGTGCATCGTCACGCCCAGCGCCATGCCGCGCGGGATGATCGTGACCTTGTGCAGGGGGTCCGAGTGCTCCCGCATGGCGGCAACCAGGACGTGGCCAGCCTCATGGTAGGCCGTGACCTTCTTGTCTTCGTCGGTCAGCAGCATGGACTTGCGCTCCGCGCCCATCATGACCTTATCCTTGGCGACTTCAAAGTCATACATGTGGACAGCCTTGCGGTTGTAGCGAGCGGCCGTAAGGGCGGCCTCGTTCACCATGTTGGCCAGGTCGGCGCCCGAGAAGCCTGGCGTGCCACGAGCCAGGATGTTGAGATTGACGTCCTCGGCCATCGGAACCTTCTTCGAGTGGACCTTGAGCACCTCCTCGCGGCCGCGGATGTCCGGTCGATCGACCACAACGCGGCGGTCGACACGGCCGGGTCGCCGCAGGGCAGGATCGAGCACGTCAGGGCGGTTGGTCGCCGCGACGAGGATGACGCCATCGTTCGACTCGAAGCCGTCCATCTCGACCAGCAGCTGGTTCAGGGTCTGCTCTCGCTCGTCGTGACCGCCGCCAAGACCAGCGCCGCGATGCCGGCCAACAGCGTCGATCTCATCGATAAAGATGATGCAGGGCGCGTTCTTCTTGCCCTGCTCGAAGAGATCGCGAACCCGGCTTGCGCCGACGCCGACGAACATCTCGACGAAGTCTGAACCGGAGATCGAAAAGAAGGGAACGTTTGCTTCGCCAGCGACGGCGCGGGCAAGCAGAGTCTTGCCGGTTCCCGGAGGACCAACGAGCAGCACGCCCTTCGGAATGCGGCCGCCAAGGCGCTGGAACTTCTGGGCCTCCCGCAGGAACTCGATGATCTCCTTGAGCTCTTCCTTCGCCTCATCAACGCCGGCGACGTCCTTGAATGTGATCTTCTTCTGCTGCATGGAGAGCAGGCGGGCGCGGCTCTTGCCAAAGCTCATTGCCTTGTTGCCGCCGGACTGCATCTGCCGCAGGAAGAAGAACCAGAGACCAAGCAGCAGCGCGAACGGCGCCGCCTGGATCAGGATGCCGAGCCAGGCATTCGAGTTCTGATCCTTGATGCTGATGTCGACGCCATGATCGCGCAGCGTCTTGTACATGTCCGGATAGTTCGCCGGAATGGTGGTGTGGAACAAGGTCTTCGTGTCGCCTTCGCGATAATGACCCGTCACCTCTGCGCCATTTACCGTGACATCCTTGATCTTGCCCTGATCGGCATCGGTCAACAGCTGCGACAGCGAGATGTTCTTTTCCTGACCCATGCCGGTGCTGTGGACGACGAACTGCCACAGGATCAGCAGACAGGTGATCATGCACACCCAAATCAAAATCTGTTTGACCGTCGAATTCAATCGAGTTCCCCATTTCATCTGCGGCGAAGAGCCGACGCTAGTCGTGCCGGCCAACGAACGCTTGCACGTTCGCCTGTTGATTTAGACGAAAGCGAACCGGGAAGGTTCTACAGCTCCGAGGACGGTGTGCCACCAGAGATGGGTTGAGACAGCAACCCCTTCGCGCGTCAGGTAATCAGATTCTACTCTCTCTAAAGTTCTATTTCCGCTCTAAACTTGATGCAACGAAAGCAGCAGGCTCTATCGTGCTAACGGCTTTTCGGCCGTGGTTGCTGCCTCAGGGGAGCGGAAGAGCCGAAGCTCCCGCAAGGATCGCTCAGCTCCTAGCCCGCCGGCGAGCTCCAGGCTGCTCCCGGGCTTGGTCGGAACCGTCGCCATCGCCGGCGACAGCCCCGCCAGCGCCAGCAGCCGCGACGTCTCCGCAAAGGAGAGCGAGACGCCCAGCCGCCGCGCCGTGGCCCGTAGCACGCGTCGTCGCAGCGCCGGGGCCAGCGCCTTCAGTCGCTCCAGTTCGATCGCAAACGCGGCGGAGTCCGGCGCCGTGCTGTTGGCTCGCCCACCACCGCGGACCGGTTTGCCGGGCAACACCAGCTGCGGCAGCACCCGATCCAGCTCGCGCTGCCAGTAAACCTCCTCCTCGCGCGCGATCTCGGCCAGGCTGCCCAGCGTCGAGTTGAGCGACGGATTGAACGCCCGCAGCGCCGGCAGAAGCTCGTGGCGCACCCGGTTTCGAGTAAACGCCGGGTCGGCGTTCGTCTCGTCCTCAACCCAGACCTGGCCGATCGACCGCAGATAGGTCTCGACCGCGGCGCGATCGGTCTCGAGCAGCGGTCGCACAATCCGGCCCGTGCGCCCCGTAGCGGCTTTCACTTCGATCGTCGGAAAGATGCCCGCCAGCCCCTCGGTCCACGCGCCTCGCAGCAGCTTCATCAGCACCGTCTCTGCCTGATCGTCCGCGGTGTGGGCCGTGGCTACGGCGTCTGCATCCCCGTTGCCGATCAGCTCGGAAAAGATGGCATACCGCAAGTTGCGCGCGGCTTCCTCAAGTGTTTCGCGAGACCTGGCGGCATGGGCGCGGGTGTCGACTGCGCGAACCATGAGCGGGATTGCCAGCCGGGCGCAAAGCTGCTCGACCGCCGTCTGATCGCGGTCGGCTGCCTCGCCCCGTAGGCCGTGATGCACATGAATCGCCGAAAGACCCACGCCCAGGCTCTCACGCGGCAGGCCATTTGCCGCATGGAGGGCACACAGCAGCGCCGTAGAATCCGCCCCGCCCGAGACTGCGACCGCGACCCGCAGGCCGGGCGCAAAGGCCGAGCGGTCAAAGCGAAGCAGCGTGTCGGGGCGGGGGCTCACCAGGTCAATCCTACAATCTGCCGCAGGCCGGCCAGCCACCGAGCTCTACCTCGCCCGTGTAGCCTTGTCATCATGCCCGAGATCCTGATACGACCGGCTACGGTTGGCGACGCCGCACTCATCGCCACGCAGCGCCGCGCCATGTACGTTGACGCCGTTTCGCCCCTTCCACCTACGCTCGACGCCATGCAGGCGGCCTTTGAACCCTGGGTGCGGGAGCGGCTGGCGAATGGCATCTATCGTGGCTGGCTCGGCGAAGCGGACGGCGTGCCCATCGCCGGAGCCGGCCTCTGGATCATGGACTTTCCGCCCCACTTCCTCGACGTCCAGCCAGCCCGCGGCTATCTGCTCAACTTCTACGTGGACCCTAACTATCGCGGCCAGGGGCTCGCCCGCCGCCTGCTCGACCTGTGCATCGCGGAGGCAAAGCACCTCAACCTGCGCGTACTCACCTTGCACGCCTCGAAGTTCGGTCGGCCGGTGTACGAGCGAAGCGGCTTCCGCAACAACAACGAAATGATCCTCCTGACCGACGGCTCCACAGACGCCACCGTGTAGGCCTCTGCCCCTCGATCGTCGCGTGCGTGTCTCCCGTGAGACAGCCGCTTGGTATACTCCGGTGCGATGCGAGTATTTGTCATTGTTCCTGCGGCGGGGATCGGCACACGGATGCTGGTAGCCGGTGCCGGCGCGCCCAAACAGTTCCTCGAGATCGCCGGCGTCCCCATCCTGGTGCACTCGCTGCGCGCCTTTCTGGCGGTGCCTCGGATCGATGCCGTATGCATCGCCGTTCGCTCCACGGAGCGCGAGCGCATGCAGGCGCAGATCGCCGCCTTTACGCTCGGCCCCAGGGTGCATCTGGTAGAGGGTGGCGACCACCGGCAGGAGTCCGTCCGCAACGCGCTCGACGCGCTGGAATGTGACCCGGACGACATCGTCCTGGTGCACGACGCCGTACGCCCACTGATCGATCCCCCGACGATCGAGCGCACCATCGACGCCATCCTGCGGCACGGCGCCGCCATCGTCGGCCTGCCCGCCATCGACACCATCAAGCAGGTCGAACGCACCTCCGACGGCGCTATCATCACCGCTACCATTCCCCGCGAACGCATCGTGCAGGCGCAAACCCCGCAGGGCGCGCGTGCCGGTCTGCTGCGGCAGGCCTTTGCCGAAGCCGAAGCCGACGAGTTTGCCGGAACCGACGAGGCCAGCCTGCTGGAGCGCGCCGGCATCCAGGTCACGGTCGTCGCCGGATCGCCGCGCAACCTCAAAATTACACAGCCGGGCGACCTCGATCTCGCCGAGTTCTATCTGCGATCGTCGGCAGCAGCCGTGGGGGTTCGATGAGTCTGCGCATCGGGTACGGCTTTGACTCGCACGCCTTCAAGCCAGGCGTTCCGCTGATGATCGGCGGCCTCCACATCGATCATCCCGAGGGCCTGGCCGGCCATTCCGATGGCGACGTCCTGCTGCACGCCCTCACCGACGCGCTGCTGGGCGCTGTCTCCGCTGGCGACATCGGCACCTTCTTTCCGCCCAGCGATCCGCGCTGGAAGGGCGCCGCGTCCAGCCTCTTTCTGCGAACCGCGCTCGAAGAGATCCACACCGCCGGCTACAAGGTCGTCAACGTGGACTCCGTGCTGATCCTCGCCCAGCCAAAGATCGTCCCCATCGCCAACGAGCTGCGCGAGAGCGTCGCCGATCTCCTTGGCGTCCCGCCGGGCGACGTCGGCATCAAGGCGAAAACGCCCGAAGGTCTGAACCTCGATGGCGTCGCCGTCGCGCATGTCATGGTGCTGCTTGAAAGCCTCGACCCGCCCGCGGGAAAGAAGGTCCTGGCCGCCGCGGCGGATGAAGACGAAGTGAACGAAGTGGTCGAAAGCCTGGTGGTGGGCGTGCGCGACACCTCCGCGCTCGGCCGCAAGCGCCCTGTCTTTGACACCGACGATCTGACGTAAGCAACAATCCGCCGCCAGCGTTTTGCCGCTACACTCACAGAAACCTGATTCACTTCTGTGAGGACGCTCCATGCAAAGCTGGCTGGTCAAGGGATTCGTCGCGGCACTTCTGATCAGCGCCGCGACAGGCGCATGGGCGCAGGCCGCAACACCCACCAACTCGACCGCGGACTTCATCCGCGAGCACTACGCCAAGGTCGAGTACAGGATCCCCATGCGCGACGGCACAAAGCTGTTCGTCAGCATCTACGAGCCCCGTCCCGGCGAGTTCAAGGACCACGGTCCCTACCCGTTCCTGATGACGCGCACGCCCTATAGCTGCGCCCCTTACGGCGAAGATGCACTCTCGACCTCCACCCGCTTCGGCATCAGCCAGGAGCTGCTCGAAAGTGGTTACAATTTCGTCTGCGCTGATGCGCGCGGCCGATCAAATAGCGAGGGCGTCTTTCAGGAGATGAGCCCGCACCCGTCGGACAAGGGTGCGGCGCCCGGCGATCGCGCCTCCAACCAGGACGTCGACGAGTCCACCGACACCTACGACACCGTCGAGTTCCTGCTCAAGCATGTGCCCAACAACAACGGCAACATCGGCATCACCGGCATCAGCTACCCGGGCTTCTACACCTCGGCCAGCATCATTGACTCGCACCCGGCGATCAAAGCGGCCAGCCCGCAGGCGCCCATGACCGACCTCTTCTTCAACGACGACGGCTATCACGGCGGCGCCTTCATGCTCGCTGCGAACTACGGCTTCTACGTCAGCTTCAAGCCGGAAAAGAACCCGCTGGTGCCGAAGCACGGCGAGCCCTACGAGTTTCCTATCGTCGACAACTACGACTTCTACCTCAAGGCCGGAGCGACGGGGAACCTCGACACCGGCAAGGACTACCTCAACGGCTCAAACTTCCTCTTCCACGACCAACTCGTCCACACCACCTACGACGACTACTGGCAGAAGCGCGATCTCAGCCGTCACATGCATGGCGTCAAGGCCGCGGTGATGGTCGTCGGCGGCTGGTTCGACGCCGAGGATCTCTCGGGCCCCTTCAAGACCTTCCACGCCATCGACAAGCTCAGTCCCGGCGCCACCAACACGCTTGTGGTCGGCCCCTGGACGCACGGCGGCTGGTCGATCTGGGATGGCGACCACCTCGGCGACGCCACCTTCGGCGAGAAGACCGGCGTCTTCTTCCGCAGGGAGATCCAGTACCCCTTCTTCGAGAAATATCTCAAAGGCAAGCAGGAAGACGCGCTGCCCAAGGCGTATGTCTTTGAGACCGGATCGAACGTCTGGAAGAAGTATGCCGCCTGGCCGCCGCAGAGCGCCGCAACGAAGACCCTCTACTTCCACGAGAATGGCGGCCTCAGCTTCAACGCGCCGACGGACAAGGCCGGCGTCGACTCCTACGTCAGCGATCCGGCGCATCCCGTGCCCTTCGTCAATTATGTAACCGACACGGTGCCACAACGCTACATGACCGACGATCAGCGTTTCGCCGCCAAGCGTCCCGACGTGCTCACCTACCAGACCGAGCCGCTCACCGAAGACGTCACCGTCGCCGGTCCAGTGAAGCCGAAGCTCCGCATCAGCTCGACCGGTACCGACGCAGACTTTGTCGTAAAGCTGATCGATGTCTATCCCGAAGACTTTCCCAATCCGCCATCAGACGCCGTCGGCAAGCGAGTCTTGGGCGCAGCGCCCATCCTGCTCGGTGGCTATGAACAGCTGGTGCGCGGCGAACCGATGCGCGCCAGGTTCCGCGACTCCTGGGAGAAGCCGACGCCGCTGCCCGTCGGCAAGGTTGTTGAGGTCAACAGCGAGATGCCTGACGTGAACCACACCTTCCGCGCCGGCCACCGCATCATGGTGCAGGTGCAGAGCTCCTGGTTCCCGTTGGTCGATCGCAACCCGCAGACCTTCGTCGACATCCCGCACGCCAAGCCCGGCGACTTCAAGAAGGAGACAGAAAGCGTCTATCGGCAGGGCGGCGCCGCCAGCGGAATCGAGGTTCTGGTCATCCCGCAAAGCTAGTTCGGGCCTGCGGGCCTTGCGATCCGCCCGCCCGCCCGCTCACACCGTCGCGAACGGTGCCTCGAGCGACGGGCTCTGCGGCGTAAACAGCTTGCCGTCATCCTCCGTCACATGCCAGTCATCCTCCAGCCGGATGCCGAACTCACCCGGTAGATAGATCCCCGGCTCATCCGAGAAGCACATCCCCGGCCTGAGCGGTGTCGCGTTACCGCCCACCAGATACGGCCACTCATGCCCGTCCATGCCGATGCCGTGACCCAGCCGATGCGTCAGGTATTTGTAACCAGGACCGTACCCTGCATCGAGCAGCACCTTGCGCCCCGCCGCATCGATCGCCGAGCACGCCACCCCCGGCCGGGCCGCAGCCACAGCCGCCGCCTGCGCGCGATGCACAATCTCGAAGATCTTCTTCTGCTTGTCGGTCGCCTTACCCAGCACGAACGCCCGCGAGATATCCGACATGTAGCCCTCAACCGCGCAGCCATCGTCGAGCAGAATGATCTCGCCCTCGCGGATCACCTGCGGCAGCAGCGTGCCATGCGGCACCGCCGAGTTCGGCCCCACCTCGCACGAGGCGTCGCCGGGAAAGCCAACGCGATCGTACCCGGCGCTGATCATCGCCGACACCTGCTGGTTCGTCATGCCCGGCGCGAGCGACTTGAACGCCGCCTCATACACCGAGAGCGTCACGTTGTTCGCCAGCTGCATCAACGCGAGCTCCGCCGCGCTCTTGATCTCGCGGCAGCCCGCCGTCACCGGTGTCCCATTCGCGACCGCAATCCCGGCCTGCGCGATGCCATCGGCAAACGCGAATCGCGTCTGCTCTTCAAGCCCAACCCGCCCGCCGCTCGCGCCCGCATCCTTCAGCGCCCGGCCCAGCAGCGTGTAGGGCGATTCATCCTCATTCCACGCATAAACCTTGGTAGTCGCGGCCGCCGGCAGCGTCGCCGGCCGGCTCTCCATCCGCTCTCGCACCCGCGGCTCCTCAAACACCGGACACACCACAAACGGTGCTCCCTTCACCGGCAGCACCCAGCCAAAGAACCGCTCCGACTGCCCCCAGCGCAGCCCCGTGAAGTAGCGCAGCGACGGTCCAGTGCAGATCACGAGCGCCTGCAGCGTGTGCTCCACCATCAGCTGCCGCGCCCGCTCCAGCCGCTGCTCCCGCTCTGCCAACGAGATCGGCACCGCCTCCGCACGTCGGCTCTTGAGCGCCAGCATCGCCGCCGGCAGCGTTGGCTGCGTGGCCTTGGCGTCAGCCGTCTCATCCTGCGCCATGACGTAGTCAAGCCTCGATCCAAGCACGGCTGCGGCCGCAGCGTGCGATAAGAAAGTCCTGCGTGTCGGCATCTCCGGATTCTAGGGCATTTTTCCTGATGCCAGGCGCTGCTTCAATGCAGTGGAGGCCATTTTCCTTGGGAGAAAAGGTCACCGGCGGGAGCGGCTTGCTGAAGACCCTCAGGAAAATGCCCTCCCCGAACCCACCCGCGCTCAGACCCAAACCTCCTGCCCGGCTTTCCACTTTCGCCGCCAGCAAGTACGCTCAAGAGAGTCCCCTCAACTCATCCGCTGAACAAGGCTCCGATGCTCCGGTCGTCCGTCCTGCTGTCGCTTGCTCTCAGTCTCTCAGCCGTCGCCGCCGCGGAAGACTTCACCCTGAACGCGACGCCGAAGACCGTCGCCTGGGGCTACTACTCCGGCCAGGCCGCACCCGTGCTCACCGTGCACACCGGCGACACCGTTCGCATGCAGACGCTCTCCACCTGCGGCTCGCCCGAGCGCATGGAGCACGAAGGCGTCGCCCCCGCCGACATCCCCGCCTACACCGCGCCCATCTACGCCGAGGTCAAGGACAGGGGTCCCGGTGGCCACATCCTCACCGGCCCGGTCGCCATCGCCGAGGCCGAACCCGGCGACGTGCTCGAGGTCCAGATCCTCAAGATCGACCTAGACGCCCCCTTCGCCTGTAACGGCTTCGGCGTCGGCCGCGGCTTCCTGCCCATGGAGTTCCCCTACAGCCGCGCCAAGATCATCCCGCTCGATCGCACCCGCATGATCGCCCACTTCGCCCCCGGCATCGAGCTGCCGCTGCACCCCTTCTTCGGCAGCATGGGCGTCGCGCCCGCCGGCGGCAAGATCGACAGCGCCCCGCCCTTCGTGCACGCCGGCAACCTCGACAACAAGGAGCTCGTGGCCGGCACCACCCTCTTCATCCCCGTCGCCGCCAAAGGCGCCCTGTTCGAAGCCGGCGACGGCCACGCCGGCCAGGGCAACGGCGAGGTCGACATCACGGCGCTCGAAACCTACCTCACCGGCACCTTCCGCTTCGTCGTCCACAAGCACCAGCCGCTCGTCTGGCCGCGCGCCGAGACACCCACCCACTTCATCAGCATGGGCTTCAGCCCGGACCTCAAAGAGGCCACCGAGATGGCCGTCAAAGACATGATCCGCTTCCTGGTCGACGAAAAGCACCTCACCCGCGACGACGCCTACATGCTCACCAGCGTCGCCGTCGATGTCGACATCACCCAGCTGGTCGACGGCAACGTCGGCGTCCACGCCATGCTGCCGAAAGCCATCTTCCTCAAGCCCCAAACCGCCCACTAGCCCCGCCTCGTAGCCGTCGTCTCCGCAGCGCGAAACCCCGCATTCCGGGGCGCAGGGCGAAAGGGAGTACCGAAACCCCATCCCACCGGATACTATCGGTGCGTGGGTTGCAGAGAGGAGGGAAGCCTTGATCGACACCGTACGGGAACGCGAAGGTGAGCTGCGACGGGAGCTCGTTCGCTTCGGCAGATGGCTGCACAAGCTCGGCTTTATGCCCGGAACCTCCGGCAACCTCTCCGTGCGCCTCTGCGAGGATCGCCTGCTCGCCACCCCCACCGGCGCCAGCAAATACCTGCTGCAAGCGCGCGACATGGTCATCATCGATCTCGAAGGCCGCCAGATCTCCGGCGCCAAGAAGGTCACGAGCGAGATCGGCATGCATCTCGCCATCTACCAGCAGCGCGCCGATGTGCAGGCCGTCATCCACTCCCATCCCGTCGTCGCCACCGCCTTCGCCTGCGCCGGCCGCGCGCTCGACGAGCCACTCTGCTCGGAGGCCGTGATGGCCCTGGGCGCCGTTCCCCTCGCCAGCTACGCCACCACCGGCACCGACGAGGTTGCCGCCAGCCTGACGCACCTCATCCCTCGGCACGATGCCATCCTGATGGCCAACCACGGCGCCGTCACCTACGGATCGAGCCTGCTCGACGCCTTCCTCAAGATGGAGACGGTAGAGCACTACGCCAAGATCTGCCTGGTCGCGCACCAGCTCGGCACGCCGCGCCCGCTGAAGGAGTACGAGGTCGAACAGCTCGTCCGCGCCAAGTCGCGCTATCTCGAAAACGCGATGTAAGTATGCCTTTGAAAGCATATGCGTTTGGGGGCATAATGCTGTATGTGGACGGTTCTGTTTCATGACGAGTTCGAGCCAGAGTTCGACGAGCTGCCGCAAGCCGTTCAGGACGAACTGTATGCCGAAGCTGGTTTCATTGAGATGTTCGGTCCTGGCTGCGGCCGGCCGCATGTCGACACGCTGAAAGGCTCCGACTACAGCAACATGAAGGAATTGCGATTTGAAGCGATGGATGGGGAATGGCGGGTGGCCTTCGCGTTCGATCCGAAACGGAAGGCCATGCTGCTTGTGGCCGGCGACAAGTCCGGCGGCAGCGAGAAGAAGTTTTACAAGAGACTGATTGCCATCGCCGACGCCCGCTATGAGCGTCACCTGGCAGCCTTGCAAACCGAAGGACGAAAGTTGAACAAGGGTAAAAGGCCATGAAGACGCTGCAAGAAAAACTCAACGCTGTGCCAGTGAGTCGCCGCAAGAAGATCGTTCGGCGCACGGAGGCCCTGATCGCCGAAGAGATGACCCTTCGCGAGCTACGCAAGATGCGTGAGATCACGCAGGCAGAGCTGGCAGAAAAGCTCGGCGTCAAGCAGGAACAGGTGTCCCGCGCGGAGCAGCGGCAGGATGCGCACATCTCCACACTTCGTCGAACTATCGAGGCAATGGGTGGCCGGCTGATCGTCGTGGCGCAGTTCCCAAACGCCAAACCGATCAAAATTAATGGGTTTGCGGGGTCGCAGCTTTAGCCTGAGCCGCTGCGGGGCAGCTTGGGTCTACGTTCGGATCTACATCAGCCTTCTGTCGGGCCAAAAAACGGCTGTTCCCTCCTCGCAACCGAGAGGAGAGAACAGCCAAAGCGTTGGAACTTCGCGGTTAGCTGTTCGCCGGGGTGGGTGTGGCAGCCGTCGTGCTCATGGTGATGCCGCCGTTGACGCCCGCCGGGAAGAAGCCGCCCTTGCCTGCGTTCGCCTTCATGCCGTAGGCCAGGTAGAGCACCTGTCCTGGCGTCCGCGTCGCGATCAGACCATCGCCAACGTTGATCGACAGGTACTGGTCCTGCGCGCCGGTCGGCGGCGGAACGATGTCCACGCCGTCCAGCTTCGGCGACGGAATGTTCAGCCGTGCGATTTGCGTCCGTACCGTCGACACGTGCTCAGCTTCGACGGCGAGGATCCGGGCCGCCGTCGTGATGATGGCCGGTGTCGTCAGAAGACCGGCAGCGCCCGCATACGCGGTGACCCCGATATCCTCGAAGATGCGCGAGAGGGTAAGGAACTCGTCCTGGCTGCCGAAGCCAATGCCGAGCGCGTTGAGGTTGATGTGCGGCTGTGCGATCGCCTTCGCGCCCAGAGCCTCGCGCAGCAGCTTCACGTGCGCCCGCTCATCGGAGCCGATCTGCGTGAGAATGGCCTCTGAGAACACGAGGTTGTTTGAGAAGGTGACCTTCTTGCCGCCCACCGCAGGCGCGCCGGCGGCCGGATTGCCGGGGTTCGCCACGCCATTGATGCCAATGCCGTAGTTGGTGATCGACGAGCCGGTGAGACCGTAGGTGTAGAACTCCGCCTCCAGGTATTCCAGGTTGAGCGCGAAGTTCAATACCGTCTCTTCAGTCATGGTCTGTGCGTCGGCATGGACCGATGCACCAACCGACATGGCGCCGACCGCCGCCGTGGCGACGCCGATCTTCTTCAAGAAGCTGCGGCGATTGGGAACTGCTGTAACTAGCTCGGACAAAATGCTCTTAGACATGGATTCTCCGGTACTTCTAGGAAGTAGTTAGGGTGTGGATACTTGGAGTGACTAATTCAGAAAATTAGCTAAGCTGTTGGCGCCCTGCAAAGAAAAGAATGCCTGCCGCCGGAAGCATCAGAGCCCAGGTCGCTGGCTCAGGAACAGCCGACGCGTTGGTTACGTCAACCGCATACTTGCCATCGCGCTGCACGCAGGGCGAAACGTCAGACTGCAGAAACGTGCCGCCGCTCACACCACAGACCGTGCCGGTTGCGTGCGGATCATTCGCAAATAGAAAGCCGTCCGACAGGTTGTTGATCGCAACATTCGGAAACTCGCTGAGCGCCAGAATGTAACTGCCACTGGTCAGACCGAGGTTCAGGTAGGCATCATCGCACATGCCTGTGCTGCCAGCCGTCATCGCGCCGCTGCACATGCCCGAGCCGCCCTCAGCCGCAACGATGGTGCCGTTGGCCTGGAACAGGCTCAAAACCGGAACAAAGCCGCCCTCGCTGTAAGAGGTCGTGAACAGCGTGTAGGTGGACGCCGTCGGAACATTAAACGTGAACTCGGCAACCTGATTGTCGGTCGTAAAGGTGCCGGTTTCGGTAAAGGTGGAGGCAGATGCCTTCTCTCTCACGCTAAGGCAGAGAGCAAGAAGACACGCAGATCGCACAAGTGCGCGGGGGGAAATCATGAGGCGGCATTCTCCTGGATAGAAGTGCCACGAGCAGCACAAGCTGAAGTTTTATCGTGCTGGATCCTTCGTTGGAATCCTGGAAACGCCTCTGCTGACGCGGAAATCTCAATAAGCTGAGATAAAGAAAAAGCGAAATGTTGCTATGCAAGTCATACCCGACGGCAGAGACACCTGTCCTACGTCAGAGTGCTAATCCGAAAAAACATCCGCACCTTGGTAAGTTACTTGTAACTGGATTTACAGAGCGTCGGCAGCGCTTCCATCTCAGTCTCGATAGCGCAATTATTTGTTGCTCGCGACAAACTCGAGAGGCTAATCCCTCCGCAGCGCCACCACTGGATCCAGTCGCGCCGCCCGCATCGCCGGAATCATCCCACTCACCACACCGATCACGCCAAGAATCAGCGCCGCCGTCAGCAAGATCACCGGCGAAACCCGCAGCACAATATCGCCCTCATGGTTCGCCGTCTTGTAAATGTCGGAGTAGAGCGGCATCGCCGGGATCAGATACGCCACCACCACCGCCACCACCATGCCCACCATCCCGGCCAGCAGCGTCAGCGTCAGCGACTCCAGCAGAAACTGCCGGCGGATATCCCGCGGTCGAGCGCCAAGAGCTTTCATCAACCCAATCTCCCGCGTCCGCTCCGTCACTGAGACCAGCATGATGTTCATCACGCCCACACCGCCCACCGCCAGCGTCATCGCGCCAATAATGCCCAGCAGCACCTGCAGCCCCACCGAGAACTGCCGCAGGCTCGCCGACTCCTCCACCGTGTCCCACACGCTCAGCGCCTTCTCGTCCGCGGGATCGAAGTGATGCCGCTGCGCCAGCACCGTTCGCACTCCCTCGATCGCATGCAGGTGCTCGGCGGCCGTCGAGGGCTCAAACACAATCGATGAGGGATCCCGCTCCTGCCGTAACTCCCGCATCAGCGGAAACGGAAAGAACGCGTTCTCGTTGTCCGGTCCATTGTTGGCCGACTCCTGGATCTTCGTCCGCAGCACCCCGATCACATCAAAGACCTTGCCGTCGATCTCGACCGTCTCGCCCACCGGCGGGTAGCCATTGAACAGCTTCTGCGCCGCATGCGGCCCGAAGATCACCACGTGGCGATGATCCGCGAAGTCCGACTCGTCGAACAGCCGTCCCTGGTCGATCACCAGCTTGCGCATCTCCGCATAAGGCAGGTCCACCGCCTTTGAGGAGATGTTCACCACCTTCGCCCCGTAGTGAAAGGAGAAGTCGCTGTCGGTCTCGCCCGAGACGTCCCTGAGGAAGGGAAGCGACGCCCGTACCGCCTCCACATCGCCATCCTTCAAGTGCACCTTATGTCCCGCGCGCTCGCCGCCCGCCTGCATGGAGGTCTGTCCGCCATACGCCGTAATCACGTTATTGCCGATCCCCTGCATGCCGGCCATAATCTCCGTGCCCAGGCTATGGCCATAGCTCAGCAGCAGCACCACCGTCACAATGCCCCACACAATGCCCAGCATCGTCAGCCCCGATCGCAGCCGGTTGCGCCGCAATGCCTGCAGGCTCTGCTCGAGAATCTCAAAGAAGTTCATCGCGTCCCTATCCTCAATCCAGCCGCAGACATTCGATCGGCGTCAGACTCGCCGCCCGCATCGCCGGATAGCTTCCTGCCGCCACCGTGATCGCCCCCAGCGTCGTCAGCGACGCCACAATGGCCATTGCCGAGATCGTCGGAACCGGCAGAAAGTCCGGCAGCGGCAGCAGCCGCAGCAGCAGGCACACGCCGACTCCCAACCCCAGCCCGCATGCGCCAGAGATCAGCGTGATAATCGCTGACTCGGCAAAGAACTGCCGCCGGATATCCTTCGCCGTCGCCCCCAGCGCCTTGCGCACCCCAATCTCCCGTGTCCGCTCGGTCACTGCCACCAGCATGATGTTCATCACGCCGATCCCGCCCAGTGCCAGCGTCAGCAGCGCCACCGCCCCAAAAAACAGCGTCATGATCGAGAAGATCCGATCGGTAAACTTCGCCCCGTCCAGCGTGTCCCATACCCACACCGCCTCCTTGTCCGCCGGCTCGTAGTAATGCCGTTCAGAAAGTATCCGCGTCACCTCCCCCAGCGCCTTCTCATGCAGCGCCGCGGACACCGGCTCGACAACCAGATCGTCCACATACCCCGCCGGCAGCGCCCCCTTGCGCGTCGGCGGAAAGTCCCGGTTCATCGCCGAAAACGGCACAAACAGATCCTCGTCATCCGGCCCGCCGTTGTACGCGCCGCTCTGCTTCTTCTTCTTCAGCGTGCCGATTACCGTGTACGGCGTCCCCGCAATCGCCAGCGTCTCGCCCAGCACCGGCTTGCCCGGAAACAGCTGCTGGCTGGTCTCATGCCCCAGCAGCACCACGCGCCGTCCCTCCGCCTCGTCGGCCTCCGTAAAGTAGCGCCCCTGGTCGAGCGGCAGCGAGCGGATCACCTGGTACACCGGCCACACCCCCCGCGTCGACCGGCTCGCCGCGTTCCACGCACTCACCTCGGAGACCGTGCGCGTGATCTCCGGCGACACCGCCTTCACCAGCTGCGCCTCCCGCCGGATCGCCACCGCGTCGTTCACGTTCAGGTTGATCTCCCGCCCCGCCGCATACCCGCCCGAAGCCATCCCCGTTTTGCCGGGAAACAAAATCGCAATATCCGTCCCGATTGATCGCAGCTGCTCCTGCTGCTGCACCCGAAACCCCGTCCCCAGCCCCACCAGCAGAATCACCGACGTGATCCCCCACACAATCCCGAACATCGTCAGCAGGCTGCGCAGCTTGTTGGCCCACAGCGCAGCCACGGTCTGCAAAAGAATCTCGCGAATCGGCATCGTCGGCGGCTCTCGTCCTCTCGTACACAGGCTGTTTCAGCCCTGTACGCGCGTCCCGGCTCGATAGTTCCCGGCGGTACATCCCGGCTATCATCAAAGCCAGCGAGGCACCCGCCGCACAATGGCCATGATCACCACCGTCCAGCAGCACATCCTCGAGCAGCAGTCCAAAATCACCGGCAGCCCAGCCTCCGGAACCTTCTCCTGGCTGCTCAGCGGCATCACCCTCGCCGCCAAGATGATCGAGTCCAAGATCCGCGCCGCCGGCCTCTCGGACATCGTCGGCGCCTACGGAGCCGAGAACGTCCAGGGCGAACAGCAGCAGAAGCTCGACGTCTACGCCAACCAGGCCCTGCTCCATTGCCTCGGCCTGCGCGACTCCGTCGCCGCCCTCGTCAGCGAGGAAGACGCCGAACCCGTCACCTTCAATCGCGACCCCGAGACCGGTAAATACATCATCGTCTTCGACCCCCTCGACGGCTCCTCGAACATCGACGTCAACGTCAACACCGGCACCATCTTCAGCGTCCTCCGCCGCCTCCCACCCAGCGAAGCCACCCTCGACCAGAGCCTGCTCCAGCCCGGCACCGAGCAGGTCGCCGCCGGCTACGTCCTCTACGGGCCATCCACCGTGCTCGTCTACACCACCGGCAACGGCGTCCACAGCTTCACCCTCGACAACTCCATCGGCGCCTTCGTCCTCTCGGGCGAACACCTCCGCATGCCCGCCCAAGGCCCCTACTACAGCGCCAACGAGGCCGTCGCCGCCACCTGGCCCGCCAGCTTTCGCACCTTCCTCGAAACCCTTCGCAGCGGCGGCCTTGGCCGCGACTACAGCTCGCGCTACATCGGCTCGCTCGTCGCCGACTTCCACCGCACCCTGCTCAAAGGCGGCATCTTCCTCTACCCGCCCACCGCCAAGGCGCCGCTCGGCAAACTGCGCCTCCTCTACGAGGCCAACCCCCTCGCCTTCCTCGCCGAGCAGGCCGGCGGCCTCGCCACCACCGGCACCCACCGCATCCTCGATCTCCGCCCCGGGGCCATCCACCAGCGCACCCCCTTCTGCTTCGGCAGCCGCCACGAAATGGAAGCCCTCGCCCAGGCCGTCAGCACCGCCGCGGAGACGCCATGAGCCAGGCCGCCGAGCCCGTCACCTTCCACGCCGTCGTCGACGACCTCCGTGAACAGCAGCGCCTGCCCGGCCGCGTCCTCTGGCAGATGGCCCTCAGCCACACCGCCTTCACCCCCGGAGACACCGGCACCCTCATCGCCGTCTCCCGCAAAGGCACCCGCCTCGAGATCCCCGTCCTCCGCGTCGAACTCGACCCCGCCAACCGCCTCTGGCACATCGTCGAAAAACCTCTGGCCGCCGGCACCAACGTCACCGGAGAAGTCGACGCGACCGGGCACACACACGAACCAAAAACCCCCGGCGGCGTTTAAACTCTTTCCTCTTTCCCGTTGTCATTCTGAGCGAAGCGGAAGAATCCCCGCATTTCGTCGTTCACCACGGAGCGCAGCGACGCGCACCTTCTTACCGCCGCCCCAAGAAGCCGTCATCTCGACCGGAGCGCAGCGAAGTGGAGAGACCCCTGTATTTCGCCGGTGTGGTCGTCCGGTCAGCGCAAAGGGGGTACCACTCCAGGCCGCACATCCTGCGTGACCAGGGCAGGCTGGCCCATCCCCCAACCTCCTGATACACTTTGAAAGTTG
>CAXSEC010000024.1:11133-31155 GCA_964236325.1 uncultured Acidobacteriaceae bacterium | reverse complement strand
GAGTCCATCTCCGAGGTCGTCCGCGAAGGCGTCATCGCCGCCCTTCTCACCGGCCTCATGATCCTGCTCTTCCTCGGCTCCTGGCGCTCCACCCTCATCGTCTGCACCTCCATCCCGCTCTCGATCGCCACCTCCCTCATCATCCTCACCGCCATCGGCGAGACCATCAACGTCATGACCCTCGGCGGCCTCGCGCTCGCCGTCGGCATCCTCGTCGACGACGCCACTGTCGAAATCGAAAACACCCACCGCAACATGGCCGAGAAAAAGCCCCTCGTCCGCGCCATCCTGGACTCCGCCCAGCAGGTCGCCGCGCCAGCCTTCGTCTCCACCCTCTCCATCTGCATCGTCTTCATCCCCGTCGTCCTTCTCACCGGCGCCGCCAAGTACCTCTTCACCCCGCTCGCCATGGCCGTCGCCTTCGCCATGATGGCCTCCTACTTCCTCTCCCGCACCCTCGTCCCCACCATGATGCACTTCCTCCTCGGCTCTGAAATCCACCTCTACCAGGATGAGGACGCCGCCCGCGCCGAAGAGAAGACCAACTGGATCTGGCGCTGGCATCAGCGCTTCGACCATCAGTTTGAGCGCTTTCGCCATGCCTACAAAGGCGTCCTCGAGTGGTGTCTGCTGCACCCAGCCGCCTCTCTGCTGGGCTTCGGCGGCTTCGTTCTGCTCTCGCTGCCGCTCCTCTTCTTCATCGGTCAGGACTTCTTCCCCTACGTCGACTCCGGCCAGATGACCCTGCACGTCAATCCCCCGCCCGGCATGCGCATCGAAGACTCCGAGCAGTACTTCGCCGCCGTCGAACACGAGATCCGCCAGGTGGTCCCGCCGGAACGCGTCAGCCTCATCCTCGATAACATCGGCCTGCCCTTCGGCGGCATTAACCTCGCCTTCGGGTCCACCGGCACCATCTCGAACTCCGACGGGCAGATCCTCATCGCCCTCAAACCCGGTGGCCGCGACACCCAGCGCTACATGCGCGAACTTCGCTCTGACCTCACCAAAAAGTTCGCCGACGGCACCTTCTTCTTCACCCCCGCCAACATCACCAATCAGATCCTCGACTTCGGCCTTCCCGCGCCGATCGACATCCAGGTCCTCGGCCGCGGCAAAACCAACTACAAACTCGCCCAGAGCCTGCTCAAGCAGGTCGCCGCCATCCCCGGCATAGTTGACGCGCACATCCATCAGCAGGTCAACTACCCCACCATGCAGGTCAACGTCGACCGCTCCCGCGCCAGCCAACTCGGCCTCACCCAGAGCGACATCGCCCAAAGCACCCTCATCTCCCTCTCCGGCAGCAACCAGACCGCTCCCAACGAGTGGCTCAACCCCGTCAACGGCGTCAACTATCAGATCACCGTGCAGACCCCGATCTACCGCAACAACACCTTGCAGGACTTCAGCCGCACCCCCATCACCGCCACCTCTGGCAACCCCAGCCAGATGCTCGGCAACCTCGTCGCCTTCCGCCGCGACGCCAGCCCCATCATCATCGATCACTTCAACATCCAGCCCGTCTTCGACATCTACGCCGACGTCGACCAGCGCGATCTCGGCGGCGTCGCCACAGCCATCAACAAGATCATCGATCACGCCCACGACACCCTCCCCGTCGGCACCACGCTCGGCCTCCGCGGCGAAGTCCAGACCATGAAAGAGTCCTTCACCCGCCTCGGCATCGGTGTCATCTTCGCCCTTGGTCTGGTCTACCTCCTCATGGCCGTCAACTTCCAGAGCTGGCTTGATCCCCTCATCATCCTCATGGCCATTCCACTCGGCTTCTCCGGCATCCTCTGGATGCTCTTCCTCACCCAGACCACCTTTAACGTCCCCTCCCTAATGGGGGCCATCATGACCATCGGCGTCGCCACCGCCAACTCCATCCTGATGGTCGTCTTCGCCAACGACGAGCGAGCCCTCGGCAAAGGTCGCTTCGACGCCGCACTCAACGCCGGCTTCACCCGGCTTCGACCCGTCTGCATGACCGCCCTGGCCATGATCATCGGCATGCTTCCCATGGCCCTTGCCCTCGGTGAAGGCGGCGAGCAGAACGCCCCGCTCGGCCGCGCCGTCATCGGCGGTCTCCTGCTCGCCACCATCGGCACCCTCTTCGTCGTCCCGGTCATCTACTCCCTGCTCAAGAAGAACGCGCCCCTCGACTACGACCGCGAGATCGACGTCGAATACGATGGCGGCGCACCCATCACCCAGGAGCAAACCGCCTGATCGCCTCCGCGAGAATCTCGGCCTGCCCGCCCATCGCTGCGCGAAGCTGCAAAAAAGACCTCCCGTATTCTTCTCTTCTGGTGGAGCGAAGCAGTGTCCAGCAACATCTCACACGATGAGCGCCTCGCAGATCTCCGCCGCGCGCCCTAACCCAGATCGGACGAAAAACTCCTCGCATGCCTGATACCCCCGACGACCACAAGCTAGGCCCCGGTCCCGACCGGAAGCTTCTCCCGGACGACCGCAGACCGCTGGGTGAGGCCTTCACGCATGCGCCAAACCGGGATCTCGAGCAGAGCTTCCTGGACCACAACCGCGGAGATGCCAGTACCGTCGGCGATCAGTTCGCCGATCCCACCCTCGCCGATCGGCATCGTCTCGGCGAAAGCTTCGCTGATCCCAACTCGCTCGACGACACCAAGGTAGGCGACAGCTTCGTCGACGCCAACTCCACCCCGAAGCACGTCAAGCAGCGCCGCCGCGAGGCCGAAGACGGCGACCGCAAGCCCGCCAACTACCGCATCTTCTTTCTCGTCTGCCTCATCGTCCTCATCCTCTTTCTCGTCGCCTTCTTCGCCGGCTTCCTTCCTCGGCACGAACGCACCAAGCAACTCGCGCAGCAGGCTCGTACCGAGCAGAGCGCCACCCCCACGGTCGACGCCGTGCGCGTTGGCAAAGCACCCGCCGGCGCCCCGCTGGTCGTACCCGGCACCACCACGCCGCTCACCGAGGCCTTCATCTACGCCCGCGCCAACGGCTACCTTAAGCGACGCCTGGTCGACCTCGGCGATCGTGTCCACCGCGGCCAACTCCTCGCCATCATCGACTCCCCCGATCTCGACCAGCAGGTCGACCAGGCCCGCGAGCAGCTCCGTCAGGCCGAGTCCCAGCTCACCCAGCAGCAGGCCCAGCTCGCCCTTGCCCGCGTGACCGTCGAGCGCTACCGCGTCCTGGTCGCCAAAGGCGTCTTCTCCCGCCAGGATGGCGATACCCAGGAGACCAACTTCAACGCCCAGATCGCCAACGTCGCCGCCGCGCAGCGCAACGTAGACGCCTTCCGCGCCAACCTTGCCCATGAGATCTCACTCCAGTCCTACGAACGCGTCACCTCGCCCTTTGAAGGCGTCATCACCCAGCGCAACGTCGATCTTGGCTCGCTCATCTCCGCCCAGGGCACCGGCTCAAGCGGCAGCGTCCCTTCCGGCCAGTCCACGCCAGGACAGACCAGTGCCGGCTCCGCAAACACCGCCGGCACCACCGGCAGCGCACCCACCGCCTCCACCCCCTCCACCGGCGGCGGCCAGGGTGGCCCGCTCTTCGCCGTCGCCCAGGTGGATCGCCTGCGCATCCTCGTCTCCGTTCCCGAGGGCTACGCCAGCTCCATTCATCCCGGCCAGAACGCGACCCTTCGCTTCCAGGAGTTCCCCTCCGCCCAGTTCTCCGGCCTTGTCACCCGCACCGCCTCCTCCATCGACCAGAACACCCGCACCCTCCTCACCGAGGTTCAGGTCGACAATCGCAAAGGCCAGCTGCTTAATGGCATGTACACCGTCGTCACCTTCGCCCCGGCTGTCTCCGGTCAGGGCCCCATCACCATCTCCGGCGATGCCGTCGCCGTCCGCAACGGCTTGAACGTGGTCGGCGTCATCCGCGGCGATGGCACCGTCCATATCCAGCCCATCGACGTCGGCCGCGACTTCGGTCCCGTCATCGAAGTCCTCGGCGGCCTCAAATCCGGTGATCTCATCGCCTCGAACGTCAGCGACGACATCGTCGAAGGCGCCAAGGTCAACCCCCACGTCGCGCAGCAGAAGAGCCAGGCTGCACCCGCCGCCCCACAGGCGCAAAATCAACCCGTCGGCGGCTCAACGCAGTATGGCGACCAGTCCGTCACCGATGCCAACATGCAGGGTGTCAACGGCGGCGGCGGCCAGAAAGCCGGCGGCAAGCCCGGCAGCAAGCCCGCCGATCCCTCGAAGGGAGAGAGCAAGCCATGACCGCTCGGCTCTCCCGTAGCCTCTCTCTCGCACTCTGCCTTTCACTTGCCACTGCTCCCACCCTCCTCGACGCCCAGCAGCCCGCGCAGCAACCCCAGCCGGCGCAGCCACCCCAGCCGGCGCAGCCACCTCTCGACCCCCACGTGCCGCCCATCTCGGAGCCCGCGCCCGAAGCCCCGCAGCCCAGCCCCGCCGCCTTCGCCGCCGCTTCCGCCCGTCCCTCCGCCCGCATCGCACCCGAGGGCCTTGGCTTCTCCCTCTTCGGCCTCGTCGGCCCCTTTCGCGCCCCGCGTGTCCCCAATCTCTTCCCCGGCGCCGGCATCCGCCTCACCTCCCTCGTCCACGATGACAAGCTCTACCTCTCCGCGCACGACGCCATCGCGCTCGCCCTCGAAAACAACCCCGACATCGAAGTCTCCCGCTACAACCTCGCCCTCGCCGACACCGACATCCGTCGCGCCCAGGGCGGCGGCTCCCTTCGCGGCATCGACTACACCATCAACGAGAGCCCCAACGGCGTCGGCAGCCCCGGTTCGCCGCTTCAGAACAACTCCTCGAACACCTCTAATCCCGCCAGCCCCGCCATCACCGATCTCACCAGCCTCAACTCCACTACGCCCTCCGTCAATAACCTCTCGCTGAACACCGCCGGCCTCGTCCCCGACACCCAGGCCAACGTCCCCCTCTTCGATCCCCAGTTCATCCTCACCGCCGGCTACCTCCGCCGCTCGAACAGCATCACCCTGGGCTCGACCACCGGCACCGGCGACACCAGCTCCAGCGGCCTCACCAATCAGCCCCAGGCCCTCAACTACATCGCCGCCAACCTCGCCTATCTCCAGGGCTTCAGTCCCGGCACCCAGATCTCCGCCACCGCCAACAACGACTCGCAGGTCATCTACTCGAGCACCGGCGAGCTCGACCCCTTCTCGTCCCCCTCCACCTCCGTCACCATCACCCAGCCGCTCCTCCGTGGCCGCGGCCGCGCCGTCAACCTCCGCTACCTCCGCATCGCCAACCTCGACAGCAAGGTCTCCCGCCTGCTCTTCGAGCAGCAGGTCCTCGACACCATCTACGGCACCGAGCGCCTCTACTACGACCTCGTCAGCCTCGGCGAAAACGTCCAGGTCCAGCAGGAAGCCCTCCGCGCCGCCCTCAAACTCCGCCAGGATGACGCCGACCAGGTCGTCCAGGGCACCCTCGCTCCCATCCAGCTGACCCAGGTCTCCGCCGTCGCCAGCAGCGCCGAGTTCGCCCTCATCCAGGCCCAGGGCCTCTATCGCCAGCAGGAGGTCATCCTCCGCAATCAACTCATCCGCACCGGCTCGCCCGTCTTCGCCGCCTCCTTCTCCGAGATCGTTCCCACCGATCGCATCGTCGTTCCTCCGGTTCAAGACGCCTACAACATTCCCGACCTCATCCAGCAAGGCCTCGCCCGCCGCCCCGACGTCGCGCAGGCCGGCATCCAGCTCCAGACCAACCGCATCACCGCCGATACCGCCCGCAACCAGGTCCGCCCTCAGCTCAACCTCTACGCCAACGCCGAGACCCGCGGCTCCTCCGAGGTCTCCTACGAGCCCCTCGGCAGCCCCGGCACCGGCGCCCCCACCACCCCGCAGAACCTCGCCCTCGGCGGCCTCCGCACCTCCACCATCTACCAGGCCGGCGTTCAACTAACCCTCCCCGTGCGCAACCGCGTCGCCACCTCGGACGCCGCCCGCGACGCCATCCAGCTCCGCGAGTCCCAGGCCCGCAACCTCAAGCTCGAGCAGCAGGCCCGCGAAGAGATCGAGACCAGCGTCATCGCCGTCCAGACCGCCTTCGCCGCCTACACCGCCGCGAGCCAGAGCCAGCAACTCCAGGCCCAGCTCCTCGACGCCGAACGCGACCGGCTCTCCGCCGGCCAGTCCACCCAGCTCCTCGTCATCCAGAACGAAAGCTTCCTCGCCCAGGCCCGCTCCACCGAGATCGCCGCCCGCTCCAACTACCAGAAAGCCCAGATCGCCCTCGACCACGCCCTCGGCACCCTCCTCGAAAAGAACGGCGTCCAACTAGACGACGCCATCCAGGGCGCCATCCCGCACTAACCTCACCCCGCCGACGCTCCCATGCTCACCCGCCGCTCCCTCTGCCGCTCCGCCGCCACCCTCGCCGCCGCCAGCCTGCTTCCTGCTCAGACTGTCCCAACAGAAAGCACCCGCCCCGACGTCGCCGCCATCGACCGCGACCACATCCTGGCCACCGCCGCCTTCGCCCTCACCCTCAAGCCCTCCTCCAGCCTCACCACCGGCGCCATCCCCGCGCTCACCGCCGCCACCCTCCTCCTCCGCGCCTCCGATCCCGCCCGCGCCGCCACCTGCGCCACTGCCGCCGCCGCCCACCTGCGCAGCCTCTTCGTCTCTCCCGCCACCCGCCTCAACAACGAGCTCGCCGACACCAACAATCCCGAAGACCTCGTCCCCCTCACCCCGCTCGCCGAGATCGCCGCCACCCTCCCCTTCCTCACCTACCAGGCCACCCTCCAGCCCGACCTCCTCTCCCCCACCGACCTCGCCGCCATCCGCGCCTGGTTCGCCGATCTCCTCCACCAGCTCAATACCGCACGCACCGCCGGCCTCGCCAAAGACCGCAAGGATCACATAGGCGGCGTCTGGCTCCTGCTCGCCGCCGCCTGTGCCCACTCCCTCGCCGACGAGACCGCCCTCGTCGATCTCCGCCACCACTTCCGCTCCGTCACCCTCCGCGCCCAGATCCTCGCCGACGGCACCTTCCCCCACGAGCTCTCCACCCGCTCCCCCTACCGCAACTCCCTCTTCGCCCTCGACCTCCTCGCCGGCGCCGCCGAGCTCCTCTCCACCCGCTTCGAGTCCCTCTGGGACTTCCAGCTGCAGGACGGCCCCGGCCTTCGCGCCGCCATCGCCAAACACGCCCCCTGGATCGCCAACCGCGGCTCCTGGCCCTACCCCGCCGACCAGGCCCTCTTCCACGACCTCCCCTGCCGCCGCCCCGCCCTTCTCCTCGCCGGCCGCGCCTTCGCCCATCCCGACTACATCACCATCTGGCGCTCCCTCACCCCGCCCGAACCCACCATCCCCACCCTCCTCGCCGCCTTCCCCATCCGCCAACCCCTGCTCTGGTTCACCCGCCCCCACCCCTAACCCCGAACCCCGCGGTGCCCCATCCTTCGCAGTCTCCCCGCGAAGGGTGGGACGTAAACACTCCATCCGCCCGCCGTTCTCTCATCCGCCCCTAGCCCCACGCTGCCTCATCCTTCGCAGTCCCGCCACGATGGATGGGACCTCGGGTTGCAACCCATCTCCCCGCACCGTACCCTTGCTCTGACCCATGTCCCACTCCCTTGAGCTCGCCCTCCTCTCCTGCGCCCTGCTCGGCCTGCGCCACGGCTTTGACTACGATCACCTCGCCGCCATCACCGACATCACCGGCGTTCAGCGCAACTGGCGCGAAGGCATGCGCCTCGGCCTGCTCTACGCCCTCGGCCACGCCCTCACCGTCGCCGCCCTCGGCATCTGTGTCATCGCCCTCCACCTCACCATCCCGCCCGGCCTGGATGCCGTTGGCGAACGCCTCGTCGGCGCCACCCTCATCGCCCTCGCCGTCTACGTCGCCATCTCCTGGCTGCGTCATCGCCGCGCCCACGCTGCCGCCGCCGCCCTCGGCCACGTGCATCCCGTTCCTCCACCGCGCAGCCGCGTCGCCCTCCTCGTCTCCGCCGCCCGCTATCTCGTCTGGCGCGCCCGCCGCCTCATCCCCCCCACCCTCCCCCGCCCCGCCAGCTTCCGCTTCGACTACTCCAACTCCTCCGTCTTCTTCGTCGGCATCATCCACGGCCTCGGCGCCGAAACCCCCTCGCAGCTCCTCCTCTTCCTCCTCGCCGCCCAGCTCGGCGGCACCACCCAGGGGCTCCTCGGTCTGCTCTGCTTCGTCCTCGGTCTGCTCGCCATGAACACCCTCATGACCGCCAGCGCCGGCGGCGTCTTCGCCGGCAGCTCCAACCTCCCGCGCCTGCAGACCATCGCCACCTCCCTCGCCGTCGCCTACAGCTTCATCATCGGAGCCATCTTCCTCTTCGGCATCTCCGACAAACTCCCCGCCCTCGCCCACTAATTTCTAACTTCAATCGCCATTTGAACCATAAACAGCTTCAACCATCGACGAGAGTATTCGACCTATGCTCAGGCTCCTGGTCTGAGTTTGAAAAAGTAGCAACTTTTCTCCTGACGAGATAGATCCAATTATTAACCGCCATACTACCCTCCGTAAGCTAGTATTTGCCCAGCCCACTTAATCCACTGAATGTCCGATCGCCGAGCCGGTTCGTGGAAACTTCTTTGCGCCTAAACACAATTCAAAGGAATCTATGTCCCTCTCTTCCTGGACGGCAAAGCAACTTCTCCCGAAAGCTCTCCTTGCCCTCGGCCTGTTCACTCCGGTCGTTGCACATGCACAAGCCTCCTTCTTTGACGGCTTCGATACCAACACCTTCAATCCCTCTATCTGGGAAGCCTCGAGCGGCACCAATGGCGACCCATTTGGCTGCACCTTCTATCCCGCCATGGTAACCAATGGCACCGGGGGCAACCTGGCGCTCACGCTGCACAACGGAGCCTGCTCGCAGATCGAGACCTATGCCCAATATCTATATGGGACCCTGCAGACGCGGCTGGTCTACAGCAACGTTCCTGGCACAGTGGCCAGCTTGTTCACGTACAACTCCTTTTACAACAACCCGAGCGACCCATGGACCGAAATTGATATCGAATTTCTGCCATCGAAGGGAGACGTGCTCCATACCAACATCATCTATCAGGCCACCTCGACCGCCGCTAATCAGCAGTGGGAAAAATACATCGATCTAACCCCTTACAACATCAACCCGGTGAATGCCGCGGTACAGGTCGGTTTTGACTGGAGTGCCACCGCGGTCTCCTGGTTCATCTACGACTCCAATGGCAACAAGCAGTACCTTCGAACCGTCACCAACAGTAACGCCACTAATTGCGACTGCGTCCCAAGCTATGCATGGCCAGACCAGCCGGCAAACATCTATGCGAATTACTGGCATGGAGATAACAACAACTCCAGCTCCGTCGACTACTTCCCCCTGCTCTATAACTATGGGTCCGGAACTGCAAGCTACGATTTCGTGCAGTACATTGCCGCAGGTGCGGTTGCAACCCCAGCTCCTACTCCAACCCCAGCAACCAGCCTGAACGGAACCCACACCTTGACTCCGCAAAACGCAACCGGTCTTCGTCTGGATGACCTGGCTGCAAGCACCGCCAGCGGCAATCCCATCGATGTCTACACAGCCAACGGAACCGGCGCCCAGTCCTGGAACATCTCCAATGCGGGAGTTGTGCCCTCCGGCTTCTACAACCTGTCTGTCGAGGGTGGTAGCGGCTACTGCCTCACCGCCTCCAGTACCTCAAGCGGCTCGGCCGTAGTGCTTGAACCCTGCAATGGCTCGTCGGCACAATCCTGGAACGCCGTCGCGAACGGAAGCACCTACTCCTGGAACCCCGCAAATAACACCAGCCTCTGCCTGGATGTTCGCGGTGACGCATCGGCCTCGGGAACTCTCGTTCAGGCTTGGACCTGCAACGGCGGACCCAATGAGCAATGGGCAGTCAACTAACTCCTAACCCCTGATAACTCATCCACCCAACGAGGGGCAGCCCGTAGTTCAGGCTGCCCCTCACGTTGCTTTCATTGTCAGCCATGGCGTTTTTCCGCAGGGATCTGCTGCTCTACCAGGAACTACATAAGAGCCGTCATCTCGACCGAAGACGTACCCTGAGCTTGCAAAGGGGAAGTCGCAGTGAAGAGACCCCTGTATCTCTTCGTCGCCCTGTCGTTGCTTTCCCTTGCCCTTGCAATTTTTTTGCTTGTCATTCCGAGCGGAGCGAGGAACCCCCGCATTCCGCCTTTAACTACGGAGCGCAGCGACGCGTCTTATGTCCTCCGCGTTATCAACGGAGTGCACCGAAGCCCCTACTTTCCCCCCCGCTGCGCTACGCCCCACCGATACACCAGCTCCATATACCCAAACTGCGCCGACCTGTCCGCCGGATAGATCGCCGCAATCGCCGACTTGCCCCACGCATGCGCGTAGTACGCCGTCAGCAGCACCTGCGGCGCCACCTGGTACTCCGCACTCACGTCATACACCGACGCAAAGCTGCCATGCCCATTCGCCGGCCGGCCCGTATACCCGAACACCTTCGCATCGAACGCCCCGCCGCCCTGGTACCAGAGATCATTCTTCGAGGTCAGCTGCAGAAAGTGCAGGTCGCTCCGCAGGTTCACCTTCTCTGTCGGCGCATCCATCACCTGCACGAACTGGTCCGAGCTGTTCATCAGGTTGTAGAACGGAAACCGCGCGTAGTTCCGCGGCGTCGTCAGCACCTGAAAGAACGTGTTGTGCCTCCCGTCGCTCGCATTGTTGTCGCCCGTCCCCCGAAGAATCCGCCTCGGATCCACGGCTGCGTCGCCACCCCATTGAACTTGTACCCCGCCTCCCCTGCCGCCGCTCCCGCATGGTGGTCGAGCGCCCCCCATTGCCCGTTCTGCAGCACCCCCCATCCCAGCAGGTCAAAGCTTCCCCGACCCGCCGGAATCGTCGTCAACACATCCGCCCCATACGTCCCCAGCCGGATGTTGCGATGGTCCGCCGTTCGCACCGTCAGCGGCCGATTGTCCGTCTTCACCACGTTCGGCCGCCCATCGTGGTACCCCAGCGCAAACGTCCGGAAGATCACGTGCTCCTTCGACATGCTCCGGCTGTACGCCACGTACTGCAGATCGACATTCAGCTCCGGGTTCACGTTCATGTTGTAGACGCCCTGGTCCGCCCGCGCCGCCATCCCCGTCAGCTCCCACGACCTGTGCGCGAAGTGCGCATCCACCCCGTCAAAGCTCCGCTGCGCCGCCGAAAACCCGAAGTTCCCGATCAGCCGCTGCGCCACCCGGTTCGTCTGCAGCCATTGCATCGTCTTGTCCTTCGGCGTCAGCTCCTGCCCATCAAAGAACTCGAACCGTCCCAGCCGCACCGTGCTCCCAGCCCCGCCGTACCGGTACCGCACCCATCCCTGCTTCAGCCCCGCGGCCGCCGGATACTGGTTGCTCCCATTCGACGCATAGTACGTCCCGCCCAGCCCCAGCTGCCCCTGCGCCGTCACCGCCGATACGGCATGGTTCGGCACATCGAAGATCGCCGGCTGCGCCACCTCCAGATCCCAATCCAACCGGTCGATCTTCTGGCCCACCCCGATCCGCACCAGCGACTCCACATACGGATACACCGCCTCATGCGGCGTCGCCGAAAAGAACTGCCACACATCCACCCGCGTCCGGTCATACACCGTCACCGTCACCGGCGAGTTCGACACTGGCCGCGTCACCCCCGGAGCTGGGGAAACCGGCCCCTGCGCCATCTGCCCAACTCCCACCACCCCTGTTCCCAACCACCCAGCCACCACCAGGCCGGCCACCACTCCCCTGCATACCCTTGTCGGTCGCCTCAACTCGTCTCCTGTACCGTCGCGCCGCGCCAGCGACAGCTTCAGCTGTCCCTGACGACCTGATTCTGCGAACAGTAGCGGATCACATGTCTCGTTAGCATCCTCCAAAAGGTGGGAGGCCTCTCACTGGCAACGGCCACCTGAGGCCCCGTGGGCAGACCTCCGCCAAAACCCGCCGGACCTCGACGAAACCCCGTTCTACCCGCGCGGAATCGCACCAAAAACATGCATCTTTTGCGACAAAGTTCCGCCCAGGCCGCTCTACTTCACCCCATCCTGCTGCGCCTGAAACGCCACAATCTGCTTCAACGTCTCGTACGGAATCGAAGCTGGCGAGACCGGAACCATGTGCCCGTTGATCGACAGAATAGGCGTCTGGTCCACCCCTACATCCGTGCCAAGTCGCACCGATGCATCAACTTGCGCCTTCGTCGCCGGCGTCGCCGCGCACCCATCCACCGCCGCCGGATCGCCGCCCGCCTTCACCACCGCCGCCTTCAAGGTCGCGTCACCGTCCTCCGCCGTCAGCCCGCCCTGCGTGTCATACACCGCCTGTAGATACGTCCAGAACGCATCCGGCTTCGCCTTCGCCACGCAAACCCCATATTCTGCAGCCTTTACGGCAAATGGATGGATCGAAGCAATAGGAAAATTCTGGTACACCAGGCGCGCATTCGGGAAGTCCTGCAGCAACCGATCCATACTCGCCTGCGCGTCCTTGCAATGCGGACATTGCATATCCGCAAACTCCACCAGTTCAAGCGTCTTGCTGGCCGCCCCCCGCGACGGTCCATCCGCACGCGCCTGAAGAATCTGTCGGTTAGCCGCAAATGGCTTCGCCCCAAAGTCGATGACACCATCGCCCGCAATCGCATGCTTGCCGTCCGGAGTCACAAAAAACGCCGTGGGCTGCACCTTCGCGTTCGCCGTCTTCTCCGCCACCAGCACTGTCACCCGACTTACACCCGGCGCAGGCGTCGACTGAATCGAAAAAACCCGCCAAAGCCGGTTAGTGTCGTAGCCCCACAGCGCCGTCAGGAATTGATCCACCGTCTCCGTCGTTGGAGATGCCGCCGTAAAGTTCTTCGGATCAGTGGGTGGAAACGGATCGAGCCGCGTCCCAGGATCCAACCCTCTCAGCTGCAGACCAGCGGCAGGTGCCTGCGCCCCGGTCGCCGGTGCCGAACTCTGTTGCGCCATCGCTGGAAGCACGAGCAGCAGCCCGCTCAATAACCTAAATACCGTCGCACATCGCTTCATGCATTCATCCTTGTAGTCTCTAGTTTTCTCATTCTCGTCCGCAGGTTAAACCTGCACCTTGACTGCGATCGGAAAGCGCCGGCCTAACCCGAACGACTTCTCCGTTACCTTCAGCACAAGCGCCGCCTGCTGGCGCTTGTACTCGCTTCGTTCCACCAGCTTTAGGATCCCTTCCACCAACGAACGCTCCTGGCCCTGTGCCTGCGCAATCTCCGCCGCACTCTCATAGCGCTCCACATAGGCTTCGAGGATAGGATCAAGAATGTCGTACGGCGGCAAAGAGTCTGTGTCCTTCTGTCCTGGCCGAAGCTCCGCCGATGGCGGCTTCTCCATAGTCGATTGCGGAATCACCTCACGTTCGCGGTTCGCGTAGGCGCACAGCGCGTAGACGCGGGTCTTCCAGACGTCCGCAATGACCGCCAGGCCACCCACCATATCCCCGTACAGCGTGCAATATCCGGTCGACATCTCGCTCTTGTTTCCAGTCGTCAGCACCAGAGCGCCGGTCTTGTTCGAGAGCGCCATCAGGAGCGTCCCTCGAACGCGTGCCTGCAGGTTTTCTTCGGCAAGCCCGAACTCGGTGCCGCGGAACATCGGCTCGAGCGTCGCCATCTGCTGCGTAACAATGTCGCCGATCGGCAGAAGCTCGAAGCGTATGCCGAGATTCGTCGCCAGATGCCGCGCGTCGTCGATCGATCCTGCTGACGAATAGGCGCTCGGCATCCCGATCCCACTCACGTTCTCCGCACCAAGGGCCTCAACAGCAATGGCCGCTACCAGCGCAGAGTCGATCCCCCCGCTAAGGCCTATCAGAGCCTTGGTAAAGCCGCATTTATGCAGATAATCGCGCGTACCCAGAACAAGCGCGTCCCACGTCGCCGCGACCTCCTCTCGTTCATCCCGCACCACACCGTCGGCTTCTCCGCCGGCCGCGTCCGCCGCCAGGCTCTCCGTGTCGACGACCAGGAGATCCTCCTCAAACGAACGTGCGCGTGCCGCCACCTGGCCATCCGAAGCCAGAACGAGCGACGATCCATCAAAGGTCAAGCTGTCGTTGCCGCCGACCTGGTTGACCATCACCACCGTAGCGTCGTGTCGGCGCGCGAGTGCACCCAGCATCTCCTCGCGCACGCCACGTTTGTTCTTCCAGTACGGAGAGGCCGAAATATTAAGAATGATGCGCGGCTGCCCGTCCTCCGGCCAGCGCTGCATCAATTCATCGACCGGATCGATGGCATAGCGACGCTCCGGCCAGAACAGCTTGTCGTTCCACGCATCCTCGCAGATCGTAATCGCCAGTCGATGTCCGCGAAGGTCGACCAGATCCTGCCGCGTCGCAGGTTCAAAGTACCGCTGCTCGTCAAACACGTCGTAGAACGGCAGAAGTCGCTTCGTCTGCACAAAGACCTGGCTGCCGGCATCGAGCAACACTGCCACATTCTCCGCCCGCTTGCCCTCGCTGGAGGCAGATCGCCGCACACTGCCGCAGAGCAGTGCCGGCCGCCCGGCAGTTGCCGTCCACCGCGCCAGCTCGGCAATCGAAGACTCCGCCCGATTAAGGAACGACTCCTTCTCGAGCAGGTCCGCCGGCGGATAGCCGCAGACCGCAAGCTCGGGAAAGACCACCACATCGGCTTGCCGTGTACTCGCTCTCTCGGCCGCATCGACGATCCGTGCAAGATTCCCGGTGAAGTCTCCGACCGTCGGATTAGTCTGCGCGAGTGCGACCTTCACTCGTTCAGTCTAACCGCCTTCGCGCCGGGAAAGCCGTTAGCTTCCCGTCCCGCTTACGACCACGCTGATGGTGCGAGCCAGAATCTTCAGGTCCAGCCAGAGACTCCAGTTCTCCACGTACGCCGTGTCCAGCGAGATGTAGCTGTCGAAGGAGGGGTCCTGTCTCGCCTCGACCTGCCAGAGCCCCGTAATGCCAGGAAGAACATCCAATCGCCGCAGATGCGGAAGGTCATACTGCTCAACCTCGGAGGCAATCGGAGGTCGTGGTCCCACCAGGCTCATATCGCCGCGAAGCACGTTATAGAACTGGGGCAGCTCGTCGAGCGAGTACTTCCGTATAAATCGGCCCACCGATGTCACACGCGGGTCATTCACGATCTTGAACAGCACGCCCTTGCGTTCGTTCATGTGCTCAAGATCGGCCTTCATGTGGTCCGCACCCACCACCATGGTACGGAACTTGTAGCAGATGAACGTCCTTCCCTTGCGCCCGATCCGCTGCGCTCGGTAAAAGATCGGGCCCGCCGAGTTCAGCTTGATAGCCAGCGCCAGCACCACCGCCACCGGAGCCATCACCAGCAACGCCAGCAGTGACAGTGTGATATCAAGAATGCGTTTGATCAGGAACGCGCCGATGGGAAACTCGCGCCGATGCAGCGGAATCGTCGGGAATTGGCCGATGTACTCGACCGGCGCATTCCAGGCAAGGCCGTCGTACAGATCCGGCACCACGCGCACCCCAATGCCCGCGCTCCGTGCCTCCTCCACCAGGTTGATCACCACCTTCTTTGCGGCCGGAACTGAAAAGAAGATCTCATCGACAAAGAGGGACCGGGCGATGGGCACACAGTTCCTCAGGTCCCCAACCACGTCCACGTCCCCCGTCTCCGCCTCACGCTCGGTCAGCGCAACAAAGCCTTTGAAGCGGAAGCCAAGGTGCTGCAAAGATTCCAGATGGTTTCGCAGGGCATGGCCCACTCGGCCCGCGCCGACGATCATGATATTCCGCGTCTCAATCCCGTCCAGGTACCGCTTGTAGACGATCCTCCGCCACACCGCCCGGCGCACGCAAAGAAAGAGGGCGCTCAGCAGAACGAGCATGAAGACGACCAGCCGCGATACCGCAAGATTCCGCGTCACGTACAGCGATCCGCACAGCACCAGACCAGCCGTCAGGGTCGACTGCACCACCATCCGCTGCTCATGCAGGCCGCTGCGATACTGCAGCGGGGTATACAGCCCGTAGGAGCGCATGAAGAAGACAACACCGACGGCGAAGCCTCCTATATAGAGCGGAGCGACCGGCGGCGAAAGCCTGAGAATGTAGGGCAACACCCAAAACACATGGACGCTCGAAGGCACCGTCGCACGCAGGCGAAGCGCAAGAATCCAGGCGCAGAAGATGGTAAGCACGTCGAGCGCGCTCCAGACCAGACTGGTCACCGAAGGTCGCCAACCGGCGCTGGCCCGGCCACCAAACGCCCGCCGGTCCTCTCCGGTACGGCGTCGTCCAGAGACGATGACCTGCTGTAAATAGTCTGGTGTTGCCATTGAACTGTGCCTTTACGAGCGGTCACGGCGCTAACGACTGCGTCGGGTGGAGGCTCTCGATGATGTCTCCCGACCTCATCAATCTTCTATGTACTTACATATCTCACCTTGCAGGCATTGCTGCAAGGTGCCCATTCCTCTTTCGGGTAATGCTCGGAAACTTCTTCGACCGTACCGCTGCCAGCCTCGTACTTCTTGAATCAAGCGACAATTCCGACCTAGGAAGCGCCCATGGACTCAAGCTTCCCGACACTCGGCAGGATCAGCTGATCAAGCGATAAGAACTCCTGCAAAATCGGGTCCTCGCTCCTCTCCATCTCCTCCATCGTTCCAAAGAAGCGCGCATTTCCCTCATGCAGGAAGACGACGCGATCGGCCAGTTTCTTCGCAAAACGCATATCGTGCGTCACCACAATGCTCGTAAGGTGGAGCTGCTGCTTGAGCCGATCAATCAGGTTGCCCAGCAGCTGGCCCATCAGCGGATCGACCATCGTCGTCGGCTCATCGTAGAGCACGGCCTCCGGCTGGCTGGCCAGCGCCCGCGCAATGGCCACCGACCGCTTCATCCCAGTCGAAAGATCGCTGGGCAGCAGTGCATCCATCCCCGCCACGCCAACCATCTCCAGCAAACCCTTTACCACCTGAAAGATCTGGTCCTCGCCAAGCTCCCCGCGCTCCCGCAGAGGAAACGCCACATTCTCTCCCACACTGATCGAATCAAACAGCGCCCCATTCTGAAACACCATCGTGACCTTCCGCCGTATGGCCTGCAGATGCTGTTCATCAAAGGTCGTGATGTCCTCGCCCGCAACCCGGATGGTGCCGGAATCCGGCTTCAGAAAGCCAAGCAGCATCTGCAGCGAGACCGATTTGCCTACGCCGGAGCGACCAAGGATGCACAGCGTCTCCCCCGGATTGACAAAGAAGCTGACATCCTTCAACACGTGAAAGTCGCCGAACGACTTCGAGATGCCTTCAAAGGAGATGTACGGTGCGATCTCGCCATCTTTGGCGCCCTCCGCAACCGCCTCCGCCGCCTCTTCATTCTGCTGCGCCGCCTCCTCCAGAAACTCCCCGACGAGTGGCGCCACATCCGCCGAAATGCCCTCCGTCAGCGAAGCCGCCGAGCCAGGCTCATGATCAACAGCGCTCTTTGCAGACTCCTGGCTCTCAGCAGCTTGCACCGTCGGCGCCTTCGGAACCTTATCCGCGGCAACCGCCCGCTCTGTCCCCTCCGGTGTCTCCGCCAGGCTCTTCAGCTCCGAGCCGCCCTGCGGTCCTGCCCCCTCATCGCTCATACGACCTTCTACCTTCCCTAGCCATCACTGTGATGCGCAATCGTCACCGACCCGCCATCACCCGATCCTTCCACGTCCACCTTCCGCCTCGCGCAACTCCTCGGGCGTATTCACATTCGCAAACCACGCCGCTCTCGTCTCCCATTCCCTGTCCGACGGCCTCCACAGCAACCCCGCCCCATCGGGTGAGAGCACCACTCTATCGCCAAATTCCAGCAGTGTTCGCAGAAAGACACCATCCTCCGCCACTCGCAACCCGTCCGCCAGGGTCCCGGCCGCCGCCCGCAGCGCAGGTTGCAGCTTGTGATCGCCCCGCGTCAGAGCCGCCTGAAGCGTCGGCAGCACATCGACGTGGATCAGGCTCACCAGCGGCTGCACACGCCCGTCCGCCACAACGACCGCAACCCGCACCGTGCTCGTCTGCCTCCACACCGCAACCAGCGCGCGCAGTAGACCCGCCGGCAACAGCGGCATGTCAACCGGCAGAAACACACCAAACTCGGCCGACGTCCGCTGACACTCGCGCAAAGCCGCCTCAATCCCCCCCATCGGTCCGCATCCCGGAAACGCATCAGGAATCGATCGAACGCCTGCGGGAACCCGCTCCCGATTGCCGATCACCACCACCTCATCACACACCGCCGACATCGTTCCAACAGCAATCTCGAGCATCGTCTGCCCGCGAAAGATCACCTCGGCCTTGTCCATGCCCATCCGTGAACTGCGCCCACCAGCAAGCACGAAGCCCAGCATCCCTCTAGGAGCGGACATCGGCGCCAACCCGCGTCAAAAATCCAATGATGGACGCAATGCCGCGGTGAAAGTTCGCCAGGTGGAACTTCTCGTTCGGCGCATGCAGGTTGTCATCCGGCAGGCCAAACCCCATCATCACCGTCGGGATCTTCAGCTCGCGAACCAGGTCTCCCACAATGGGAATCGATCCGCCGCCACGCACAAACACCGTCTCCGCGCCCCAAACCTCATGCATCGCCTCCGTCGCAGCACGCACAAAGCCGTTGTCAGTGCTGACCACAATGGGATCCCCGGAGTGGATCAAACGGACCTCAACCCCGACTCCCGCCGGCTTGATCTGCTCCACGTACTGCTGCAGCTGCACAAACGTCTCGGCCGGCGTCATGTCCGGCACCAGCCGCAAACTCACCTTCGCCACCGCCCGCGCCGGGATCACCGTCTTCGCTCCAGCCCCTGTAAAGCCGCCCGGCATCCCGTGGACATCGAGCGTCGGCCGGCTCCATGTCCGTTCAAGCACGGAAAAGCCCGGCTCCCCCACCAACTCGGTCGACCCCACCTCCGCCTCGCGGTACACCTCTTCATCAAACGGCAGAGCCCGCCACGCCGCCAGCTCAGCCTCGCTCGGCGCCTGCACCCTCTCGTAAATGCCCGGGATGAGGATGCGCCCCGTCTCATCCTTCAGCCGCGCTATGATCTGCGCCAACGCAACAAACGGGTTCGGAGCCGCTCCACCATACATGCCGGAGTGCAGATCCGTTCGCGCTCCACGCACCTCGATCTCGGTATAGATCATGCCCCGCAGGCCAACGCACAGCGTCGGCAGATCCGGCGCAAACATCTCCGTGTCGCTCACCAGCGCAACATCGGCCGCCAGCTCGTCGCCGTGCCCTCGCACAAAGGCAGCAATCCCCTCGCCGCCCACCTCTTCTTCCCCTTCAATCACCACCCGCACGTTGACCGGCAGCCGCCCATCACCAGCAGCAAACAGGCTCTCCAGAGCCTTCACGTGCATCCACATCTGGCCCTTGTCATCCACCGCGCCGCGGGCGTACAGATTGCCATTCCGCTCCGTCGGTTCAAACGGCGGCGACACCCACTCGTCCAGCGGCTCCGCCGGCTGCACGTCATAGTGCCCATAGCAAAGAACGGTCGGCGCTCCTGCTCCGGCCTCAAGCCACTCCGCCAGTACCAGCGGATGCCCAATCCTCGGTGGAACCAGACGCGAGATGCCATCCACCCCGGTCACAATCTCCTCCGCCGTGGACGTCTCCACCAGCCGCGCCCGCTGCATCCCGATTCGCTCCAGCTCGCTCCGGCAGAACTCCGCCGCCCTCCGCACATCTCCCACCCGCGCAGGATCAGTCGAGATCGAAGGAATGCGCAGCAGAGCCTTCAACTCCTCGACAAATCGCCCACCCTGCGTCTGTGCAAACCGAACCGCCCCATCCTGACCCATTCCTCTGCTCCTTGTCACCAAGACCTTCGTGAGAACCGCCCACCCGTTCCACTACCGATGTGGCCGTCCATCCTTCGTCCACGCCGGCTTGAAGTCGCTCCCGGCAAGCCAGCGCACCGGTTCGATCAGCGACTGGATGGCCGCCGTCATAAACGGCAGGTTGAGGTGCGCCAGATCATCATCCGGCTGGTGAT
>CAXSEC010000024.1:3517-11033 GCA_964236325.1 uncultured Acidobacteriaceae bacterium | reverse complement strand
GCCGCCGTCATAAACGGCAGGTTGAGGTGCGCCAGATCATCATCCGGCTGGTGATACGTCGACGGCGTCCCATAGCCCGCCGCCGTATGCGCCACCACTCCCTCAAGCGCAAGTTGATAGTTGTCCGACCGCTCAAAGAAGTGCTGTTCCGGGTAAGGGTCCGGCCCCAACTTCGCCCCGTGCGCCTTCAACATGGGGCCAAGATCCGATCGGTCCCAGCCCGTCAGCAGCAGCGTATCCTTCGGCATCTTCGGGTCCTGGGTTCCGATCATCTCAAACTCCAGATTGGCCACCAGATCCTTGATCGGCACCGGGCTATGCCGCCCGAAGTACTCACTACCCAGCTCCCCCGCCTCTTCACTCCCGTAGCAGACAAACAGAACACTTCGCCGCAGCCCCGGCCCGCTTGCCAGCGCATGCGCCAGCTCGAGCACCGCCGTCGTTCCGGCCGCATCATCATTTGCGCCGTTATAGATCACATCGCCATTCACCGGCTTGCCGATCCCAAGATGATCCAGGTGCGCCGTCAGCAGAATCGTCCCGCTCGCCGGATCACTCCCCGGCAGATACCCGATCGCGTTGTACGTTGCCCTGACCGGCCCGGTAAGCGCATGAACTGTCAGCGCAACCGTCTGCCCGTCCGGCACCCCTTGCAGGCGGGCCATATCCGCCTCACTCACGGCAGCCAGCGTGAATCCTGACTTGGCCACCGTCTCCGCCAGCCGCTTCGGCGTTCGCGTCCCTCCACCCCACTGCTCCGCGAGCTCGGCCGTGTCCGCGCCCTCCGTCACCAGCACCACGGCGCTTCCACCCGCTCGCGCAGCGTGATAGACCTCCACGAGCTTCTTCATGTCCATCGCGCCAGCAACCAGCACAACACTTCCCCGCGCCATCTGCGCCGGCAGCGACGCCCCGCTGCCAACCTTCACCAGCGGACCACTCGCAGGTTCCCCGGAGGAAAGCAGCAGCCGCAGACCTTTGCCCTCCGCCACCGCCACCGCTCCCACCGCTAGCGAAGCGTGTCCATCAAGCTCCGGCGCCACAATCCCCGCAGTCTGCAGATACCCCGTCATCCCTGGCGCCGGCTTCAGCCCATACGCCAGAAACTCACTCCCCACATACGTCGCCGCGATCTGCTCATCGCGCGTCGCGCTGCCTCGCCCCGCCATCACATCGCTGGCCAGAAACTCCTCATGCGCCCGCACCCACTCCGGCCGCACCGTCCAGGCTCCCGCCGCCTGCGCTAGCGACGCCCTGCCGGCCACACACCAAACAACCAGCACCGCCAGGCCACGCAACCGCCCTCGCCCGGATCCGCCACCAAACCGCACCCTCGCCACCCTTATGCACCTCTTCAAAGTTCTTATCGCATGCCTCGTCGCCACGCTGTCTGCGCAAAAATAAGTATATGGATCAAGGGGAAACCACGCATTCGCAGCTCTGGCAGGCCGCCGCCTACGCCGCCAACGGGCGCTTCGTCGCCGATCTCGCCGGCGAAGTCCTCGATCTGCTTGCGCCCACGCCCGGAGAGCGTATCCTCGACCTCGGCTGCGGCGACGGCGCGCTGACTGCTCAGCTTGCCTCCCTCGGCGTCCATGTGACCGGTCTCGACGCCTCAGAGTCCATGGTGCACGCGGCACGCGCCAGAGGTCTCGCCGTACTCCACGCCAACGCCCGTGACATGGTCTTCGACCAGCGCTTCGATGCAGTCTTCTCGAACGCCGCGCTGCACTGGATCCCTGCCGATGCCCAGCCGCAAACCCTCGCGGCTGTCTTCCGTGCCCTCAGCAGCAGCGGCCGCTTTGTCGCCGAGATGGGCGCGCACGGCAACATCGCCGCCATCCGCGCCGCCCTCTCAGCCGTCCTCGCGCCGCGCGGCATCGATGCGGAGGCCGCCGCCGCCTCCTTCTTTCCCTCGCCAACCGAGTACCGCGGCCTGCTGGAAGCAGCTGGCTTCCTCGTCGAGACCATCCACGCCATCCCCCGCCCCACGCCGCTGCCCGGGGAACGCGACGGCATGCATCGCTGGCTCACCACCTTTCGCAGCGGCATCCTTCGCTCTCTTTCTCCCAAAGCGCAGGCTCAGGTTCTCTCGGACGTCATCGCGCTTCTGCGTCCCATCCTCGCCGATCGCAGCGGCGCCTGGACCGCCGACTACGTCCGCCTGCGCTTCCGCGCGCTAAAGCCCTGACCTCCACCCGACACCCAACCCCCACCGCAAAGCACCGTACCTCCCCCGCTCCACCAGGCCTGCACCTTCACCCGAGGGTCCACTGCACCCTCGGGCTCGACGGCGATCCGCCCCATGCAGTTACACTAGAGGTTGGGCGAACCTCGTACCGTGAAGGACATATCTCGCTTTGTTTAACTCCGCTATCGCCAAGGTCTTCGGCACCAGTAATGAACGCGCCGTGAAGCGTCTGCTTCCGGTGATCGGGCAGATCAATGCTCTCGAGCCCGCCATCCAGGCGCTTACCGACGACGAGCTTCGGGCCAAGACGCTCGAGTTCCGTCAACGCATCGCTCTGGCCGTGTCCAAGGTCCCGTCCCCCGGTGACCCGGCAACCCTCTCCTTCGAGCAGCGTAACGACTACAACGACGCCGTCTACGCCGCCGAAAAGGTCGCGCTCGACGATCTGCTTCCAGAAGCCTTCGCCGTGGTCCGCGAGGCCGGCAAGCGCATCGTGCAGATGCGCCACTTTGACGTACAACTCATCGGCGGCATGGTCCTCCACTCCGGCAGAATCGCCGAGATGAAGACCGGCGAAGGCAAGACCCTCGTCGCCACCCTTCCCTGCTACCTCAACGCCCTCGCCGGTCGCGGCGTCCACGTCGTCACCGTCAACGACTACCTCGCCAAGCGCGACGCCGAGTGGATGGGCAAGATCTACGGCTTCCTCGGCCTCACCGTCGGCGTCATCGTCCACGATCTCGACGATGCCCAGCGCCACGCCGCCTACGCCGCCGACATCACCTACGGCACCAACAACGAGTTCGGCTTCGACTACCTGCGCGACAACATGAAGTTCGAGCTCGCCGATCAGGTCCAGCGCGCCCACTACTACTGCATCGTCGACGAAGTTGACTCCATCCTCATCGACGAGGCCCGCACGCCGCTCATCATCTCCGGCCCCACCGACCAGACCACCGACAAGTACGCCCGCGTCAACGTCATCATCCCGGAGCTCGAACTCGGCGAACTCAAAGAGACCGTCGACGAAAAGATCTACACCGGCGACTTCGTCGTCGACGAAAAGTCCCGCTCCATCACCATCACGGACGACGGCTGGGAGAAGATCGAAGGCCTGCTCGGCATCGGCAACATCGCAGATCCGGAAAACTGGGACCTCAAGCACCACGTCGAGGTCGCCGTCAAAGCCCACAACCTCTACAAGCGTGACGTTGAGTACGTCGTGAAGGACGGCGAGATCATCATCGTCGACGAGTTCACCGGCCGCCTCATGCCCGGTCGCCGCTGGTCCGATGGTCTCCACCAGGCCGTCGAAGCGAAAGAAGGCGTCGCGATCCGCAAGGAAGATCAGACCCTCGCCACCATCACCTTCCAGAACTACTTCCGCATGTATAAAAAGCTCTCCGGCATGACCGGCACCGCCGAGACCGAAGCCGCGGAGTTCGACAAGATCTACAAGCTCGATATCGTCGTCATCCCCACCAACCGCACCATGCGCCGGCTCGAAAACCAGGACGTCGTCTTCCGCACCGCCAAAGAAAAATACTTCGCCGTCGCCGACGAGATCTCGCGCCTGCACGACCTCAAGCAGCCCGTCCTGGTCGGCACCACCTCCATCGAAAAGTCCGAGCTACTCTCCGAAATCCTCAAGCGCAAGGGCGTCCGCCACGTCGTCCTCAACGCCAAGTTCCACGAGAAGGAAGCCGAGATCGTCGCCCAGGCCGGCCGCCTCGGCATGGTCACCATCGCCACCAACATGGCCGGCCGCGGCACCGACATCCTGCTCGGCGGCAACTCCGACTTCATGGCCCGTCAGGATCTCGTCCGCAAGTCCCAGGCCCGCGCCGTCTCCGCCGCCCAGGGTGAGATCTCGCCCGTCGCCGGTCCCGGCATGGTCCGCTTCTACTACTCCGGCCAGGAGTTTGAAACCACCCAGGCCGCCTGGGACGCCGCCACCGCCGCCCACGAGGGCGCCGCCAAATCCGAGCACGACGCCGTCATCACCGCCGGCGGCCTCCACATCCTCGGCACCGAGCGCCACGAGTCCCGCCGCGTCGACAACCAGCTGCGCGGCCGCGCCGGTCGTCAGGGTGACCCCGGCGCCAGCCGCTTCTATCTCTCGCTTGAAGACGACCTCATGCGCATCTTCGCCCGCGAGTGGGTCTCCACCCTGCTCCAGCGGCTCGGCATGGAAGAAGGCGTGCCCATCGAGAGCGGCATGATCAGCCGCCGTATCGAAGCCGCCCAGAAGGCCGTCGAGAGCCAGAACTTCGAGTCCCGCAAGCACGTCCTCGAGTACGACGACGTCATGAACAAGCAGCGTGTGGCCGTCTACGGTCTGCGCCGTCAGCTCATGGAAGGTCTCGATCAAAAGCAGCTCGTCACCGACGACTACCTGTCAAACATCCTCTCCAACCTCCTCGATAAGTACGTGCCCGAAAAGGCGCACGTCGAAGACTGGAAGCTCGACGATCTCTTCAACGCCATCTACGAGCAGTTCGGCGCGCATCTTGAGACCGAGGTGGATGCTCACACCCTCAGCCGACACGATCTCGGCGAATCCCTCTTCACTAAGCTCCAGAGTCGGTACGACCTGAAGGAGCAGATCCTTGGCCCGGCCGGCATGCGCTACCACGAGCGCATCGTCATGCTCTCCGTCCTCGACGGCCTCTGGAAAGATCACCTGCTCTCGATGGATCACCTCAAGGAGGGCATCGGCCTCCGCGGCTACGCGCAACAGGATCCGCTCGTCGCCTACAAAAAGGAGTCCTTTGAGATCTTCGAGGCCATGATGACGCAGTTTCAGGAAGATACCTCCCGGCATCTCTTCCGCATGCAGATCATCGGCCCTGATGGCCAGCCGATCGAAAGCACCCAGCAGCTAGAGCAGGCGCAACTCGCCTCCTTCCAGCATCAGCCCGTGCCCGACCCGGCGGTCCCGGACCTCCTTCCAAGCCAGCCAACCATGGCCGTCACGCCTCCGTCCGCGCCGGCACAGGCCTCCTCCCTGCCCCCGCTGCAGCAGCGCGCGCAGCCGCGTGTCTCGAAGGCACCAACCACCACCATCGATGCGCTCGAGCGTGAGTTCGAAAAGAAGAAGCAGCGCGAGCTCGAACAGGCCCGCATGGCCGGATCCAACGGATCAACCAACGGCAGCGGTCCGCATCTCGTCGGAGACAAGGTAGGCCGCAATGATCTGTGTCCCTGCGGCTCCGGCAAGAAGTTCAAGAAGTGTCACGGCGCGGAGGCGTAAGAGCCTCCGCGCCATCCAGCTCAAAGGCGCCCTGACTAAGTTCGTTGCATGAGGGCATGGCTTCAGCCTTGCCGTGGATGCCTCCATGCCTTCCGGCTTAGCCGCTGAGGTCAGCCTGGGTCCTTCCGTCAAGACTCGACCAGACACCCCCCGTGTCGGCCATCCATCTACGGAGACCCCACCTTATCAACATCATCAAGCAGCAATTTGCCCTTCGTCGCCAGCGTCTGCGCCCCTTCGGCATCTCCGGTCGAAAGCGCCTGTTGCGCCTCCTTCTGGAAGTTGCGCACCTTCGCCACCAGATCCGCCTGCGCCTTCTGCGCCTCCGCCGTCAGCGCGTTCAGTCGCCTCTCATTGGAGGCCAGCAGTTCATTCGCCTGCTGCAGCGCACGCGGGCTCTGTTCCCCGCCCACCGTCAACGCGCCGAGGTCAGCCACCGGCTCTGTCGGCGCCGCCGCCGCCGGAGCCACAGCGGCCGCATCTGGTACTTTCTTCGGCGTCACCGGAGCGGCCGTCGCCGTCTCGGCCGCCTTCTTCGGCGCTGCCTGACTGGCCGTTGCTGCCTGCTGTGCGGCAGGCGCTGGCTTCGGCGCACGCTTCTTCACACGCTTCGGCTTCGCAACCGCCTCCGCCGTCGGCACCGCCGGCAACTTCGTGGCCTGTGGCTCCACTAGCGGCGCCGCCGCCCCCGGCTTTGGCACATCCACCAGCGCAACCGACGTGTGCGGCGGCAACAGCAAAGGCTGTACACGCTTATGATGGCAACCCGCGCCACCCCCCAGGGCAGCAAGCGCCGCCACCGCCAGAAGCTGTCGCGTCCTGCCTCGTCCCCTAGCCATCGTTCCGACGATCTTTGCTGGCCCCTTCACTCCGTCTCTCCTGCTGCCCGTCGCCCCTGATGAAGCGTCCCAACGCGCTGCCGAACCTCACTTGCCGCCGATGTCGGCAGGCGCACAGAGAAAATCGTGCCCTTCAGAGACCCTCCGACCGCCGCCTGCTCAGCCGTGACAGACCGTACATCGAGCGATCCGCCATGCATCTGCACAATGCGGTACGTCATCGCCAATCCAATCCCGCTGCCCTTTGCCTTGGTCGTAAAGTACAGGTCGAAGATACGCGGAAGTATCTCCTCCGCAATCCCCTCTCCCGCGTCCGCAACCTGGACGACAACATCCCCTCGATCACGAAAGCTCGTCATCCGCAGAATGCCGCCTTCGGGCATCGCCTGCATCCCGTTCAGCACCAGATTCAGCAAAGCCTGCCGGATCAGGTCCGCATCGATCCGCACCCGCAGCGGCTCGCGTGGCCTGTCCACCAGAATCCGCACCCCATGCTCATCCATGTCCGCCTCGGTCAGCTCCACGACGGCTTCAAGCACATCAAGAACGTTCCTGTCCGCAAGGTGCAGCTCCAGCGGCCGCGAAAAGTCCGCCAGCGTCTCCACCACCCGGTCCAGCCGCTGCATCTCGTCGGCCAGAATATCCACGTGCCGCAGCGCTCCTGCCGACGTCGCCCTGTCCATCATCCCCAGCTTGGACTTCAGCAGCTCCAGATGAACCACCATGGCGTTAATCGGGTTCTTCACCTCATGCCCAACCCCCGCCGTCAGCCGTCCTACCGCTGCCAGACGGCGTGAGACCTCAAGCTCCTTTTCGAGCTGTGCGGCAGACTCCATATCGCGCAGCCGCACCAGCGTGCCCAACTCGCGGCCCGCGCCAGCCCCGATATGCTCGAGCGAAAACTGCACCATCCGCCCATCCTCGAGCAGCACCCTATCGATCGCCTGCGGATCCTCCCCGCCATACGCCCACAGCACCGCATCCCCCAGAGCCGTTCCGCGAACGAAGATCTCCTCAAAGCTCCGTCCCACCATCCCCTTCTCCGTGCGATCCAGAAAGTAGGTCGCCGCGCCTGAGACCATCGCCGCACATCCATCCTCGCCAAACAACAGAACCCCGTCCCGCAGCGTCTCGAGCATCTGGTTCACATTCGCCCGCAGCGTCGTGTATCCCGCCTCGGTCGACCGCATCTGTGCGTCCAGACGATCAATCGTCTCTGTCATGCGCACCACG
>CAXSEC010000024.1:0-3507 GCA_964236325.1 uncultured Acidobacteriaceae bacterium | reverse complement strand
TCGTCTGCTCCGGACGCTCGCCTTCACTGCCCGCCAGTGTCGCCAAACGCTCAGTGATCAGCTCGATCGGACGCAGCGCAGCCGTTGCCAGCAGCCCGGCCGCCACCATCGCGCCGGCAGCCGCCAGCAGCGCGAAGAAGAGAGCCGCCCGCAACCAGGGCTCATACGACGCTCGAACAAAGCTCGACCGCACCCCAACGTGCACCACCAGAAATGGCTGCTTATTTCGATTCAGAGCCTCGGTCAGATCGAGAACATGCGGTCTGCCAAAAACCTCCCACGCCTGGCCGTAGATACTCTCGTCCCGAACCCGCACCAGATCCATGCGCGAAGCAATCGTGGTGTCGATCGAGTCAGGGTCGGTGCCCACCAGAATGCGTCCACGCGCATCCGTCACACTCACATCCTGCACCGTCGGGGAGTAGCGCACAATCGCCTGCATCACGTCCGCCAGCGGCCCTTTCATCCGCAGCACATTTGCAACCGCGCCGCCAAACGCCTCTTCTCCCGGACCCGTCGGCGGATGCTCGCGCAGTCCGCTCTCCATCGTCTGCCGCGTAATCAGCAGCACTTCATGGACCAGCACCTCGTTACTGGAGGCCGTCTGCTCAATTCGCTGCCGCAGCAGCTCGCCCAGAAACATCGTTGAGAGCACCAGTACGATCGCTGACGTCAGCGCCGTCGTCGCCAGCACCAGCTTGGTCTTCAGCCTCACCCGCGCTACTCCGTTCCGCTAGCCGCCGTCGCGCTCGAGTACTCCTTCAGCTTGTTCTGTAGCGTCTTCGAACTAATGCCCAGGATCTCGGCCGCGCGCGTCTTGTTATTATGCGTCGACAGCAGCGTCTTCAGAATCAACTGCCGCTCCGCCTCGTCCACCGTCGTTCCCACCTCGACCCGAACCGTATTCTCCTCACGCCGGAAGCGCTCCGCCTCCGCCACCGGATCCACCGCAGCCGGCATCTGCGTCAAGGGCATGCGCTGGCGCGTCGCGGCCGGAGCAAACCCCGGCTCGCCGAAATGCGGTGGCAGATGATCCACCCCCAGACGCCCCCGTCCCGCCATAATCGTCGCCCGTTCAATCGTGTTGCGCAGCTCGCGCACGTTCCCCGGCCAGGTGTAGGTCCGCAGCCGCTCCAGCAGCGACGCGTCAATGCCCGAGATCGCGCATCCATGCCGCTCGTTCATATCCGCTACCATCCGTTCGGCAATCGCCCCAACATCCTGCAGATGGTCCCGCAGCGGTGGCATCTGGATGGCAAAGACATTCAGCCTGTAATACAAATCGCCCCGCAGCTCCCCCTCCGCAACCGCCCGCTCCGGATCCTTGTTGGTCGCCGCAATCACCCGCACGTCCACCGGCGTCTCCGCCTTGGATCCCAGCCGTCGCAGCTTCCGATCCTCGAGCACCCGCAGCAGCTTGGCCTGCGTCGCCGCCGGCATCTCGCCAATCTCGTCAAGCAGCAGCGTTCCCTCCTCCGCCAGCTCAAAGCACCCCGCACGACGCTCCAGCGCGCCCGTAAACGCACCCTTCTCGTGGCCGAAGATCTCACTCTCAATCAACGTCTCAGGAATCGCCGCACAGTTGACCGCGACAAACGGCTTGTTGCGCCGGCCACTCAGCTCATGCAGACTGCGCGCCACCAACTCCTTCCCCGTCCCGCTCTCCCCCGTCACCAGAACCGACACGTTCGACGGCGCAACCCGCTCAATTAGCTTGTAGATCGCCCGCATCTGCGGCGACGATCCAACCATCGGCCCCAGTCCGCCCGTCTCGCGCGAAGCCCGGCTCGGAATCTCCATCTCAGCCGCCACAGCGCCCATCTGCCGGCTCACACTCTCCAGAATCGCCCGCAGTCGCGTCGGGTCCACCGGCTTCGGCAGGTAGTCAAACGCCCCGATCCGCATAGCTTCGACCGCGCTCTCGATCGATCCCTGCGCCGTCAGCATCACCACAGCCACACGCTGCGGCAGATCCCCCAGCCGCCCCAGCATCTCCATCCCGTCCATGCGCGGCATCTTCAGATCCGTCACCACGATCGACGGATTCCACTGCTGCACCCGCTCCAGACCCTCGAGCCCGTTCGCCGCACCATCCGTGCGATACCCCCAGCTCTCCACCAGCTCCATCAACCCGGTGCGGGCGTGCACCTCATCCTCGACAATTAAGACCTTTTCCAATGTTGACTCCCACCTCTTCAGGAACTCGCCCCTGCCATCATGGTCTTTTCCCAGCCACATATGCGTCGAGACTCCTAAGTGTACGACCGTTTGCCAGCGAGGATGTGAGCACAGGGGTAACCCGAACCCAGGCAAAGGGCACCCTGATCAAAACTTCGCCAGCTTCGTGACACGACTCGCACCACACCGCCCTACTCTCATGCCGCCCTACTCCTCCTGTCCCCTACTCCTCCTGCCCGATGCTCTCATCCCTAGCTCCTCAGGCCCCAGCTGCTCCTCCTGTCGCTGCTGCTTTCGCAGCTGCATCGACCGGCCGCTGCCTGGCCGTTGCGACTAAGCCGGTCAACCGCCCGCTCGAAATCCGCCGCACCCTGGATAGATTCCGCTATCCTGTTGCCATGCCTGACGCTCTTTCGCCCGAGATCTCCGTCGACGCCTACGCCGCCGAGCGCCATCAGGCCTCCGCGCCGCTCCTGCTCGATGTCCGCGAGCCGTGGGAAGTCGACATCGCCGCCATCCCCGGCGCCACCCTCATCCCCATGGCAGACATCCCCTCCCGCCTCCAGGAGCTCGATCCCGATCGCCCAACCATCGTCGTCTGCCATCACGGCGCCCGCTCCCTCAACGTCACCATGTGGCTCCGCCAGCAGGGCCTCGAGCACGTCCAGTCCCTCGCCGGCGGCATAGACCAGTGGTCCCGCTCGATCGACCCCTCCATCCCCCGCTACTAGAGCGCATCGCCCGCAGATCGCACTGCCCGCAGATCGCACTGCCTGCAGAAACCATCGCCTGCAGAACGCATTGTCTGCAGAGCCCATTACCCGCCGAAGCCCCTCACCCGCAGAGCGCATTACCCGCAGAGCCCGTTGCCTGCAGAGCAACTTGCCTGCAAAGCTAGAGTCTCGCTCCTAGGTAGGTCTGGGTTTTAGCCCAGACATGTCCCTGCAGCCCAGGATCGGGGGCTTCAACCCCTGAGGTATGCCCTCTGGGACACCCCCATGAACTCTCCTCTAGGGGCCATTCCGGAGCCTCTTCTAGCGTCTCGCGCCCCCGCCACAAGTGCGGTGCCGGATCAAAGCAGACCCGGCACCGTCCTTCTCGCCTCAACCTGACGTCAGAAGGTTAGCTTCAAAGCCAGTTGCAGCTGTCGCTCGGTCGAAACTGTATTTGTAATCTGGCCAAAGTTGCTGGAGGAGATGTTATTGGAGGGCGGCGCCAGACTCGGATGATTCAGGATGTTGAAGAAGTCCGCCCGGAACGCCAGCTGCCTCTCCCCAACCAGCGTGAATCCCTTACTGAGCGCCATATCCAGATCCTCAAAGGCGGGGT
>CAXSEC010000023.1:9569-31500 GCA_964236325.1 uncultured Acidobacteriaceae bacterium | reverse complement strand
CCATGAGTGTGATCGGACCGAAGACGGCAATGGCGTACGTGGTGCCCTAATGGTGAGCCTGCGATATGACAAGGATGCGAGTGTGCGGCTGAAGGCTCTGGAGGGTTTGTCGCGGTACGTGGACAAGGACCAACGGGTTCGCGATGCGGTACTGGAGTCGCTGATGCACGACGCCAATGCCGGCGTGCGCAAGCAGGCGATCGCGCTGCTGGAGCCGGTGCAGTCGGACTCAAGTGTGCGTCAGGTGTTGCGGACGGTCTCGACGCAGGATGAGAATCCTTACATCCGCACCGCAAGCTACCAGGCGCTGCAGGGCGCGGCGGATATCCAGTAGAGCAACCGGTTTGGCGAGCAACGCAGAGGAAGCGCAAGGGATCGGGCGATGAGACGAAGGTCTGTAGTTGCGGTGCTGGTGGTGTCGCTGGCTTTTGGGGCGGCAGCGCAGGTGTGGGGCATGCGGGCCAGCGGCGGTGTGAATGGTCGAGTGGCGCAGGGCTATCTTGGGGTGGACGTTCGCGATCTGAGTGATGACGAGTTGAACCAGCTGAAGATCAAGGATGTTCGCGCGGCGGAGATTGTTCGTTTGGACCATGACGGACCGGCGTGCAAGGCGGGTGTTCGGGAACGGGATGTGGTTTTGCAGATGGACGGGCAGCCGATCGAAGGCCGCGAGCAGTTCCGGCGCCTGCTGCATGAGGAGCCTGCGGGGCACGTAGTGGTGCTGGTCATTTTGCGGGACGGGCAGCAGCAGACGTTGCGGGCGACGATGGCGAACCGGGAAGAGGTTGAGCGCCAGGCATGGCAGCAGCACATTGCCGTGGTTGATCCGGAGGGCTCACCGGCGCCTGCGGAGGCGGCGAGTAAACCGAGCGGGCATGGGTTGGGATTCCTGCATGGAGGATCGGGGGCCGATGAGGCTTCAGCGGGAAAAAGCAGGGGCTTTTTGGGGACGATGCTGGGTGCGCCGAACATCGGGGCGCTGGTGGAGCCAGTGGGTCCGCAGCTGGGACAGTTTTTCGGGGTGCCAAGCGGTATAGGCCTGCTGGTGAAGAGCGTGGAGGTGAACTCGCCGGCGGCTGAAGCTGGTCTGCGCGCCGGTGACGTGGTCCTGAAGGCTAACCAGACGCCGATGGCGACGGAGAGTGACTGGACGAAGTCACTGCACGAGAACAAGGGTCGAGCCATGCCGGTGCTCGTGCTGCGCGACCGGAAAGAGCAGACGCTGACGCTGACGCCGGACACGAAGCGGAGGGCGTCGTTGATCCGGCCTGCGCCAGCGGGCACGATGGCTGAGGGAAGGATCTCGGGAATGGACTTCTTGTAACATTGAGGGTTACAGAACGTGCCATCGGCGGAGGTTCGGTGGACGAACGCGTCGAGTGCAGGACGATTGCGCAGCAGAGGGACGTCCAGGAGTGATGCTTGGGGCGGGCGACGGCACTTGGCCGAGTAAGGTGCAGGGTGCTGCGCGAGGTCGGGGTGCGTCCTTAACGCAGGACTGCGAGGGTGGAAGCCGTCAGGGGCTGTGCACGAAGGGGCGGCGCTGCTGGTGATGGTAGAGGATGTGCGTCTGGCGCCGATGCGGTAACTTGACTCGTATACGCCTTGTTAGAAGGCGATGATTCGCGAGGAGAGTGGATGCGAGCAGCGGGTTGCGGGACGATGACGGCGCGGCTGTTGGGTGTAGGAGCGATGGGGCTGAGTGTGGCGCAGTCGTGGGCGCAGGCGGTGCCGGCGGCGGTGAAGACGGCGGAGCAAGGGATTGATGCCGAGCGCATTCGGGCGCATGTGCGATTCCTTTCGGATGATCTGCTGGAGGGTCGCGGGCCGGGGCTGCGTGGAGCGGAGATCGCGGCGAAGTACATGGCGACGCAGTTTGCGCTCGATGGCCTGAAGCCGGGCGGCGACAACGGGACGTATCTGCAGCAGGTGAAGTTTGTGGGGATGAAGGTGGCGCCGGGGAAGGCGAGCTACACGTTCGAGCCGAAGAATGGCGCGGCGATTCCGCTGACTTATGGCGACGACTACACGGTGAGCGATCAGGCGCTAGGCGCGGTGGCGGACTTCGACGCGCCGATCGTGTTTGTGGGGTATGGGGTGAAGGCGCCAGAGTTTGGCTGGGATGACTACGCGGGCGTGGATGTAAAGGGCAAGGTGGTGCTGTGCATTGTGGGCGATCCGCCGTCGGATGATCCGAAGTTCTTTGGCGGTAAGACTCTGACGTACTACGGGCGATGGACGTACAAGTTTGAGGAGGCGGCGCGGCAGGGTGCGGTGGGCGCGTTGATTATCCATCGCACGGACCTGGCGAGTTATGGCTGGGACGTGGTGAAGAACTCGAACACAAGCGAGAAGACGTATCTGGCGGAGGACAGGAATCCGAAGCTCGAGGCGGCGAGCTGGGTGCAGCTCGATGTGGCGAAGAAGTTGTTTGCGGCGGCGGGCAAGGACGTGACGGCAGAGATAGACGCTGCGGGCAGGAAGGGCTTCAAGGCGAAGCCGTTGCCGGTGAACCTGAAGGCGCATGTCGAGAGTGTGGTGCGGCCGTTTGAGAGCGCGAATGTGGTGGGCATTTTGCCGGGGGCGGATGGCGGCAAGGGGCAGACGGTGATGTATACGGCGCACTATGACCACCTGGGGTTTGTGCCCGGGATGCGCGGGGACAACGTGTACAACGGCGCGGCGGATAACGGGACGGGCTGCGGCATTCTGCTCGAGGAGGCGCGGGCGTGGGCCGCGATGGCGGTTAAGCCTGCGACCGAGAATAGCGTGCGTCTACCGCACGATGTGATCTTCGCGGCGGTGACGGCGGAGGAGCAGGGACTGCTGGGGAGTGAGTATCTGGGCCAGCATCCGCCGGTGGCGGCGCGGGCGATTTCGCTTGATATGAACTACGACATGATTCTGCCCGTGGGGGTTCCGCAGGAGGTGAACGTGAACGGGGCGCAGCGGACGACGTTCTACCCGACGGTGCAGGCGACGGCGAAGGAGTTCGGGCTGACGATTGTGCCGGATGCGCGGCCGGAGGCGGGGCACTACTATCGGTCGGATCACTTCAGTTTGTCGCGGGTGGGGATTCCGGCGTTCTCGATCGCTACTGGAACGAAGTACGAGGGGCACGACAACGCATGGGGTGTGGCCCAGGAGAAGGACTACAACGAGCACCGGTACCATAACTTCTCGGACAACTACACGCCGGAGATGGACTTTGCCGGGAACGCGAAGCTGGCGCGGTTCGGCATGGATCTGGGATGGAGGGTGCTGACGGCGAAGAGCGCGGTGGAGTGGCTGCCGGGGGATGAGTTCGCGGCGGCGCGGCAGGCGAGTGAGGCGAAGTAGGCGCTCATCGCACGCGCTTCTTCTAAAGGCAGGGCAGTGTGGTGGTTGGAGACGATCGGAGGCGAAGTTGGCGATGGGTTTCGCGAACGCGCGAGAGCTGGGGAAGCGAACGGCCAACGTGCTGTTCTTCATCGGCTTTGGGACGGCGTGGGTGTTGCTGTCGTCGCTGTGGCTCAGGTGGATGCATCTATGGTCGGGTGTGATTATCGTGGTGTGCTGCGCGCTGCTGTTTGCATGGGCGTGGCGATTCTCCTCGCGTATGGAGCGGCTGGCCGGGCCGGAGCCGGCAAAGCCATCCGCGGAGGATGTGGCAGCGGCACGTGCGTTCAAGTGGGCCAACATCGGCCAGTATGTTGGGATGTTTCTGGGATCAGCGTTGCTGATTCTGTTCGACCGGCCGGAGTGGATTCTGGCGGCGATCGGGATCATTGTTGGGCTGCACCTGCTGCCGCTGGCGCATTGGTTTCGTAATCCAGCGCACTACGTTTCGGGAGCTCTGTTGATGGCGTGGTCGACGGGCGTCATCGTGTTTCTGCCGCGGGCGGAGGTGCCGGGTTGGGCCGCGCTGGGGGGGCGGGGCTGATCGAGCTGGTAAGTGCATTTTGACGATGCTGCGGGCGCTGATGGCGGCGCGTCAGCAGGGACTCACCGCGTAGCACCGCAGCTACCGGCGCAGGTGCGTGATGGCGTAGAGGATAAGCGAGAGAAGGATGCTGAGGACGATTGACGAGCCAATCGGGGCGAAGAAGGAGACGTGTTTACCCCGCCAGGCAAGGTCGCCTGGGAGCCGGCCGAGCGGGAGGCCGAGCCGATTGAGGCCGAGGACGAGTGCGCCGACGGCGATGAAGGCAAGACCAACAAGGATTAGGGTACGGCCCATATGCGATCTCTTGCGTGCGCACGGGCACGTGTCACTTAGGATGCTGGATTTTGGTGGTGATGGATGGTGTGACTTACGGTTGCCACGTGGCGCCGATCGTCATCGGAGGATTGCCTATAATGAGGACGGCACACAACGGGGGTTCCGGTTGTTCTTGAACATAATGCCTCTCACTCAACGAGCTCCAGAACGACTAAAGGCGATATGAAGAAATCTGAAGTAGTCAAGGCTTGGGGAAGCATTCTGTCGGGACGGCCGCCGTCGTTATCGATTGAGATCACGAAGGAGTGCCCGCTGCGATGCCCGGGCTGCTATGCGTTTGAGGCGGGGCACCTTGGCGGCGAGACGATGCTGAAGCAGCTCTCAGACTTCAAGGGCGATGAGCTGGTGCGGAATGTGCTGCAGGTGGTGGATGAGATTAAGCCGCTGCATGTGTCGATCGTTGGCGGTGATCCGTTGGTGCGCTATCGCGAGCTCGAGCAGCTGCTGCCGCAGATGGTCGCACGCGGGGTGCACACGCAGGTGGTGACGAGCGCGTTTCGGGTGATCCCGGCCGCGTGGGCGACGATGCCGCTGGTGAGCGTGGTGGTGTCAATTGATGGGCTGCAGCCGGAGCACGATGTGCGGCGAGCGCCGGCGACGTATGAGCGGATCATCAAGAACATCGTGGACGCGAAGATCACGATCCACAGCACGATCACAAGTCAGATTGCGTCTCGGCCGGGGTATCTTCAGGAGTTTCTGGAGTTCTGGTGTGCGCGGCCGCAGGTGAACAAGGTGTGGTTCAGTCTGTTTACGCCGCAGCGGGGAGCGACGGACGTGGAGATACTGTCGCCGGTGCAACGACTGGAGGTGATGGAGGAGCTGTTTCGGCTACGAGTGCTGTATCCGAAGCTGGATATGCAGGAGCGCGTGATCAAGGAGATTGCGACGCCGCCGCAGAGCCCGGAGGAGTGCATCTTTGCGCGGACGACGCAGACGATCTCTGCTGATCTGACGACGCAGATTACCCCGTGCCAGTTCGGCGGGGATCCGGACTGCTCGCAGTGCGGCTGCATTGCTTCGATGGGACTTGCAGCGGTCGGTCACTTCCCGGTGGTTGGGAGCCTGACGGCGGGGCAGATCTTCATGGCGTCGGACCGGGTGGGGAAGACGTGGCAGAAGGCAAAGCGGGCGTTGATGCCGGTGCCAGTGAAGAAGGTCGCAGCTGTGCCATTCCCAATCATCAACTCGTAAGAGCCAGGGGCACAGCACATCCCTTGCGGGATGATGGCTAGAAGCAAAACAGGAAGACTAAGCAGAGACAAGACACAGGAAAGCGGAATCGCAGTGAGAGGACCGGAGAGCCCCGGTCCTCTCGCTGCGTGTGAAGGATTACTGAATTTCAGAGGTGGCGCTGATGAGGTCGGTCAGGGGTTCAAGGAAGGTGAAGCGCACGATGGCTCCGGGCTGCTTTGCGGCCTCGATCAGGGCGAGGGTTTTAGCCTTCCAGCCTTTGGGGGCCGGGGTGTTGGAGCTGAGATAGAGGGTGGCTTCGATGCCGGCGCGGGTAAGGGCGGGCAGCTGGTCAAGGCGGGGCTCAAGAGCTTGCAGGCGGGGTGAGGTGAGCATCTGCTGGCGAACCTCGGGGACGGAGGCGGCGATGGATTGGAAGAAGGCGTCGAGCTGCTGGCGCGCAACGATGGTCTGTGGCGAGGTGCCTTTGGGGTCGGCCAGGAAGGTGCGGGTCTGGAGCTCGAGGTGATGGCGGATGGGTGGGTCGGGGCGGACGGCGTCGACGAAGCTGGTGAGCGGCGTGAGCTGCGAGGTGTGCTGCTGCTGGTAGCGATCGTGGAAGCTGACCGGCTCAAAGGCTTCGGCGAAGGTCTGTAGTGCGGCGATGCGTTCGGTGCCGGCCAAGTCGCGCAAGGCGGCGGCTTCGGCCGAGATGTGGTGCAGGCCGAGGGCTTCGAGTTCAAGGGAGACGGGTTCGAGCCGGCGGTATAGATCGTCGACACCGGCCGGGGATCGACCAGTTTTCTGGGGCGACCAGAGGCGTTCGGCGATGGCGGCGGTGCGGGGCCAGAGGCGCGAGTCGAGGGTGCTGCGGTCGATCTGCTCGGCCCACATCGCGATTTCGCCACCGAGGATGAGCTTCTGCTGGCTGGGGGTGAGGGCGGTGTCGGCGGGGACGGGATCGGCGAGGTACATGACGCTGGCGGGCTTCATGGCGTCGAGGTAGTAGGGCGCGGAGAGAACGCCCTGGTAGCCCTGCTGCGCGCCTTTGGCGAGCGAGGCTTCGCCGCGCCAGGACTGGACCACGACGTCTTTCGGTAGAGCGGGATTGAAGATCTCATCCCAACCGACCATGCGGCGATCGAGGCCGGTAAGGATCTTGAGGACGCGGGTGTTGAAGTAGGCCTGGAGGGCGTCGTTGTCCTTGAGGTCGTGGGTCCTCATGAAGGCGAGGATGCGGGGGTTTTTCTTCCAGTCGGGTGCGGGCGTTTCGTCGCCGCCGATGTGGAGGTACTGATCGGGAAAGAGGGGCACCATCTCAGCGAGGAACTTACGTAGGAACGTGTAGGTTTCCTCGCGCGTGGGATCGATGGCGAAGTCGGAGATGCCGAACTCGCGGCGGATGCCGGTGGGGACGGTGCCGGAGGCGAGCTCAGGGTAGGCGACGAGCCAGGCGGCGGAGTGGCCGGGCATCTCAAACTCGGGTATGACGCGGATGCCGCGATCGCGAGCGTAGCGGACGAGCTCGCGGGCGTCGTCCTGGGTGTAGAAGAGGCCGTCGGAGCCCAGACCGGTAAGTTTGGGAAAGACCCTGCTCTCGATGCGGAAGCCCTGGTCATCGGTAAGGTGCCAATGGAAGACGTTGAGCTTGACGGCGGCCATGGCGTCGAGGTTGCGCTTGAGGACGTCGAGCGGCTCGAAGTGGCGGGCGCAGTCGATCATGAGGCCGCGCCAGCGGAAGCGGGGGCTGTCGGTGATGGTGACGGCGGGCAGGAGGTAGGTGGACCCGGTTGGCTGGGCCGGTTGGACCAACTGGCCGGGTTGGACCAACTGCACCAGGGTTTCGAGGGCGTGCAGGGCGCCGGTCGTGGTCGGAGCCTGGATGGCGATGCCGGAGGACGTGATGGTGAGGTTGTAGGATTCGTCCTCGTCAAGGGTTTGGAGGGGGAGATCGGCGGTGACGTTGAGGGTAAGAGTGCCGGTGGTGGCGGAGCCGATGGCCCGAGGCAGAGGCTGGCCCGTCTTGTCTTCAAGGCGCTTGAAGGTGCGGAGGACGGCGGCTTCGAGGCGCGGGCTGTGGATGCCGGTGAGAGCGACGGTCAAAGACGAGGTGAGCGCGAAGGATCCGTTGCCGGCGGTGAGGGAGGCGGGCTGCGGCATGAGGTTGTTGACGAAGGCGCTGGTCTGGCTCCAGAGACTGGATGGGACGAAGAGGAGGGTTGCGGCCAGGATGGAGGTCGGGAACCAGGGACGTACGGGCATGCAGGTCTCACTTTCTGCGAGGGCAATGCTTGGGTTATAGCAGGCGGGAGCGAAAGACGGGGTCTCTCCAATCCTCGCTGCGCGCTTCGGCCGAGAGGACGGCCTCTTTAGGGACGTGGCTGCGTCGCAAGGAAAGCGCATCTTTTATACTGGGACTTGACATGGCGAGTGACACGGCGGAGATCAAGGGGCGGCGGCGGACAGCGAGTGGGCGAATAAGGAAGGTCACGCGAAGGCTGCGCGAGTTGGGTTCTATCGGCTCGGCGCTGGCGTCGACCGGGCACCCGTATATGGCGCACATCGTGCCGATGCGGCGGTGCAATCTCGCGTGCACCTACTGCAATGAGTACGACGACAGCTCGAAGCCTGTGGACATTGACGAGATGGTGCGGCGGATCGATCACCTGGGACGGCTGGGAACGAGCGTGATCACAATTTCGGGTGGCGAGCCGCTGCTGCACCCGGAGCTCGACCAGGTGATTACCAGGATCCGCCGGACGGGCGCGATCGCCGGGATGATCACGAATGGTTACTTCTTGATGCCGGACAGGATTGAGCGGCTCAACCGGGCGGGGCTCGATCACATGCAGATCTCGATCGATAACGTGATGCCGGATGCGGTTTCGAAGAAGAGTTTGAAGGTGCTGGACGCGAAGCTGAAGATGCTGGCCGAGCATGCGCAGTTTCACGTAAACATCAACTCCGTGGTGGGCGGCGGGATTGCAAATCCGGAGGATGCGTACACGATCTCACGGCGCGCGCTGGGGCTAGGATTCTCGTCGACGATCGGGATTATTCATGACGGGAGTGGTCAGCTGAAGCCGCTGGGCGCGGAGGAGCGGGATGTGTGGGATCGCGTGCGGAAGTTGACGCGGCGGAGCTACTCGCGCTTCAACCACTTCCAGGAGGCGATTGCGAATGGCGAGCCGAACGATTGGCGGTGCCGCGCAGGCGGTCGCTACCTATATATCTGCGAAAACGGGCTGGTGCATTACTGTTCGCAGCAGCGGGGTTACCCGGGGGTTCCGCTGGCGGGCTATACGACGGCCGATGTGAAGCGTGAGTTCCTGACCGAGAAGGGATGCGCGCCGAACTGCACGATTTCCTGCGTTCACCAGGTGAGCTACATCGATCATTGGCGATCGCGGCAGCGGCCAGACGCGACGGGCGGCGGGATGGCGGTGACGCGCGGGCATAGTGGCGGCGCGGAGTTGGTGCAGATTCAGTAGATCGTTGCTGCGCACGGCATATGCCCGGTCAAACTTGCACTCCAGTCTTTCGTCCGCGTAGCCTGATCGATGCGCGCGGGTGAGACGATAGAGCGACGATTGGGAGGGGCTGTGCAACGATACTTTGGACGGTCGGCTGTGTTGGTCGCAGGATTTTTGCTTCTTGCGGGCGGCCCGATGACGGTGGGGGCTTCGCTGCAAACGGCTGGGACGGCTCAAGCGCCTGGCGTACAGAGGCCCACGAGCACCCCGTACGCGGGCGATCTATCGATCTTTGAGACTCCGGGACGGGACAAGCGGCTGCAGATCGATCGGGTGATGGATCTGCTGGGCATCACGCCGGGCAAAGCGGTTGCAGATATTGGTGCGGGCTCGGGCTGGTTCAGCGTTCGGGCGGCGCGGCGCGTGAGATCGACGGGCGTGGTGTACGCCGAGGACATCAACCCGGAGGCGGTGCGGGCGATCGAGACGCGCGCGAAGAAGGAGCAGCTTCCGGCGGTGAGGGCGGTGCTGGGAACGCCGGACGATCTAAAGCTTCCTCCAGAGAGCGTGGATGTGGCTCTGATGCTGAAGGTTTACCACGAGATTGCGCACCCGGTACCGGTGATGAAAGAGCTGCGATTGGCGCTGAAGCCTGGCGGACGTGTAGGGATCATCGACAGGAACGGGGATGGGACCGATCATGGTTTGGATCGGGCAGTGCTTGAGCGGGAGATGCGGCAGGCGGGGTTCAAGCTGAAGGAACATTACGACTTTACGAAGGCTGACGGTGAGGATTACTTTCTGATTTTTGTGGCGGAGTGAAGAATCGGCTTAAGCCAAAAAGAAAGAGCCGAAGACGATTGTCTCCGGCTCTTTTCGTTGGCTGTTGGGTCTGAGCTAGCGTTGGACCGTGCTGGGATGGCGCAGTTTTGAGTTGGCGGCATGAGTATCGGACTGGGCGGGCAGGGTGGCCTGAACGGTATCAATGGTCTGGAAGAGCTGACTGGAGTCGAGAACCTCGGTGTACCCCTTCTGCGTGACGACGAAGATGCTCGGGGTGTGGTTGAGCCCAATGCGCATGGCGAGATCCGCGTCAGCCTGAACTTCCTTGGCGAACTGGCCGGTGGCGTCCACCACGAAGGGCATGGTGCGGCCGTGCTGTTGGAAGAAGCGTTGAGTGAAGGCCTGCAGATCGTCCTTGCTGGAGATGGACATTTGATTCTGGAAGACTGCGCCGCGGTACTCTTCGGCTGCCTGGGGAGAGATCTTGTCCTGAATGTAGCGCGCGATGATCGCGCCGTCGCGGCTCCAGATATGCATTTGCAGGGGCCAGTCGTGGCGAACGATGGGAATCTTGTAGTGGTCGGCTGCCTGGTGCACCAAGGGAAAGGCATGGGAGCAGGCGGGGCACTCCAGATCCTCGAAGTCCATGATGGCAAGGGGTTTGCCAGCCGGGGCGCGGAGCAGAGCTGGATCCTTGACCGCGGTGGCCTGCGCCTGGGCGGATGCACGAGGGGAGAGGCTGGAAAAACCGACGAGCAAGAGGGCGGCAGCAGGAAAGAGTCGCATGGGCATTAGACGAAGATGAAGCATCGCTTGTTATTCTACCGGCGAAGAAGCGTGGAAGGAAGTTGGGTGGAGGATGAGCGGGTCCGCCCCGGCATCGGGTCGGTTTGAGGCCGGATGAGCAATGGACAGCCGCGCCTGGAGAGACAGCGATGAAGCTCCAACCTGGGAATACATCGCTGTCCACTGCTTGGAGCTAGATCTTATTGGTGGAAGCCGGTATCGAGATGATAGGTGTTTCGTTCATGGTGCTGGTTGGCTTGGTGACGCCGAGTTGTTGCAGAATTCCGGCTTCATCCGAGCTTCCCCAACGCTCAACGATCCTGGCATCGCTGTTGAACTTGGCTATCTGCACACCGCGCGCCTTGATCTTCTTGCCGGTGGCGGGGATTCCTTGAAAAGGGCCATCCTGCGTACCCGTCACGGTGTACGCAATGGCGACGTTATCGTCGTCGGCCACCATCTGCTCGACGGCGATCTTGAGGTCAGGAAATGCTGTGCGGAAGGCGGTGAAGAATTTGATGAAGCCTTCAGGGCCACTGCCTTGATCCGGGGCGGGATCATGATCCTTGACGTTTGCGGCGAAGATCTCGTGGAACTGCTCAAGATCTCCCTTGTTTACGGCTTCGCCCATCTTCTTGGTCGTTTCTATGTTGGCTTGCTGACTCATGTGGTTTCTCCTTCTCGCAGCTTGGATGCGGTTCGATGAGGAAAGTTCGGGCATGTCGGTCCAGGCCGTCGTGCCTGCAGTGTGTCGGCTTCGACCATAGCGGCGGAGGTGACCCCAAGCCATTTGCGCGGACCGCTCGTTTTTTCGCAACCAGGAGAAGCTTGTGGCACTCTAAGTAGGGTGTTCGTGACTGAATCTCAAACAAGCTTTCGCCGCTCCGGCGCGCTGCGTGCCGCCGCGCTCTGGCTCTTTGCTGCGCCGTTGGTGGTTGCCGCCCAGGCGTGGGGCCAGGTAGGAGGCCCGACGGACGGCGCCGCGGCAAGCCTTCCATCCGCTCCGCCTCCAACACCTGAGGCCATCGACGCCTATGAGCGATCGTTGCCAGGCGGCGTAAAGATGCTGCGGGCAACCAGGGCAGCCGTGCCGCTGAGCCTCGAGGAAGCCATCAAGAGTGGTCTGCGGCAGAATCTGCAGATCGCGCTGCGACAACAAAATGCACGCCGGGTGCGTGGCCTGCAGTCAACGGCTGTCAATGCTCTTTTGCCCACGCTTGAAGCCGATCTATATACGAACGCACAGGAGATCAACCTGGCTGCGCTGGGTTTCAAGCCGCAGGAAGCCGTGAAATTTGGATTCTCGCCGGCACAGTTTCCTTCAATCGTGAAGGTGGATGTCACCAGCGCGCAGCTAACGTTAAATCAGCAGCTCTTCAACGTACCGGCGTACTACCTCTATCGCGCGGCGCAGAAGGCGCAGACCGTTGCCGGAGCTGAGACGCTCAATACACGGGATGGCGTGGCGCTGATGGTGGGGCAGCAGTATCTGATCATCCTGGCGGATAGCGCTCAGATCAGCAATGCGCGAGCTCAGGTGACGTCTGATCAGGTGGCGCTGCAGCAGGCGCAGGACCGGCAGCAGGCTGGGGTCGGGGTGCATCTGGATACGCTGCGCGCCCAGGTGCAGCTGCAGACAGAGCAGCAGGCCTTGATCAACGCCGAGAATACGTACGCCAAGGACAGGATTCAGCTGAATCGCCTGATGGGTGTGCCGGCCGATCAAGAGTATCTGCTGACGGACGCGGCACCCTATGCGGATCTTGCGATGCTGCCGCAGAACATCACGCTGGAGTACGCCTACACGAAGCGGAAGGATCTACTTAGTCTTGAGTCGCAGATGGATGTGGCGCGCCAGACAGCACGGGCCGTCCGGTTTGAACGGCTTCCTACGCTAGCCGCGAATGGTTACTACGGGGTCATTGGACAGACACACGGCTTGTATCACGGGGTGTTTACCGCGCAGGGCAGCCTCAATTTCCCGATCTTCAAGGAGGCGCAGTTCCGCGGTGAGGGCGAGGTCGCGCAGGCGCAGCTGATGGCGCTGCGGCAACAGATCGACGGCTTGCGATCGACGATCGACCAGCAGATTCGGTCAAACCTGCTCGATGTGCAGAGCTCGAATGATCTGGTGAAGGTGGCTCGCAGCAACGTGGAGCTCTCCCGGCAGGAGCTGGCTGATAGCGTGGATCGCTTCAAGGCCGGAGTCACCGACAACCTGCCGCTTGTCGAGGCGCAGGCGACCCTCGCGGCGGCGGAGAGCCAGCAGGTACAGCGTCTGTATCAGTACAACATGGCGAAGCTGCAGCTGGCGCGCAGTGTCGGGGTAGTTGAGACGGAGTATAGAAGCTACCTGGGCCAGTGATCTGCGGGGATAGATTGGTGCCGGGCAGCCTGAACGCGGATGTGTAAGCATGACCTATGGGTGATACAGCCGTCGCAAGCGCCATCAGGCAGGTAGTCCCAGGCGCAGACCGAGGTGGCGCGTTCCGATCGCGAGACTTTCGCCTGTATCAGACCGCCAGGCTGCTGGGCATTCTTGGGGCGGAAGCGCAATCGGTAGCCGTTGCGTGGCAGGTGTACGAGATTACGCACTCTGCCCTTGATCTTGGATACACCGGGCTGGCGCTGTTTCTTCCGGGTCTGTTTTGTATGCTGGCGGCCGGCCATGTGGCGGATCGCTTTGATCGGCGCAAGATCATTCTGCTCTGTTACGCGGTGCAGGCTGTGTGTACGGGTGTGCTGCTTCGCTTCGCGCTGCATGGGACTGGCCTCGGGCGAGACGGACATGCGCGCATCTGGCCGATCTACGCGGTGCTGGTTGGCATCGGGCTCGGCCGGGCGTTTAGCGGACCGGCCGCAAGCGCGCTTCTGCCCAGCCTGGTGCCAAAAGGTCAGTTCGTGAACGCCATCACCTGGGGAGCGACGGTGTACCAGATTGCGAACATGGCTGGACCGGCAGTGGGTGGGCTGCTGTTTACGCTGCAACTGCACGGAGCGCTGCGGCAGTGGAACGGAGCGGCGATCGTCTATGGCTTTACGCTCGTGATGCTGCTGGCTTTCCTGGTTCTGGTCGCCGCTATGCGGGCGAAGCCGGAGGTTGACGCCGACATCGCAAAAAAAGCATTCAGCATGCGAACCGTGCTTGCCGGCCTCGAGTATGTCTACCGGACCAAGCTGCTGCTGGGATCCATCTCGCTTGATCTGTTTGCGGTGCTTCTGGGGGGCGCCGTGGCGCTGCTGCCGATCTTTGCGCAGGATGTACTGCATGCCGGACCGCGCGGACTTGGACTGCTGCGAGCGATGCCCAGTGTAGGCGCGCTGTCGATGAGCCTGCTGATGACGATCCATCCGATCCGGCAGAGCGCGGGCAAAAAGATGCTGCTGGCGGTAGCGATCTTTGGCGCGGCAACGGTCGTCTTCGGGCTCTCCCACAATCTTGTTCTGAGCCTGATCGCGCTGACGTTTGTGGGCGCAAGCGATATGGTCAGCGTGGTCATCCGATCCAGCATTCTGCAGCTTGCCACACCGCCAGCCATGCGAGGCAGGGTGAGCGCCGTCAACTGGCTCTTTATTGGCGCTTCGAATGAGTTCGGCGAGTTTGAGAGCGGTCTTACGGCGCACTGGTTTGGCGCGGTGCGGGCAGTAGTAATTGGTGGGATCGGGAGTCTGCTGGTGACGGGCGCAGCCAGCGGACTCTTTCCCGCGCTGAGAAGTGCAAATGAACTGACAGCGGAGAGCCTGCGCTCGGCGAACGAGGAGTTCAGCGACGCCGAACCGGTTGGCTAGGTTCGTACGTCGGGCTTGAACGGCGAAAGAGGAGACGTATGGAGAACGGAAAGAAGGCGGCGCTTGGAGCGACCATTGTTGCTGTGCTGGCAGTGGGGACGAGGGTCGGCTTGATCTATCGCGAACGCCATGCGCCCGCTGCGGCTGTAAGCGCGCCCGCGCAGGCGAAGCTTCCCGATGACGCGTACGTCTTTTTGAAGAAGAAGCGGCCGTCCTCCATGGCAGATCTAAAGCAGCTGGACGGAACCACGGTGTGGGTGAGTGCCGGTGGGCAGATGGACTTCTACCCGGCGGTCGCGAAGCATGCCGACTATGGGAAGAAGGCGGGAACCCTGCTGGGCGCGCAGCCCATTACGATCGACGGGGCAATCGAGCAGGTGGCGCCCAAGGCAGCGACGTTCCGTGTTCCTGGCGGCGACCGGCAGGTGCTGCTGACGTTCAAGGCGCCGGCGAGTGCGCAGGGGCCGGGCGAGGGAGACAAGGAGTTTGCGGTTCCGGTGGGCTACCGCGAGAACGGGCAATACACGTTCTCGACCGATGAGATCTTCTTCTATGACGATCCGCATGCGTTGTATAAGCACTGGGGACCCAGGGTCTGGGATGCAATCGATCACCACACGGCGATCCTGGGAATGAGCGAGTCGCAGGTGCAGATGGCGCTTGGGCAGGTGAGTGACAGCGTGAGCAATGAGTATGGCAATCGTCGTGTGATGTACAGCAACCTTGGCCACCCGATGGATGTCATCTTTGTGAAGGACAAGGCGACGGCCATCATGCCGCATCAGTAGCAGAGCGATGCCTCAGTCCGGCAGTCCCGCAGGAAGAAACAGCGAGAAGGTCGTGCCGTGGCGCTCTGGAGCGATGCTCGAGCGAACGGACAGCGAGCCCTGATGCTTTTCGACGATGCCGCGTGAGATCCAAAGGCCAAGACCGGTTCCGTTAATGCCTTTCGTGGTGTAGAAGGGCTCGAAGATCTTGCGGCGGGTCTCCTCCGGCATGCCATGGCCTGTGTCGGCAATGGTGATGCGTGCTCCGCGGGCCTGCGTGATGCTGGACTGCGCGTCTCGGAGGCGCAGGGTCAGGATGCCCCCGGTCCGCATCGCATCGATGGCATTCGACACGAGGTTGTTGAGGACCTGGCGAATATCTCCTTCAAAGCAGACGACAGGCGCCGCGTCGAGTCCTTCCATGCGGACCTGAATGTTGGAGTTATTCAGGCGCCCACGATAGAGCGCGAGCACGGGTTCGAGGAGCTCCCCGGGAGCAATGGCACGAGCGCGTGTTGCCTGGCGATGAAAGCGCAGCGTCTGCCCGGCGATCTGCGACACACGCGCGAGCTCCTGTTCGGCAAGCTGCAGATAGCTGGCGGCCTGGTCTGGAAGCGACTCCTGCTTGATCAGAAAGAGCAGGTTGGTGATGGCTTCGAGCGGATTGTTGATCTCGTGCGAGATGGAGGCGGCCAGCCGGCCAACGGCGGCGAGCTTTTCGCTCTGCACCAGGGCGCTTTCGGCCAGCTTTTGCTGCGAGAGATCGGTCAGGAAGACGGCGATGGTTGGCTCCGATCCCTCACCCTGCCCCGGAAGACTGGTCGCACCGACGAGCAGCGGGATGCGCCGGCCATCCTTGCCGAGATAGACCTTCTCATACGGAGTTGCGGCGCCATGCTCGAGTAGCTGCGCGACGGCAAGAGCGTCGCGTTCGGCAAACTCGGGCGGGGTCAACTGGCTCCAGCGGATCGGCCCATTCTCGACTTCGGCGGCTGTGTAGCCAAGCAGTTTGAGGAGGGTGGGATTGATGTAGGAGATGCCGCCTTTGAGATCGCCGATCAGAAGGCCGATGCTTGAGGCTTCGATCAGCCGTCGAAAGCGCTCCTCGCTTTTTCGCAGCTGTTCTGAAGCTCGTCGCTGCGAGTCGACATCAAGGACAGCGACGACGCCGCCCAATAGATCTCCGCGGGTGTCGAGGATGGGTGCCGCGCTGAGTGAGACCCAGGCGAGAGTGTTATCTCCTCGTTGATACAGAAGTTCTTCCGCCGGCACGGGCAGACCGCTCTTGATGGCGCGCGGGAGCGGGTACTCCTCTCCCGCTACGCGCCGCCCGTCGTTGTGATAGGCGATCCACTGGCCATGGGCCTCCACGTTGGGAGTGGGCAAGAGGGGATGGCGGAAGATGCGCTCCACCTCCCGGTTGCCGCGGACGATTCTTCCGTCAGGCGTTGCCATCAGAACCCCAACGGGCAAGCTGTCGAGCATGCCCTGTAAGGTCTCCCGTTCGATACGAAGCTCCTCGAGAGCCCGGTCTCGCGCTCTGAGAGCGTCACGAACCTGATACTGCTTCTGACGGGATCGAAGGCTGGCCCGCACTGCGGCCAGAAGTGTCTCGGAGCGGATGGGTCGCTCGAGCAGCACCGGATCCCCGAGGGCGCTGCGTGCCTCGCGAAGCTGCCGGCTGCGCAGGGTCTCACGGCCGCTGGTCGTCAGGAGGATGATGGGAAGGTCGGACCACGGCTCCTGCCGTTGCAGATAATCCGAGAGCTGCGTGACGACGTTCGAGGCGAGCGCCTCCTCGGTAAGCAGCAGGGCGCCAAGCCCGGAGTTGCTGGAGGACGTCAGAAGATCGAGCAGGCGGGTGCAGCCGATCGCGTCTACCTGCTGCGAGCGGAGCGTGGCGACGATCAACTCTGTGTCGCGCCCGCTGGGAGCGACAACTTGAACGTCGAGTTCACTCGATCGATCGGGAGTAGATGAGGGCACGCTACTCATCATCCTCACGGAGATCAGGAATGCCGGTTAGGACACCGCGGAAGCGTGTGAGCGGATCACCGATGACCACGCCGTCCGGGTTGAAGCTAAGTTCACGAAGCGCTCGTTCATGCGGACCCGTGCGCTGTTTTAGAACAGAGATGACCTGGCGTATCTCGCCCTTCACCTCGAAGTAGCGCAGAAGAACAACTGTATCGGACAGATAGCTGACGTCGAAGTCGGCTTGCATGGAGCCGACGAGACCGTGCTGCGTGAGAACAAGGATGGTCAGAACACCCTTCTGGTTGAGGTAGGCAACGAGCTCATGAAGATGGAGGACGAGGTCGCGCTCTCCCGGCATGGCAGAGAGAAATCCATTAAGCGAATCGATGACGATGACCCTTGTGTCGTTCTGTTCGACCTCCTGGCGGATCTGCGCGGCGAACTCGCCTGGCGAGAGCTCGGCCGCGTCAATCTGGCGAATGGCCAGTGTGCCGCGCTCCAGCTCAGCCTGCACCTTCATCCCGATCGCCTCGGCTCGCTCGATCGAGGTGCGCCGAATCTCGTCAAAGGCGTAGATGATGGCGCGATCGCCACGTCGCGCTGCGGCAACGGCATATTGGAAGGCGACGGTGGTCTTGCCGACGCCAGTCGGACCAATGATCAGCGTGGAGGAACCACGTTTGATGCCGCCGCCAAACAGATCGTCAAGCTGCTTGTTGCCGCTCGGCACGGCATCCTTCGAGAAAGCGCTGTCATAGTCGGCGGCGATCAGGCGGGGGTAGATCAGGACGCCACCGTACTTGATGGTGTAGTCATGGAAGCCCTCGCGGTAGGGCGAGGCGCGAAGCTTGATGATCTCTATGTGGCGCCGCGTGGTGCCATAGGAGCGCTGGATCTTCTCCAGACGGAAGACACCATGCGCGATACTTTGCACCTGCAGATCGTTGCCATCCGCCGATCGATCGTCAAGCAGAAGGACAGTGGTCTCGCGGCCACTGAAAAACTGCTTCAACGCCAGCAGCTGACGACGATAGCGCATTACGTTGTCCGCCAGGAGACGCAGCTCGGAGAGCGAGTCGATGACCAGCCGATCGGGGCGCTCCCGATCGATGATGGTTGTCAGCTTCTCAATCGTGCTCGCAAGCTCAACTTCACTGGGGTGGAAGACCGTGTACTGCTCCTCGGGGGAGAGCGATGCCTCCTGCGGCACAAACTCGGCGATGGGGATCAGGGAGAGATCCCAGCCATGCGACCGGGCAGAGCCTTCGAGCTCTGATCGAGGCTCAGACAAGGTGATGTAGAGTGCCTTTTCCCCAGCAGCTGTACCAGCCATGATGAACTGCATGGCGATCGTGGTCTTTCCGGTTCCCGGATCTCCTTCGAGCAGGTACATCTGTCCAGGCGGAAGGCCGCCTTGAAGGATTTCATTCAGACCGACGATTCCAGTATCCAGACGGACCGCGACATCTTCGTGCTTCAGGTCAGAGGTTGGCATGCTCGGACAAGCATAACGAAACCTGAGCGCCGCAGAAAGAGCGCTGCGAACGGGCTTAACCTGTATTACGCAAACCGGCGGCGATCCCGTTGATGGTCGCGGTGATGGCGCGGTCAAGGACATCGTCGACTGGCGTGCCGGCGGCCAGACCACGCTTGCGCCGCAGGAGATCGACCTGCAGCAGACTCATCGGATCAACGTAGGGGTTGCGCAGGCGGATGGAGTGCAGCAGGACCTGGTTGGTCTCCAGAAGCTCTGCCTGACCAGTCACCTTCAGGATCATGTCGTGAGTCAGCTGAAACTCACGCTCCAGAACTGAGAAGACGCGATCGCGGAGGGCCGCATCTTCGACCAGAGCGGCGTAGAGGCGGGCGATGCCGAAGTCGGCTTTGGCAAGCGCCAGCTCGACGTTACGAACGATGTCGAGAAAGAGGGGAAAGTCTCGCGCCATGGATCGCAGCAGATCAAGGTTCCCGGGGTTTTCGTTTAGGAAGGTCTGGATCGCATGCCCCACCCCGAAGTACGCCGGAACCAGATGTCGTGACTGCATCCAGCCAAAGACCCAGGGAATGGCGCGGAGATCGGCCATGGTGCGGCGCTGGGAGGCACTCGCATCCTTGCGCTTCGCCGGCCGCGAGCCGATGCGGGCATGCTCCAGTTCGGCCATCGGCGTGGCCTGTTCGAAGTAGGTGAAGGTCTCCGGGTTGTCGACGATATGCTGTTGATAGAAGGCGAACGAGATCTCTGACAGGCGGTTGAGGGCTGCCTCCCAGGCGGGCAGGATCTCTCCGGTGAGATGAGGCGGCGCGCCGGCACCCTGTAGGGTGACATCCGGACGAGCCAGGGCATCGAGCGAAGCCGCGATCATCAGTTCGAGATTGCGTTCAGCGAGGACGACATCGGAGTACTTCCAATTGAGAACCTCACCTTGCTCGGTCAAGCGCAGCTCTCCGGTGAAGGCATCGACCGGTTGCGCAAAGATGCTGCGATGTGTCGGTCCGCCGCCGCGCCCGACCGTGCCGCCGCGGCCGTGGAAGAGCTGCAGGGTGATGCCACACTCCTTCGCCACCAGATGCAGAGCGCGATGCGCCTTCCAGATCTCCCATGTGCTCGTGATCATGCCGCCATCTTTGTTGGAGTCGGAGTAGCCCAGCATGACCTCCTGCCGGCGACCCCAGCTTTCGAGCAGCGGCTGATAGTCGGCTGAGGTCCAAAGCTCGCGGCAGATGGTGGGTGCCTGTTGCAGGTCTTCGATGGATTCGAAGAGCGGTACGGGCTGTAGACCGGGGTCCTCGGCGAGCTCCGCTGAGGCGTCACTCGCTTCCACCTGCACGCCGCCCAGCCGAGCGAGACGAATGACGTTCCGTGCATCTTCGGCCCTGGACGCGCCCGAGATCACGTAGTAGCGGATGGCCTCCGGAGGAAAGCTGCGCTTCAGCTCTGCGATGACGCGGAAGGTGGCAAGAACCTCCGTGGTCTGCGCGGAGAGCGCTCCGGGCAAGGCGCCATCCGATCCTGCCTGCGGGTGGGCCAGCTCCTCAAGAGCCGCCGTGTGCACGCGCGCATGCTGCCGGACATCCAGGGTCTGAAGATGCAGGCCGTAGGTTCGTACCTCGAGAAGAAGCGGGTCGATCAACAATGCCGAGAGCCGCTCTCCCTTGTTTGCCAGCAGGGAGTCACGAAGGATCGTCAGATCCGCCAGAAGCTCTTCAGCCCGCGTGTACAGCGGCAACCGAGGAGATGCGCCGGACGATGCAGAGGGAAGAGCGAACGCCGTGGTGAATCCTAGACGCGCCATCACGCAGACGATCACAAGCCGTAACCGCTCGAAGTGGAAGCGGTCGCTCAGAATCGCAGCCAGGCCTCCGGCGCTGTGGGCGTCACCCTCCAGCTGCAGCATGTAGCGGTGAATGCATGCCTCTACTTCGGGCGTGACGGGAATCTGTTGCGTTGAACTTCCCAGCTGATCGAACAGCACCTGCAAGCGCTCGCGGTAGTGACGAAACAGCAGGCTGCGAGCGGTGGCCAGGGCGTCGCGGGTGGTGGCTGCATCGACAAACGGGTTTCCGTCGCGGTCCCCGCCGATCCAGGAGCCGAAACGAATCAGCCGAGGCAGTGTAGCAAGCGATGGTGCGGCCAGCTTCTCCTCGCCTTTCACCTCCGCGGGATATTCTTGCTCGAGCGCCGAAGCGACCTCGGTGTACAGCACGGGCAGCGTGTCAAACAGGCTCGCTTCGTAGTAGTCAAGCGCCATGCGGATCTCGTCGCGCACGGTTGGACGAGCGACGCGGACGTCATCCGTCTGCCAGAGAGCTGTGATCTCGGCGACCATGTCCTCTTCGAGTGCGTCCAGGCCGGCTGCAGGCACCGGAATGCGATCGAGCTTCTCCAGCAGCTCAGAGATGCGGCGGCGTTTGAACATCACGGATCGCCGCGCGACCTCCGTTGGGTGGGCTGTAAAGATCGGCCAGACGCAGATGCGCCCAAGCAGCTCGTAGATCTCTGTCCGCGTGCTCCCCGCGAGCTTGAGAGCGCGCAGCGTGCCGCGCAGACTGCCGCGCTGAGGTGCACTCTCGGCCGAAAGCTGCGTGGCCAGCCGGCGACGTTTGCGATGGTTCGTCTCCGCCAGGTTGATCAGCTCGAAGTAGAAAGAAAAGGCTCGTGCCAGCTGATACGAGGTCGTCAGGTTACTGGTGAGAGCATGCACGCTCAGCAAGGCCTGCTGCATGTGCGACCGCGACCTTGCACGAGAGCTGTCGCTGGGTGGTTCGGAGTCGGCCTCGCGCCGCGCAATCGCGGTCCGTCGCAGATCTTCCACCGCATCGAACAGCCCGTCGCCCGCCTGCTCCCGCAGGACCTCGCCAAGCAGCGTTCCCAGCGATCGAACGTCGCGGCGAAGGGGTGCGGTCTTTAGCTCGGGCGATCGGGCCTCGAGCTCTGCGAGTCGCTCCGTCCAGCTGGCAGGCATCCACAAAGAGGGCATGGCTGATTATCCTATGCCCTCACGTTAGAAGAGCTTGCCGAGGGTGAAGACGAACTTGCGATGATCGTCGTTGCCGATGGCAGGCGCCAGGGTGATGACGCCCAGCGGCGTCTCTGCCACGATGCCGAAGAAGACATCCTGCCGGGTGATTGTGGCTTGGTCGGGAGCCCGCATCTGGCCTAGTTCGTAGCCCGCACCCAGGTAAATGCTCTGTCCAAGGGGCGCCGGCAGTTGCGCGATGCGCCGCAGGTAGGCCGGTTCGATAAGAAAGTAGTCCGTGCCGCGATATTCGTCGATGTTGCTCGCGGTGAGTCGCAACGGACCGCCCAGCGTGAAGCGGAACGGCTGGGCAACATTTCGATTGAGCATCGTGCCGCCCTCGGTCGCGAGCACGAAGTCGTTCTTGCCGATGGCGTGCGCGAGCGAGATCTGGCTCATCAACTG
>CAXSEC010000023.1:0-9469 GCA_964236325.1 uncultured Acidobacteriaceae bacterium | reverse complement strand
AGGCGCTGCTGGTTCAGGAAGATGTTGTAAGGCTTGCGGGTGAAGGTTCCGTTCGGCGCCGCAAAGAAGCCACCTGAAAGGCCCGTACTGTGAAGTCGCCGTGCGTACTCGCCGCTGAGCTCCGTCTCCCACCCGGCCTTAATGATGCCGCGAAGCTCAGAGCCATAGCCGCCAAGATCCTGCTGCAGCAGGATGCCTTCAACCGTAGCGGCGGTAATGCCGCCGCCAAGCGCTTCGATGTTTGCGCCCACGGTCAGGAACGGCGGGCCGAACGACTTGTCAGACACGGTGACGAGAAGCACGGGACGGTCAGAGTGACTGCTCTCATAGCCGACGGTGTAGTCCGCGTTGTATCGCCCATCGGAGCGAACTTCCGCCAGCACGTCACCCAGCTTTCTCGTATCGACGGGCTGATTGACCAGCGGCGCGAACTTCCGCTCCACGGCTCGGGTAGCGCTTTCCGTAGGAGCTTCTACGCGGATACGCAGGATGGTTCCTGCCGGTCCGCGACGACGAGCGGAGCGCTCCGCCAGATATCGCTGCCAGGCGTCATCCGCCAGCGCATAGTGCAGCAGAGCGGTCTTCTGCTGCTCTGCCGCTGCGTAGCCGCGCGTGGCAAGATCAACCGTTTTCAGGTAATCGGCCTGCGTAAAGCCTTGAACGTCCGGCACCATCACGACGTTCGCCAGCTTTCTCTGCTGACGTTCAGCGCCTTCAATCGCTACCGAAAAGCTGCGCTGCAGAACGCCTAGAATCGAACCCAGATCGCCCTGCTTCAGAGGACTCAGGGGCAGGCTGACGGCAAGGATGACGTCGGCCTTCATGTCTCTTACGGTCGCAGTCGGCAGGTTGGTCAGCACGCCGCCATCCACCAGGTCGTGGCCGTTCAGGCGAAACGGACTGTAGACGGCGGGCAGCGAGACCGAAGCGCGAACTGCATCTGGAAGCGATCCCCGGGCGAAGGTAACCGTGCGTGCATCTGTCAGATCGGTCGAGATGCAACGCATAGGGATCGGCAGCGTATTGAAGTCAGTTCGATCGTCATAGCGAAAGAACTCGCGGTCGAGGAACTGATTGAGACCCTGATCGGTAAGAACAGAGTTGCGAAAGCTGACCCCATGCTTCAGGCCGATCTGCACGCCATTGGGCAGATCGCGCGAGTCCTCGCGACGCCGGAAGTTTCGTGTCTTGTAGGCGGAGTTGAAGGAGAACACCGAGCTGAAAACATCATCATTCATGACGTCCTTCAACTGATCGATGCTCTTTCCGGTCGCGTAGAGCGCCCCCACCATGCAGCCCATACTGGTGCCGGCAACCATGTCGACCGGGATGTGATGCTCCTCAAACCACTGCAGCACGCCGATCTCGCTCATCGCCATCGCGCCGCCACCACCCAGCGCCAGACCAATACGCGGTCGACCAATGGGCCCTTGCGGCGGCGGAGCAGGGGCCACGGCCGAAAAGCCTCTAATGGACCCCGTTGCGGACTCCTCGCGAGAGGTGGTCGAGTCGCCAGGGCCCGGCAACGTTCCCGTCTGCCCGTTCTTGTTGAGCGTCCCCGCTACCCCTGCCCCAATCTGGGACTGCGGGTCGGGCACCGTCTGTGACGACATAAAGGTCGTGCAGGCCAAGAGAAAACCGGCAGAGATCCTGGAGAGCAGATGCATCCGTCAAGTCTAGGACGCCTTGGGCCGCCGCGTACGACCAGGTTCTACCCCAAACGGACTACATCACGAGAGCAATCTGGTGGAGCTCCTGCCGCATGGTCGCGAGATCGCAGCCTAGCAGCTCCATCCGGGCGGCGGCAGAGCGCGCATCCTGATTTGATACGCCATACCCACGCTGCGTCAGGAAGGCACCAACCAGCTCTGCAGCCTGGAACGAATCCAGTCCGGCTCCGCGGAGCTCATCCCGCAACGTGGTCAGGTCAACTGCGGTAAAGATCTCAGGCTGGATGCTCATGGCAGTCTCCTCGAGAATTCAAATCTTGCTGCACTCTTGCGGTCAGTGATCGGATGCCGAATCAGCTAACGCCTGGATCGCGCCGTTGAGGGTGGCATCCGCTTGGTGAACAATGCCGTTGTAGGCTGCTGTGTGGTCCCATGGCAGACCGGGTGTATCGCGTTGCTGTTGCCGATCGTCCCTGTTGTAGATCGATACGGCAGATCGTGCCCTCTGGTTTGGTCTCTTTTGCGAAGATCGTTACTTTGGTTCATCGCATGACAGTTTCAGTGGAGGCGCCGGTGCGCGATAGCATAAGCGCCATGAGTGATCGGGCAGGAAACGAGGCGCGCGTGCTCGATGGCGTGGCCATCGCAGGGGAGATCAAGGCCGAGGTTGCAGTTGAGGTTGCGGCTCTGAAGGCCCTTGGCATCCAACCCGGATTGGCCGTGGTGCTGGTCGGCGAAGTGGCCGCTTCCGAAATCTACGTTCGCAGCAAGCGCAGGACCTGCGCGGAGCTGGGCATCTACAGCGAGCTGATTACTCCTCCGGCAACGGTGACAACAGACGAGCTTCTGGCTCTCATCGCCCAGCTGAACGCCCGCGACGAGATCGATGGCATCCTCATCCAGCTTCCGCTGCCGGCACACGTCGACACCAGACGCCTGCTCGAGGCCGTGCAGCCGGAGAAGGATGTCGACGGCTTTCACCCGGTCAGTGCCGGTCGGCTGCAGACAAATCGCCCCGCGCTTGCGCCATGCACCCCTGCCGGCATCATGGAGATCCTGCGGCGCTCCGACATTGCGGTCCACGGCAGATACGCCGTCGTGGTCGGACGCAGCAACATTGTTGGCAAGCCTGCCGCCATGATGCTCGTGAACGCCTCAGCGACGGTCACGGTGTGCCACCGCTTTACCCCGGATATCGGCAGATACACCAGAGACGCCGACATCCTCGTGGTGGCGGTGGGCAAGCCGGAACTGGTCACGCCAGAGATGATCAAGCCCGGCGCGGTTCTCATCGATGTCGGCATCAATCGCCTGACCGAAGCCAGTGAGGTGGAACGGCTCTTTCCAGGGGACGCGGCGCGCGCGGAGGGCTTTCGCAAGCGCGGCTCTACGGTCGTAGGAGACATTGCGCCGGCGGCCTTCGCGCTCGCCAGCGCCTACACGCCGGTCCCGGGTGGCGTCGGCGCGCTGACAATCGCCATGCTGATGCAGAACACCGTCACCGCCGCGAGGCTTCGCCGCCGTCTGCCGGTTGCCTGAAGCCTATGCTGCGCGTCGGCCTCACAGGCGGTCTGGGAAGTGGCAAGTCAACCGTGGCGGCCATGTTTCGGGCGCACGGCGCACAGGTTCTGTCCGCGGATGAGCTTGGCCGGCAGATGATGCAGCCTGAGCAGCCGGCCTTCGTGGCCATTGTCGATCACTTCGGCCGTGACGTTCTTACGCCGGCCGGCACGCTCGACCGTGCCGCGCTCGCGAAGCTCGCTTTTGTCGATGGCCGCGTCGCGGAGTTGAACGCGATCATTCATCCCCTGGTCATAGCGCGGCAGGCCGAGATCGCCGCCGGGATCGCCGCCTTAACACCCGATGCGGTGCTGCTTGTCGAATCGGCCCTGCTCTTCGAGACAGAACACGCCGGAGCCGGTGGTTGGAAGACGCGCTTTGATCGCATCCTGCTCGTCACCGCAAGCGACGAGAACAGGATCAGGCGCGCCGTCGATCGTGCAGCGGCATCCAGGCCCGCGAGCCTTCAAGAGCTCGAAGCGGATGCTCGGCGGCGGCTCGCGCGGCAGCTTAGCGACGCTGAAAAGAGCCGCTGGGCCGACTTCATCCTTCACAATGACGGGTCAGTCGAGGACCTGCAGCGGCAGGTGGATCAGCTGTGGCCGCAGCTGCAGATGGAAGCCTCAGGAGCCGAATGATTGCCGCGAAGGTTGAAGCAGCAGCCACGCGCTCCGCAGAACTTCGCCTGCGTCGCTACAATCAGGAAGGGCGAGGCAGAGTAACCACGCCTGGAGTGCGTCGGAGAGAGTGATGAAGCTGCGCCCGATTGTTCTGGTTCTGCTGCTGCTTGCAGGCTTTTACTATGTCACCACGCATCTTGCCGTGTCGGGCAACATGCCCTGGGTGCGACAGTTTGCGTCAGATCCGGCATCTGCCATCACCGCGGTTCCCTCCATCACCACTGGCCTTCACGGCCCGTCGGGCGGCTTTGATCTCACCGAAGCTGCGGCCGCGCCAGCCTTTGACAGCGAAGAGCAGCAGAATATTGCCGTCTACAAGAAGGCGCTGCAGAGCGTCGTCAACATTACGTCGACCGCGGTGCAGTTCGACTTCTTCTATGGACCGGTTCCGCAGCAGGGTCAGGGCTCAGGCTTCATCCTCGATAAACAGGGGCTGATCCTCACCAACAATCACGTCATCGACGGCGGTCAAAAGATCGAGGTCACGCTGTCTGACAAGCACAAGTACAAGGCCGAGATCATCGGCGTGGATAAGAACCACGATCTGGCCCTGATCAAGATCGCCGCGCCAAACCTGGTGCCGGCGGTGCTGTCGGATTCAAGCGGGCTTCTGGTTGGACAGCGCGTCTACGCGATCGGAAATCCCTTCGGGTTGAACGGCACGATGACGCGCGGCATCATCTCGGCCATTCGGTCCATTCGCGGGCCCAACAACTATCCCATTGAAGATGCGATCCAGACCGATGCGGCGGTCAATCCGGGCAACTCCGGCGGGCCGCTGCTCAACTCGCGGGGTGAGGTGATCGGCATCACCACGCTGATCGCTTCGAATCCTAACGGCGGTGCGGATCAATCGGCGGGCATCGGCTTCGCGATTCCCATCAACACGGCAAAGGCAGTGCTCGACGACTTTCAGAAGTACGGCCACGCGCGTCGACCCTCGCTCGACATCCAGACACTGCCGATCAGCCCGGAAATTGCGGAACAGATCGGTCTGCCAGTGGACTACGGCATCCTGATCGAGCGCGCGCTGCCGGGCGGTGCGGCGGAGCGGGCCGGGCTGCGCGGCGGAACACAGCGGATGTACCAGGGAAACACGCCCGTGATGCTGGGCGGCGACCTGATTGTTGCCGTCGACGGACAGGATGTTGCCACCCCGCAGGATCTCTCGGCCATGATGAACCGCCATCGCTCGGGAGATACGATCGCGGTCACCATCTTCCGCGGCAAACGCCGTATGGAGGTCAAGGTCCAGCTGGGTGATGCCAAGGGTAGCGGTCAGCAGGCCTGATGGTAGACGGTCTTCGCGTGCTCCCCGCGGCGGCATAAAATAGATCTTTATGGACGAAGTGGAACTCCCGCCCGCCCCGGCGCCCATCTTTAGCTGCCCCAACTGTAGTCACTGGATTCCGGAGGGAGTGCTGGCCTGTCCGGAGTGCGGCTCGCTGGTCTACGCGAACCACATCGCCGGGCTCGCGACCGCTGCGCAGGGCCTCGAGAAGGAGCAACGCTGGGCGGAGGCACGCGCCGCTTGGGGAGCCGCGCTGGCGTGGCTTCCCACCGGCCCGCAGGCAGAGGCGTTGCACAAACGGATTGAGGCCATCGACGCGCACCAGGATGCCGACAAGCAAAAGGCCGCAAAATGGGCCAAGCGGCTCGGGCCACTGGCTCCGGTGCTCGTATTTCTCGGCAAACTAAAGGGCATCCTGTTTCTTCTCTTCAAGTTCAAGTTTCTCTTCAGCTTCCTCACCTTCTTCGGGTTGTATTGGGCTCTCTTCGGATGGAAGTTCGGTCTGGGATTTACCCTTTCCATCCTGGTGCACGAAATGGGGCACTTTTGGGCCGTCAAGCGGCGTGGCCTCAAGGTGGATCTTCCCGTGTTTCTGCCGGGGCTAGGCGCCTATGTTCGCTGGTACGCGATGGGTACTCCGCTCGATGGTCTGGCCTCGATCGCCCTGGCCGGACCTCTCTTCGGCTTGGGTGCCGCGCTCTTCTGCCTGGGCCTGTTTGCCTGGACGCACCAGCAGGTGTACGTCGCCCTGGCCCATACAGGCGCCTTTATCAACCTGCTCAATCTGATCCCCGTGCTTGGTCTGGACGGCGCGCAGGCTACCTATGCGCTTACCAAGTTGCAGCGGGGTCTGCTGCTGACATCAGCGATTGCGCTCTTCGCCGTGATGCACGAGGGAATCTTTCTCTTCCTTGCGGCGGGCATGGCCTGGCGCATGTTCACCAAGGACGAGCCGGCAGAGGCAAGCAATCGGACGATGGTGTACTACCTTCTGCTGCTCTTCGTGCTGGGGGCGTTTCTTCGCATCGTTCCGCCAGGAACGATCACGCGTTAACTCTGTGGCGAATCTGGCGTTCGGTCAAGACGGACGTAACGACGGCCCTCGAGCTGATACTCGCCACTAAGTACGCGCGTAATGGCTTCAGGGTAGGCAATGTGCTCCTGCTCGAGGATGCGGGCGGATAGTGTTTCGACCGTGTCCATGCCCGCGACCTGGATGCTGCGCTGCAGGATGATGGGGCCGTGGTCAAGCTGCTCATCGACGAAGTGCACCGTACAACCGGAGATCGCGACACCGTAATCGACCGCCTGCCGCTGTGCCTCAAGGCCCGGAAAGGCGGGCAGCAGGGAGGGATGAATGTTGAGAATTCGATGCGGGAAGGCGCGAACAAAGGGCGCGGAAATTAGCCGCATATAGCCTGCTAGGCAGATCAGGTCGACCTGATGCTCGCGTAGATGTTTGACCACTTCGGCATCATGATCTGCCCGACTGCGGCCGTTGACCGGAACGGCCAGCGCCGTGAGTCCGAGATCGCGCGCGGCTGCGAGACCCGGGGCGTCGGCCAGGTTGGAAAGTACAACGGCGATCTGGACCTGGCGCAGATGGCCCTCGCGAATGGCTCGGTCGATGGCGAGCAAGTTCGATCCGCGGCCGGAGAGCAGGATGCCCAGACGAGTCAAGAGACATCTCCTAGCTGTAGCTCACCGTACGGTCGCCGCGGACGATGCGTCCGATGATGAGGTGGCGCTCGTTCGCCCGGTTGAGAACAGCTTTTACCTTCTTGATCTTGTCGGCCGGAACAACGCAGATGAGGCCGATTCCCATGTTAAACGTTCGAAACATCTCATCCGGTTCGACCGAGCCGAGCTCCTGAAGATGGTCAAAGAGTGGAGGGGCCTGCCAGGAGGCTCGATCTACTACCGCGCCAAGGCCCTTCGCGAGGATGCGTGGCAGGTTGTCGGTGATGCCGCCGCCGGTAATGTGGGCCATGCCGTTGACCAGATCGCCGGCGCAGAGCTTCTTGATGATGCCGAGATAGGATCGATGGGTACGCATTAAAGCCGCGCCAGTCTTGTCTTTTAGCTCGTTCACGTACTGATCGGCGCCATACTTTGCGACGTCGAACAGCAGCTTGCGGGCAAGCGAATAGCCGTTGGTATGCAGGCCGTTGGAGGGCAGGCCGACGAGGACGTCGCCGACCTCGATGCGGTCGCCGGTGAGGATCTTGTCGCGGTTGACGGCGCCGACGATGGTTCCGGCGAGGTCGTACTCGCCATCTGCGTAAAAGCCCGGCATCTGCGCGGTTTCGCCGCCGATGAGGGCGCAGCCGTTGGCGCGGCAGGCTTCGGAGAGGCCCTGGACGACGGTTTCGACGGTAGAGTCGTCGAGTTTGCCGGTGGCAAGGTAGTCGAGGAAGAAAAGCGGTGTTGCGCCCTGCACCGCAATGTCGTTAACACAATGATTTACAAGGTCTTGTCCGACGGTGTGATGGATGTTGAGATCGAAGGCGACTTTGAGTTTGGTGCCGACGCCATCGGTCGAGGAGACGAGGACGGGGGCAGGGAACTTTTCGAGATCGAGGGCGAAGAGGCCGCCGAAGCCGCCTATCTCACTCAAAACATGCTTGTTGAAGGTTTTGCGGGCAAGCATTTTGATCCGTTGCTTGGTGCGATCGCCGGCGGTGACGTCGACGCCGGCGTCGGCGTAGCTCATCGATTTTCTGGCTGTTTTTGGAGCAGGTGGAGCAGCTTTTCGCGGAGGTTGAGGGGCTTTTTTTGCTGTTTCCGCAGAGGTCTCGGAGAAAGAGACGAGGGAGGCGCTGCCAGTTTCGAGATCGGAGGGTTTTGGTGTCTCTTCGGGCAAGCGGGCGTACCGTCCTTCAGCGTTAGGGAACCTCAAGGATAGCAAAGGCAAGGGAGCGCTCTGTGAATCGGGGAGCGCGGGTGGCGACTTCTATACTTCAGGGATGACACAGGCGATGGTTGGCGGGGCGCGGCGGGTGATGACGAGGTCGGGCGAGCTGCAGCGGCGGGCGGAGGGTTTGCTGCCGGGTGGGGTGGACTCACCGGTGCGGGCGTTCCGGGCGGTGGGAGGCGAGCCGCCGTTTGTGGAGCGGGCGGAGGGCGCGTGGCTGTGGGATGTGGACGGCAATCGGTATCTGGACATGTTTGGGTCGTGGGGGCCGATGATTCTGGGACATGCCTATCCTCCGGCGGTTGAAGCGATCAAGCGGGCGGCGGAGCGGAGCGCGAGTTTTGGCGCCTCGACGGCGGCGGAGGGCGATCTGGCGGAGATGGTGATGCGGTGCTTTCCGTCGATTGAGCGGCTGCGGTTTACCAGTTCGGGGACCGAGGCCTGTATGAGTGCCGTCCGGCTGGCTCGCGGGTTTACCGGGCGGAACCTGATTGTGAAGTTTGAGGGCTGCTATCACGGGCACTCGGACGCGATGCTGGTGAAGGCGGGGTCGGGGGTGGCGACGCTGGGGATCCCGGGATCGGCGGGGGTGCCGGAGGCGGTGGCGATGGAGACGCTGGCGCTGCCCTACAACGATCTGGCGGCGGTGCGGGAGGCGTTTGCGAAGTTTCCAGACGGGATTGCGGCGGTGATTGTGGAGCCGGTGGTGGGGAATGCGGGAACCCTGGTGCCGGTCGACGGGTATCTGGCGGGGCTGAGCGCGATCACGAAGGAGCATGGGGCGCTGCTGATTCTGGATGAGGTGATGACGGGATTTCGGCTGTCGCTCGGTGGGGCGCAGGAGATCTACGGGATTACGCCGGACCTGACGACGCTGGGGAAGATTGTGGGGGGCGGGCTGCCGTGCGGGGCGTTTGGCGGGCGGGCGGAGGTGATGGCGTATCTGGCGCCGCTGGGGCCGGTGTACCAGGCGGGGACGCTAAGCGGGAATCCGCTGGCGATGGCGGCGGGGCTGGCGACGGTGGGGGCGCTGATCGAGGGTGAGGCCGCGATCTATCCGCAGCTTGAGCGGGTGACGGCGGCGATGGCGCAGGGCGTGGCGGGGCTGGCGCGCGAGGCAGGGGTGGCGGTGACGATGAACCGGGTGGGATCGATGTTTACGTGGTTCTTTACGGAGCGGCCGGTGCAGGATTTTGGGGATGCAATGACGAGCGATACGGCGCGGTTTGGCCGGTTTCACCGGGCGATGATGGAGGCGGGGGTGTGGCTGCCGCCGAGCCAGTATGAGGCGGCGTTTGTCTCGACCGCGCATGGACCGGCGGAGGTGGAGGCGACGAGGGAGGCGGCGAGGGGG
>CAXSEC010000022.1:0-32008 GCA_964236325.1 uncultured Acidobacteriaceae bacterium | reverse complement strand
GCGCACTCCCTGCCGGAACTCGCCTGCAGGTGCATCAATGCGGTACGAAAGCGGTCATAGAGGAGTCCGTGTCATCGATCGCCGCGTCGTAGCTCGCCGCAAGTCAGCCCGCGATCCGCGCCGCCAGAAACGTGTCACCCGCTACCTGCGCGACGCCCGATCACAGCCCGCCAGCAGGCTGTTCGGCACCCGTTTCGAGCGGATCCTTTAGCCTCGAAAGGTCCGTGCACGCGCCCGCCCGACTGCCAGTCATCGTTCCCGTCGCCAGCAGGTTCACCTGCGTCGTCAGGCATGGGGTTGCGGCAAGGCCAAATATCGCCACGGTCGGCAAAGCAGCGGAGATCAACAGCTTCTTCACGAGAAGTGTCTCCTAGCCAAACCCGGCCTTGAGGTTTGCGGCGGCTCCTTCATCGCCGGGCCCTTCAGCCGCATCCTCGCACGATAAAGAAGAGTCCTCACCGCCGACCTCAACCCCACACAAGGTGGCTCACACAAACCACGCACACCCGCACTTGATCCCAGGTCCGCACCAGCCCGCGTGACGAATGACCGGAGTTGTCTTTAATCCAGACGCCGCTTACGGCATCAGCTCTCGCTGCAAATATGTGTACGTCATCGCCCTCGTGCCCGCCTCCTGCTTTAGATCCGCGCCCGAACCATGCCCGCCCTCGGTAATCTCCCAGTAGAAGTACGGCTTGCCATACTCCTCCATCTTCGCCGCAAACTTCCGCGCATGCTGCGGCCCCACCCGGTCATCCTTCGTCGTCGTCCAGATCAACGGCGTCGGATACGTCACATCCTTCTTCAAATTCGCATACGGCGAGATCCCCTCCAGAAAGCTCCGCTCCTCCGGCACACTCACCGACCCATACTCGCCCACCCAGCTCGCCCCCGCAGCAATCTGTTCAAACCGCACCATGTCCAGCAGCGGCACCTCGATCACCACCGCCTTCCACAGCGTCGGGTGCTGCTCCATCTCCACCCCCATGAGCAGTCCGCCGTTTGATCCCCCCACAATCCCCAGCTTCGCCGGCGACGTAATCCCACGCGTCACCAGGTGCTCTCCCACCGCCGCAAAGTCGTCATAGATCCGCTGCCGATGCGTCTTCAATCCCGCCTCGTGCCACGCCGGTCCAAACTCCCCGCCGCCTCGCAGGTTCGCCTGCACATACACGCCGCCATGCTCCAGCCACATCTTGCCAACATTCGGGTTGTAGTCCGGCGTTAGCGAAACCTCAAAGCCTCCGTAAGCCTCTAGTAACGTCGGATTCGCCCCGTTCAGCGTCATCGCCGACGGATGAACCACAAAATAGGGTACCTTCGTCCCATCCTTCGACGTTGCCGCAAACTGCTCCACCACATCACCCGCCGCATCAAACCGCGCCGGTTCACTCTTCACCTGCCTCGCCTCGCCCCTGGCCGCATCCCCTAGCCAAACCGCCGGCGGCGCCACAAAGCTCTGTAGATCTAGAAAGAATCGATCATCCGTGCTGCTTGCCGTGACCAGCCCGACCGCCGCATTGTCCGGAAGCGCCAGCGCATGCACCGTCCACCCGGTTGTACCCGGCGTGTACACCGCCGCCCGCCCCTTCACGTGCTCAAGCGTTGTCAGCACCAGCTCGTTGCGCGTCGTCATCACCTCCTGCAGGAAGCTCTCCGCCGTCGGCTGGAACACCACCGCGGGCTTCAAGTGCGCCGGGTCCTTCATCACATCCGCCAGCGCCATCTCCAGCAGCGATCCCTGCCGAAACTTCGTCGATCCCGCCGCCGGCGTCCAGTCCTCGGCAATCTGCAGCAGCACCCGTCCTCGCAGCAGTCCCACCAAATCCGCCTTCGCCGGAATCGCCAGCCGCTCCACTCCGCGCGCCGTCCGCACGTAGGTTTCGTTCTCAAAGAACGTCACGTTGCGCCGAAACACGGTGAGACCCTCGCCTTGCGCATCCTGCAGCACCTCCGTCCCGACCTCCTCGTCCGTCACCTTCCCGCGAAACACCTCCTTCGCCTCGCCCAGAGGCGTCCCCCGCTTCCACTCCTTGGTCACAAACGGGTATCCCGAGCTCGTCATCGTTCCGGCGCCCCAGTCCCGCGAGATCAGCACAGTATCCTTATCGGCCCACGCCACGGATTGTTTACTATGCGGCGAGACAAACCCGCCCTCCACAAACTTGCCTTGCTTTAGATCGAACTCGCGGTCCGTCGTCGCGTCCTCGCCTCCTGCCGAGAGCTCCACCACGCAGTGCTCCGTCCCCGGATACAGACACGCCAGCCCTTTGCTCACCCATCCTGTCTTCTCCGCCTTACCCAGTGCGTCAAAGTCCAGTACGGTCTGCCAGTGCGGCGCGGCCGTCAAGTAGTCCGCTACGCTCGTCTTTCGCAGCAGCCCTCGTGGGTTCGTCTGGTCGCGCCACTGGTTGTAGATCTCTCCGCCCCGCAGGCTCGGCACCGTCAGCCGCCGCGGATCCTCTGCCACCTTCAGTGCATCCGCAAAGTTCGCCGCATATCGCGGATCTTTCTCAAGCACCGCCGCAGTGCGAGCGTTCTGCTCCTGCACCCAGGCCATCGCCCGCGCGCTCGAGACATCCTCCAGCCAAACATACTTGTCGTCGCCGGCAGCCGCAGGCGTCTGGCCGCCCACAAACCCAACACTGCAAGCCAGGCAGCTCAGTACCAGCAAAGCGAATCGACGCATATACCTCATCCCTCGTCACTATCAACAGCATGGTACCGCCGGCGAGGTTCACCCTTCGCTTTTCATTCTCCCTTCCGCAAAGCCGGTTGAGGAAGAATCTTTTGGTCGAGCCATTACCTTGGTGCGCAGCGACGTACCGGACACCTTTCCCGTCGTCCTTCCTCCTTGAAAGCCGGTCACCAATACCCAGCAAATACCTCGCCAACTCCACGTTGACCATCGTCCCGCCACCACCGGACGCTGCGCCGCCCCCACTCCGTGCCACAACGCACGTGCCGCTTCCGCAGCTCGCCATCCATAGACTCGCGGTCAGGCCCGACAGCTCGTGTGCAGGTACTCCGCCAGCAGAATCATCGTCGTACCTGCCAAACCGGCGCTCCGATCGACTCTCTCCTTGTCCTAAAACACATAGCATCCCCCAAACGCGCCATGCTCGCCCCTAACCCTGAAGCCACTCCCACGTCCAACCCACAGCCCACACACGTTACTCTGGTAGCGGCTGTCATCAGGCAGCAAGACAGGCAGCATCTTCTTCTCAGCATGGACCTATTCCCCACCGCCGTCGGAACCCGCCCCCGCCTCGCCTGCGAAATCCGTCCCGAAGGCGTCGTCGTCGCGCGCGGTGAGACCTCCGCCGGCATCCTCACCGCCGTCGCCCGCGCCGAGCTTCGCCCCGGCGTCGTCGCCCCCGGCCTCAAGGCCGGCAACCTGCCCGATCGCCCCGCCGTCGTCGCCGCCCTTCGTCGCGCCTTCGACGCCATCGCCGCTCGCGGCGCAGATCGGTCCCGCTACGTCACCGTCATCGTCCCCGACGCCGCTGTCCGCGTCCTTCTGCTCGACTTCGACGCGCTTCCCTCAAAGCCGACCGAAGCCCTGCAGGTGGTCCGCTTCCGACTCAAGAAGCTGCTACCCTTCGACGTCGACCATGCCCTCGTCAGCTTCCAGATCATGAGTACCGAGCGCTCGCTCCTGCGCGTCCTCGCGGTCGCCATCCCGCAGGAGGTCCTGGCCGAGTACGAGACCGCCGTCACCGAGGCCGGCATGCAGCCCGGCGTCGTCCTTCCCAGCACCCTCGCCGCCCTCGCCGGCCTCGACGCCACCCACCCCAACGCCCTCGTCCTCAACGCCTCCCCCGCCGCCGTTACCACCGCCATCGTCCGCTCCGGCATCCTCCTGCTCCATCGCACCATCGAGGTCTACCCCGCCGAGGCCGCAGAGTCGGCGGCCGCCTTCGCCTCCATCCCGATCCAGCCCACCGCCGCCATCTCCACCGCCTCGCCCTTCCTCGCGGACCCCCTTCCTCAAACACTGTCATCCCGACCGCCGCGCAGCGCAGTTGACGCACCTCCTTTTACCTCCGCCCCCCTACATCTGCCGACCTCTAGACCGGAGACCGAGCGCAGCGGAGACACAGCGGAAAGATTCCTGCAGCTCACTCCCGCTCACACGGATGCGGCCAACCAGCCCTACCTCGATCTCGGCACCAGCGAACCCGCCATCACCCCTCTCGACCTCACCTTCGTCGACCCCATTGCTACTGCCGCCGAGTGGTCCCGCCCCGATGCCTTCGACCGCGTCGCTACCCTGCATCCGGAACCGGAAGCCACCGTCGCCATGCTCAACACGGCGCCCGACGTCAACAATCGCAGCCGCGATCTTGCCGAGTCCGTCTCCGTCGCCGCCGCCTACTTTGAGGACACCCTCGGCGCCATCCCCGAGCTTGTCCTCGCCGCCGGCTCCATCACCGCCACGGACCTCCACCGCACCCTGCTCGCCAGTGGTCTTGAAGGCCTTCCCGTTCGTGACCTTCTGCCGCCCGAAGCTCTCGGCACCGCCATCTCCACCACCAGCATCCCCTACGGCTGGCTCGCCGGCCTTCGAGGTGCCCTCCGCAGCTAATGCGCATCTCCGTCAATCTCGCCAGCCGCCCCTTCGTGGAGATTCGTCCCCTCCTCGCCCGCCTGCGTCTGCTTATGGCGTGGCTCGCCGTCGTCGCCCTTGGTCTTGGCTTCTGGCTCCACTCCGTCAGCCGCCGTGCCGCCACCGCGCAGGCCCGCCTGGATGCCGTTCACGCCCAGACCCTTGCCCTTCAGCAGCAGCGATCCACCAACGAAGCCCGCATGCGGCAGCCGCAGAATCGCGACGTGCTCGACCGCTCTCAGTTCCTCAACAGCGTCTTCGCCCGTAAGAGCTTCTCCTGGACCGCCGTCATGATGGACCTCGAGCGCGTCCTTCCACCCGGCGTGCAGGTGACTAGCATCGAGCCGCAGATCTCAAAGGAAGGCGACGCCACCATCCGCCTCCGCGTCTCCGGAGACCGCGATCGCGCCGTCCAGCTGGTCCGCAACCTTGAGCACTCCGCCCGCTTCCTCCAGCCGCGTCTCTCGTCCGAATCTACCCAGGCGACCGAAGGCGCCAATGGCCTCGCCGGCGGCGCCCGCAACGCGCCCAACACCCCATCTAGCTTCACCTTCACCAGCGTGACACCAGGTGGCACAGCCGCCAGCGCGCCGAAGCCCGGCGGCGTCGAGTTCGACATCCTCAGCGGCTACAACCCGCTTCCCGTTCCACGCAGCCGCCCCTCGGTCACCTCCGTTCCACCTACTCCAGCAGAGAAGCCCGCGCTGCCTTCGCCTTCAGCGAAATCACCTCTGGGAAGGAGCTCCCGATGAAGCTCCCCGGCGCAGTCTCCACCGCCCGCCTGCCTGAAAAGGTCCGCACCCTTGCCACCCTGGTCAACCTCCACTACGCGGGCGCCGGGCTGCTCATCCTCGTCAACCTCTACCTCTTGTTGCAGCTTGGCCTCGCCTTCCACGCCACGTCGGACTCGGGCGCCGAGGCCCTCGCACAGGGTCAGATCGCCCTCAAGACCGCCGACCTCCAGGCTCGACCGCTGCAGGGCCTCGACAGCAAGCTCTCCCTCGCTAACACCGAGGCAGATACCTTCTACACCCGTCGTCTTCCCGGCAGCTACTCGCAGGTCCTCACCGAGCTCGGCGCCCTGACCAAACGCCAGGGCGTCAAGCTCAGCCGCGGCCAGTACGCCCAGGCTCCCGTGCTTACCGCAACGCCAAATGAACTGACCGAGATGCGCATCGACTACGCCATGACCGGCGACTATAAGCAGCTCGTCCACATGATCAACGCCCTAGAGCGTGATCGCATGTTCTTCGTCATCCGCGGCGTCATGCTCACCGGTCAGCAGGCCGGCGCCGTCGGCCTCAGGCTTGGCCTCAACACTTGGCTCCGTCCCGGCGCCTCGCTTGACGCCGACCCACCGACCGCCGCGCTCCCCCTCACAGACGACGGTACCGCCGTCCCTGTCACCGGTGTCTCTTCCGCCGACCCTTCGTCTGCCTCACGCCCCGTACCTCCGGCCACTCCGCGAGATCCAGGCCACAAGTTCAAGCCGGGTGAAGTCACCTACACGGAAGGCGGGTCCAACCAGTGAACCTCGGTACCGAAGACAGGAAGAAGCTCGCCATCCTCAGCGTCGCCGGCGTCGGAGCGCTTGCTGCCATCGCTTACATGTACACCCAGCTCTTCCCGTCAGACACTGCGCCCGCAACCTCCGCGAATGTGGCCATAACCTCCGCGAAACCTGCGCAGACCTCAGCAAAAAATGGTGCAAAACCGCTCGCAATCACCGCCGCTGCCCTTGATCCAACCCTCCATATGGGTCCCATGCTCACCACGGAGGCGCTCGAGTACAAAGGCACCGGCCGCAATATCTTCTCGTCAGAGGAGGCTCCCGCCACCATCACCCTCCCCAGGCCCGTCGCCTCGGCTCGCCCCACCCTTACCGCCGCCAACTTCACCCCTCAAGGACCTCCCCAACCCCCACCCATAGACCTGAAGTTCTTTGGTACAGCGGCTCGTAGTGGTCAGCAGCCGAGGGCCTTTCTCCTTCGCGGAGAAGATGTCTTCCTCGCCTCTGCCGGCGACATCGTCCAGCGTCGTTACAAGATCCTCTCGATTGGCACTAACTCCATCACCGTTCAGGATCTAACCAACAACAACCAGCAATCCCTTCCCCTGACACAGAACTAGCATGCTCCTCTTCACCACCATCGCCCGTCGCAAGCCCTCCGAAGAGGGCTTCGCCCTGGTTGGGCTCATTGTAGTTATCTTCCTCATTCTCTTGACCTTATCGGTGGCTGCCCCGACCGTTGCCCGTGCCTTGCGCAGGGATCGCGAGGTCGAGGCGGTCCACCGAGCCGACGCCTACGTCAGCGCGATCCGCCGCTACTACCTCAAGAACGGCAGCTATCCTGCTTCTCTTGAACAGCTGGAGAAGACGAACAACATCAGGTACTTACGTCAGAAGTACAACGATCCAATGACCGGCAAGCCCGATTGGCGACTGATCAAGGTCGGCGAGAACAAGACCACGGTCAAAGGCTTCTTTGGCCAACCACTCGCGGGCTTGGCAAACACCGGCATCGGCAGCTCTTCGCTGTCTCCCTCGAGTACGTCGCCAAGCGGGGCCGGAACCTTCGGCTCCACTGGGAGCTCGGGAGCAAGTGGCGCACCAGGGGCATCTGTTGCAAATACAATAGATACGAGTAGTCAGGGCGGTAGCGCCCTATCTTCCGGGTCCAGCTTTGGTGGCACCGGGACACCTGGTGGATCCGGTTCAATGTCAGGATCAGGCTCAACCTCCGGCGGTGCCGGAAGTCAGTCTGGAAGCGGCTTTTCGGGATCCGGCGCGCCGTTCCTCGGGGTTGGCCTGCCGGTGGATGGGTCCGCAATCCTCGTCGTAAACGAGAAGACGACCTACCCGGAGTGGGAGTTTCTCTACGATCCACGCATCGAGCAGCTCAAAGCCAAGGTAAACATCTTTGGCGGCGGTATGTCTTCGACCAGCTCCTCCAGCTTGGGCGCCCTCTCCGGCAGTGCCTCTGCTGGCCCCGGTGGGAGCACTTCATCGGGCCCCAGTGGAAGCCCTCCAGCGCAGCCAACCCCTGCTCCTACTACACCTTAGCTCGGGTGATCTACCGCCGGGTGAGGGCGTCAGGGTGCAGCCTGCCGATGCGTCCGTGAGGGCCCACTGCAAAGGGTAGTGAGAGCGAGTTCCACTGCGAATCGGCGTCATGTGACTCCTGCGGGCCAGGCTTCAGGGCGTGCCATGTCCCCCCATCATCGGTCGAGAGGTCAGTCCCGCCCGGCCCGACTGCAATCCAGGATTTTGTCTGAGCGTCATACGCAACGGCGCTGCGATAGCCCGATGGCTTTACCTTGGCGGGAGCAAAGCGAAAGAGCGGATGCTCCTTGTTTTCAGCATCGTCCGTGATGGCCGTTGTCCATGCGGTATTGTCCTTTCGGTCCGGGTGCGCATAGTCTCCGCCCACTGCCACGATAGTTCCGCGAGCGTCGCCGCTTCCTGCCAGAGAGAAGCAGCCGCTTGTCGCGGACTTGTCGAAGTTGACCAGCTCCTCTGAAGACGATGTGTTGCCGAAGCCGATCTCGCCGGCCTTCTTCGGACCAGGTTGAGGGCCGACGCCCTGCTGGATGACCATTGCGCCCGATTTGCCCCCTGTACAGAAGAGCCGGCTACTCGGAGATCGCATGAGAAGACTGGAGTTGCTGGCAGCGAAGACGGCAAGGTCCTTCACCGTACTGGCGGCTTCAATCGTTAGCGGCGTCCATGTGCTGCCACCATCTGACGTCGTCAGGAGAACGAAGTGCCCACCTACGGGATCGCCCAGGATTGTTCCATGCTGCTGGTCGGTAAATTGCAGTGCATCCCAGAAACCCTGCGGGTCAGGGTTCGTCAGAAGCAGCTTCCAGGTGCGACAGCCGTCAGTCGTCTTATAGGTACGAGAAAGATCGCCGGGGCCGGAGCTCATCACGATGGCGGTGTTCTCGTTCCAGGCCTGGATGCCGCGAAAGTCGAGCTTGGAGGCTCCGGGCGGGGGAACGCAGCCTTGCCACACGTAGCCACCATCCTCGGTGCGCAGGACGGTGCCGCCGGTGCCGCTGGCCCAGGCCACACCGCCGCCGACGCTGACGATGCCGCGCAGGCTGGCGGAGGTGTTGGACTCTTCGATCTCCCACTGGGCGAAGAGGGAGGGAACAAAGGTGATCAGGACGACGAGCGACAGGAGCCGGAACATGGAGCGAGTGTAGTGCAACGCGGCCTTCGGATCGAAGGTCAAGTCGCTTACGTGAGGGAAGGGGAAGGGATTAAGTGTTCATTCTATTAGGTTTGCAGCATTCGACGAAGACACAGAAGGAGTAGCAAGGCGCGGGCGCTCCAGGCTACAGTACGAAGCCAGTTGCCCTGAACCAGGCTATGGACAAGTGCCAGGTCACGCGACCGGCCAAGGCGCTCGTGCAACGGGACCTGCAGCAGGCCGGTGCTTGCCCAGATCCCGAGAACCAGCGCAGCCGAGACAACAGCAGTTGGTGCCGAGACAAATCCGGGGCGCAGAGCGGGCATAAGCGCGGCGAGTGCTGTAGCGAGCTCCAGCAGCATAGGAGGGGCGACCACATAGCTGGTAAGGGTGCCATGGCGGCGTGTGTAGCCGACGAATGCAGGGTCATCGACGGCGGCAAAGAGCGGGTAGTGCACGACCTGCACAAACCAGATGAGGCCTGTCATGAAGAGGGTTGCGGCCAGCTGCAGGAGAAAGAGATCGGTGGCGAGGGTTCGCATGACGAGGGTCTAGTGTGCCCGTGCGTCGCTGCAAAGTCTAGGAGGGAAGGGGGTTAGTTGCCTGGTTTACGGGTGAGGGTGCCGGTTCCGGTGTCGATGTCGCAGCCGGAGAGGGTCCAGCTGGAGATGGTCAGGGTCTGGGCGTCGGAGGAGAAGGTGCCTGTGGCGACGACGGTACCACCGGTCTGGCTGTCGGTGTAAGTGGCCTGGATTGTGTCACCTGTGACGGTTGAGTCGGTGATGACCGGGGTCGTCAGGCAGGGAGTGTTGGGGAAGGTGGCGGTTCCGGTGAGGTGGTAGACGCCGTTGGCGTCGGGAGTGGTGGGTTGCGAGAGGGTGGCGGAGACGGCGAGCGCGGTGCCGGAGCTGTCGACGAAGGAGCCGGTGTAGTTACCGGTAAGTGGTTGATATTGCTGGGCCGAAGCGGCGCTGGCGGCGTGAGCGACGAGGCTGCCAGGGCGGTCGGCGGGAGTGGCGCAGGCGCCGCCGGTGATGGTGATGGAGGGGTTGGTGAGGGAGTGGCGATCGGCGGCAAGGGTGCCGGAGATGCTCAGGCGGCCACCCGCCAAGTCCGTGGAAGTCATTGTAAGCAGGCCACTTGCGTCGATTGTTCCGGCGACCTGGAGGAGGTCGGCGGAGGCGGCGCAGGTGGCGGCGACGGGATGGAGGACGCCGGTGACGGTGGCGCCGGAGACGGAGAGGGAGCCGGCGAGGGTGGAGAGGGGAGTCGCAGCGCCGGTGGTGAACTGCCAATTGCCGGTCGCGTCGGCGAAGGCGTCAGCGGGTAGGGCACTCATTGCAGGGGAGTTACCGGTGCCGCAGCCGGCGAGCAGGCCGGCGACGAGGCCGGCGAAGGCCATGGCAGCGAGGCGAACAGCATGGGGACGAGCGGCGGAGGCGAAGCGGGAAAGCAGCATGGCGCGGGCCCTTTGTCTTCAGGATCAAGAGCGAGGCTACAAGGGGGAAAGGGCGCGCGGCCATGCCACTTTCTGGTGAGGTTCAAGCGGGTTTTGGATGAGGTGAGGGGGTGTTTTGTGTGGGTTTGGTGGAGGTTGATTGCGAAGGCGTCAGAACGCGTCGCTTGGCTCCGTTGCGAAGGGAGAGATGCGGGAGTTCCTCCCCATTCGGCTTCGCTCAGGGTCGGGAGGCCAGTCAAGCTTATGAGAGTGGTTGGGCTACTGTGATGGCGAGTAATGGCGTTCGAGGTAGAAAAGCAGATCCGTACGGATGATAAGAAGAGGACGGGCGCGGGCGAACACAAGTGTGGAGGCGATGCCGGTTTTGCGGGAAGAAGGTGCATCCTGTGGATACGAAGCGCATCATATTGGTTGACAGTAAGTGACTCAACTTGAGATGATGATTTGGTAGAAGGTTCAGCCAAGGCTGGCAGGCGGGACGCCTCGCCGGCGGAACAAAGATTGAGCAGGGCCGGAACATGTGCCGCGGACGGCGGCTGACCGGGCAGTACGGAGAGAGCAGAGTATGGGCAAGATTATTGGCATCGATCTCGGAACGACGAACAGCTGCGTTGCGGTCATGGAAGGCGGCGAGCCGAAGGTTATCCCGAACGAAGAGGGCGGGCGGACGACGCCTTCGATCGTGGCGTTCACCAAGTCGGGGGAGCGGCTGGTCGGCCAGGTTGCAAAGCGGCAGGCGATCACCAACCCGGAGAACACGATCTATTCGGTCAAGCGCTTCATGGGTCGCCGGATGAACGAGGTCGGCTCCGAGATGAAGATGGTGCCGTACAAGGTTGTGGCCAAGGGCGACAATGTCGCCGTGATGGCGCAGGGCAAGGAGTACACGGCGCCGGAGGTCTCGGCGATGATCTTGCAGAAGCTGAAGAAGGCGGCGGAGGACTATCTCGGCACTTCGGTGACCGAGGCGGTCATTACGGTGCCGGCGTACTTCAACGACGCGCAGCGGCAGGCGACCAAGGATGCAGGCCGGATTGCTGGCCTGGATGTGAAGCGGATTGTGAACGAGCCGACGGCGGCAGCGCTGGCGTACGGGCTCGACAAGAAGAAGGACGAGACGATCGCGGTCTATGACTTCGGCGGCGGTACGTTCGACGTATCCATCCTGGAGGTGGGCGATGGCGTGATCGAGGTGAAGTCTACCAACGGCGACACGCACCTGGGCGGCGACAATCTCGACCAGCGCATTGTGGAGTGGCTGATCTCGGAATTCAAGAACGAGACCGGTCTGGACCTGACGGCGAAGGGCAATGAGATGGCGCTGCAGCGGCTGAAGGATGCGGCCGAGCGCGCGAAGATCGAGCTCTCGACGGCGCAGGAGTCGGAGATCAACCTGCCCTTTATTACGGCAGATGCGAGCGGACCGAAGCACCTGGTGCGGACGCTGTCGCGCGCCAAGCTTGAATCCCTCGTTGACGACCTGCTGCAGAAGTCGGTTGGACCGTGCAAGCAGGCGCTGAAGGATGCGGGCGTGGATGCGTCGAAGATCGACGAGGTGGTTCTGGTCGGCGGCCAGACGCGTATGCCGGCGATTCAGAAGCTGGTGAAGGACCTGTTCGGCAAGGAGCCGAATAAGGGCGTGAACCCGGATGAGGTCGTCGCGATCGGTGCGGCGGTGCAGGCCGGCGTGCTTTCGGGCGATGTGAAGGATCTGCTGCTGCTGGATGTGACGCCGCTGACGCTGTCGATCGAGACGATGGGCGGTGTGGCGACGGGCATGATCACGCGCAATACGACGATTCCGACGAAGAAGACGGAGACGTTCTCGACGGCGGCGGACTCGCAGACCGAGGTTGAGGTGCACGTACTGCAGGGCGAGCGGCCACTGGCAAGCCAGAACCGCACGCTGGGCAAGTTCAAGCTGAGCGGGATTCCACCGGCTCCGCGCGGCGTGCCGCAGATCGAGGTGACGTTTGACATCGACGCGAACGGCATTCTGAATGTGACGGCGAAGGATAACGCGACGGGCAAGGATCAGAAGATTACGATCACGAGCTCGTCGGGCCTGAGCAAGGAAGAGATCGAGCGCATGGCGAAGGATGCCGAGGCGCATGCGGGTGAGGACAAGGAACAGCGCGACCAGATTGAGGCGCGCAATGGCCTGGACTCGACCGTGTACAACGTCGAGAAGATGCTAAAGGAGGCGGGCGAGAAGGTGTCGGCCGGCGAGAAGGCAGAGGCCGAGTCGGCGCTGGCGGATGCAAAGCAGACGTTGACGGGAAGCCCATCGGCGACCGAGATGAATGCGGCCAAGGATCGGCTGACGACGGCGAGCCACAAGGTGGCCGAGGCGATGTACAAGGCGGCCAGTGCGGCGCCAACCGAGGGAGCTTCGAACAACGGAGCGGGACCAGCGGACGGCACGCACGAGCAGGCCAAGCAGGATGAAGGCGTGATCGACGCGGAGTATGTCGACACGAAGTAAGCGGCTGGCAAGGGCGAGTGGAGAGAGACGAAACATGAAGGTCTCTCTCCACTCAGTTTTCACTCTGGTCGAGATGACGGCTTGAGATGTGTGTTGATGAAAGAGGAGGGGCAGGCCGGTGCATCGGGTGCCCCTTTTGTTTTATCTAAACGGTATAGGGGAAAGCAGATGACGAAGTACAAGGATGAGGGGTACGGGACGATTCGGTGGAACCTTGCGATGGGTTCCGGGTTGATGCAGGAGAAAGATGGAGGAGCGGCGATGAACGAGACCTTGTGGATGTGCGACCAGATGCGGGCGGGGCAGCTGTATACGCGGAAGATTTTCGATACGCAGGCCGAGGCGCATGACTTTATGCAGAAGATGCTGCAGGCGGAGCCAGATGCGATGTTTGATGTGAAGGCGATCCAGGCGCGGCAGGTTTGGAACTAGGGCAGGTGACAACAACAACTTTACGCTGAGGCGAAAAGCGGGTCCCTCCACTACGGTCGGGATGACAGTGTTGTGGAGGGTGAAAAGAAGCAAGGGCAAGGGCAAATACAGGGTCTCTCCACTCCGCCGTGCGCCGAAGCCGCACGGCTACGGTCGAGATGGGACGGCTTCTTTGGGAGCGCGGAGTGGAGGTAGAGGGGCTGGCGGTAGAGAAGCAGACCCATACGGGATGAGAAGAAAATACAAGCAGGGGCGAAAGCGGGTCCCTCCACTACGGTCGGGATGACAGTGTTGTGGAGAGTGAGGAAAAAGCGGGGGCAAAAGCGGTTCCTGCGCTACGGTCGGGATGTCAGTGGTGTGGAGGGTGAGAAAGGTGTAACGGCGAGGGCGATGGCGCGATGGCGGCGCGGGTTCAGTAAGACTGGAGCTAACTGCATCTGACGGTAAGGGCAGAGATTGGTGGGCGGCGAGAGATGGTGAATTGGACGGCGGTCCAGGCGGTTGCGAACGGGCTGCTGGTGGTGACCAGTACGAGCGCGATTGCGTATGCGGGGTTGCAGCTGAAGCATGAGCGGGAGTATCGGTCGGTTGCAAATCTGGAGAAGCAGCTGGGGTTTTTTCAGTCGGAGGGGTTCACGACGGCGCGGCGGCGGCTGGCGATGGATCGCCTGTCGGAAGACGGACAGAGACTGCGGAAGTGGGAGTTGGAGGAGCCGCCGGTGACGGCGTTCGAGGTGCTGGATTTCTACGAGCACATCGGGTTGCTGGTGAAGAAGGGCCACCTGGATGTGTACGACGTGTGGCACACGTTTTATGAGTGGGCACAGCCGGTGTATGTGGATCTGCAGCAGGTGATCGAGGCCGAAGAGAGTGCGTATGCCGATCACTACTCAGACCTTCGCAAGCTGATGCGGCAGATGGATGATATCCAGCTGACGCGGATGCACGCGAACAATGCGAATCATTGGGCGTTGTGGACGCCGGAGCGGATTTTGGAGCACTACCGGTACGAGACGGAGATCTCGGGCAAGAGCGGGCGAGGCAAGCGCAGTGTGGAGCGGCGGGCGCAGCGGGCGGCGGCGCAGCGGACCGAGGATGAGCGTCTGGATCTGGATGCGGCGGCGATGGCGGTGCTTGAGGGTGAGGCGAGTCTGGCGGACGCGGCGAAGTTGCGCGAGAGCGTGGAGCAGCGGCGCGAACGGGAGACGCAGGATGCCTGAAGGCAACGAGATTCATCGCTGGGCGGCGCGGCATACGGCGGCGTTTGCGGGCAAGAAGGTACGGGTGGAGGCGCCGGAGAGCAGCCGTTTTCTGGAGGCGGCGGAGTTGGATAACCGCACACTGGTGGGGGTGCGCGCGGTGGGCAAACACCTCGGGTATGACTTCGGCAAGGGCCGTTTGCTGCATGTGCATCTGGGGATGTATGGCGACTTTACCGAGGGAACGGGCGAGCTGCCGCCGGAGAAGGGCGCGTTGCGGGTGCGGCTGTGGAACGCGGCGGCGGTGAAGCTGGGGACGCAGCCGGGCGAGAGCAAGCGGCATGCGTGGTACTCGAACGATGATGGGACGGGGCACATTGCGCCGGACAAGGTGGCGTGGGTAGAGCTGCGCGGGCCGACGGATTGCAGTGTGTGGACGGAGGCGAAGTGGGCGACGCTGCTTGAGCGGCTGGGGCCGGATCCGCTGAACGGGGACAAGGCGACGCGGTTTGTGGAGAAGATCACGAAGCGGAAGACGCCGGTGGGTGCGTTGATGATGGACCAGACGGTCGCGGCGGGAATCGGCAATATCTATCGGGCGGAGCTGCTGTTTCGGGCGGGGGTGAGTCCGTTTGCGGCGGGGAACACGGTGCCGGCGAAGACGCTTGAGGCGATCTGGAAGGAGGCGATTCCGCTGATGAAGGCGGGCATGGTGGATCGGCGAATTATCACGACAAAGGCGAAGGACCGGCCTGGTTACAAATTGAGCAGGAAGACCGAGCCGGTGCTGAAGGAGGAGGCGCATTACGTGTATCGGCGGCAGGGCAAGCCGTGTTTGCTGTGCGGGACGACGGTGCTGACGAAGGTGATGGCGGGACGGAATTTGTTCTGGTGTCCGAGCTGCCAGGCGGGGGAGAAGGTAACGGAAGCCGTATAACGTTCAGCGTGCTACGATGCACGTGTGATTCGGAGCTTTCGGAACGAGGAGACACGGCTCATTTTTCTGCGTGAGCCGAGCCGGCGATATGCGGCAGTGGCGCGGGTGGCTTTGCGGAAGTTGCTGCAGATTGACGCGGTGGCGAGGGTTGAGAGTCTTCGCGTTCCTCCAGGAAATCGTTTGGAGAGATTGCGCGGCGATCGGGAAGGGCAGTACAGCGTTCGAGTGAACGATCAGTTTCGGATCTGTTTTATCTGGAGAGAGGGTCATGCCTACGAGGTCGAGATTACGGACTACCACTAAGCGGCCTGCGAAGGCGGAGGTGAAGGCCTGCCGCATGTCGCCGGTGCACCCGGGAGAGATGCTGCGCGAGGAGTTCCTCGTGCCGTTGGGTTTGAGCGGCAATGCGTTGGCGATGGCGATCGGTGTGCCGGCGACACGCGTGGGAGAGATTTTGCACGAGCGGCGCGGCATAAGCGGCGATACGGCGCTGCGTTTGGGCGAGTACTTCCGTATGGGACCTGAGTTCTGGATGAACTTGCAGGCTCGCTATGATCTTGAGATTGCGCGTGACGCCAGAGATGCTGCGGGCACGTGGACGATTGAACCGGCACCGGTCGATCAGCGAGGCGCGTTGCTTCCACGCAGCGCATAGAGAGGTTTGGGATAGATGGCACCGACACAGAACAAGGATTATTACGGCACGCTGGGCGTGAAGAAGACGGCGACGCCGGATGAGATACGCAAGGCGTTCCGCAAGCTGGCGCGGAAGTATCACCCGGACGTGAACCCCGGGGACAAGAAGGCGGAGGAGAAGTTCAAGGAGATCTCCGAGGCCAATGATGTGTTGAGTGAGGAGAAGAAGCGGAAGGTGTATGACCAGTTTGGCTTCTACTCGGACAACATTGATGCGGCGGCGGCGGAGGCTGCGGCACGAGGGGGGTACGGGCATGTTCCGGGGACGGGAGGACGGGGTGCGGGTGGCCGGGGCGGCGGGCAGGAGGTGCCGTTCGACTTTTCGGGATTTGATTTTTCGGGGTTCCAGGGTGGGCCTGGGGCGCGGCAGGAGGCGCCTGCGGGCGGTGGTGGATTTCGGGATATCTTTGGGTCGATGTTTGGGGGAGGACGCGGTGGGGCACAGAAGCAGGGTGCGGAGCCGGGCACGGATCTTGAGTACACGGTGCAGGTGGACTTCTGGACGTTGATTCGCGGGGGTGTGACGAAGCTGGAGATACAGCGGCAGGAGGCGTGCAAGACGTGTGGGGGATCAGGAGCGCGGGGTGGGGTGGTGGAGTGTCCGGAGTGCCATGGCACGGGCGAGGTGACGCAGATGGGCGGGCGGATGAAGTTCAACATCCAGTGTCCGCGCTGCGGCGGAGCGGGGAAGGTGCAGAACGCGTGCCCGACGTGCGAGGGCAGTGGTGTGATTTTGCGGAAGGAGCCGCTTGAGTTTCGCATCAAGGCGGGGACGCGGGACGGGCAGCGGATTCGGCTCGCGGGCAAGGGCAATGCGGGGAATCATGGCGGGGCGGCGGGAGATCTGTACCTGATTATCAAGGGTGGGACGAACCCGGTGTTTACGCGCAAGGGCGATGATGTATATGTAACCGTTCCGGTGACGATGGTGGAGGCGGCGCTGGGCGCGAAGATTGACGTGCCGACGATCGACACGCATGAGGGCGGCGGGCGGACGCAGTTGAAGGTGCCGCCGGGAGTGCAGACGGGGCAGAAGCTGCGGTTGCGCGAGAAGGGCGTGCCGAGTGCGGCGCTCGATGGCGTGCGCGGCGACCAGATTGTCGAGGTGAAGGTGATGGTGCCGAAGGTGCAGGATGAGCGGTCGAAGGAGATTCTGCGGGAGCTGGCGAAGCTGAATCCGGAGGATGTGCGGGAGGGGCTGTTTGGGGAGGTGTAAGCGCCATTATCTGCGGTAGTCTGCTGGCGTAGGGCTGCGGGGTGCTGATGGCATGATGTGGGTGAGGAGTGTGGCGCTTTGGATTGGGGTGCTGGCAGGCGTTGCCTTGGGGCAGCAGGCGATGCCAGCGGATGGGCTACAGGGGGCTGTAGCCGGATCGGTGACGGGAGTGGTGGAGCTGGGAGATACGCGGGCCCCGGCTGCGGGCGCGAACGTGTTTCTGGTGTCTTCGGAGCCGCCAGCGCCAAAGATCGTGGATGGGGAGTATGTCGTGACGGATCAGCCGTCGCGCGATAGGTTCAATGCGACGGCGGATGCTGCGGGGCGGGTGGAGATGCGTGAGGTGCCGCCCAGCGAATACCTGGTGGGGATACGCGTGCCGGGGTACATCGCGCCCGAAGAGTATGCGGCTCCGTGGGCTCTGGCCCCGGCAGATGCGGCTGCGCGGGCTGGGCTGCCTGGCTTTGTGCAGATGGTGCGGGTGGAGGCGGGCAAGGAGACGCACTTTAATCTGCGGCTAGAGCGGGGTGGAGTGATTGAGGGGCGGGTGACGTATGCGGATGGAAGGCCGGCTTACCGGGGTGGACCCGTAATACCAGGAGTAGCGGTGAGTCTGCTGCTGAGAAAGTCGGATGGCGGCTTTGGACATTGCATTGCAGGTGGAGTACGCACGGATGAGAATGGGCGCTACCGGATTGACGGGGTGCCGGCGGCGACTTACGTGGTCCAGGTCGCGATTGGTGGCGAGATGGTTCCGGTTCAAGGCGGTGAGGAGGGGACGCAGGGGCTGGTGATGTATGCGGGTGGAACGCAGCGGCTGGGCCGAGCGGAGACAGTGCAGGTGAAGGGTCGTGCGGTGGTGCAGGAGGACGTGGTGCTGCCGGTAGCAGGGTTGCACACGGTGAGTGGGCGGGTGGTCGGGCCGGACGGGAAACCGGTGGAGCGTGGTCTCCTACGGCTGGCGCCGAAGGGAGAGACGGACCGATATAACGGCCCGTTGATCAACTCCATTGGCACACCGATCGAGAGGGACGGGAGCTTCCACTTCAACTCGGTGTTGCCGGATACGTACACGTTGTCGATGGAGGCGCAGGTCCGCGCCGAGTTCGTTGGGATGACTGCGGATGGCAAGGGGGTGCGGATGCGGGTGGTGCCGTCGCCGTATGCGCCGGTGAGCGAGACGGTGACGGTGGGGGGATCGGATGTGGCGGAGGTAGTGCTGCGGGTGGCGGCGGCGAAGTAGGGTAGGCAGGATGCTGCGGATCCTTGTGGAATGAGAACTAAAAGGTGGCAGCAGAGCGGTTGTTTTGTCGAGAAAGAGGGAGCCGGTGAGTGCTGATGAGTTTGTTGCCTCACTGACGGAGAGTGCGCCGGCTGCGACGTGTGACGGTTTGCTAGAGGCTTTGTGGTGGGATGGCAAGGGGGATTGGGCGCGAGCTCATGCGCTGGTCGACGATCTGAGCACAGAGCAGGGGATGGCTGTCCATGCGTATTTGCATCGCAGGGAAGGCGACGCGGCGAATGCCGGGTACTGGTATCGGCGGGCTGGGCGGCAACCGTTTCGGGGCACTTTGGAAGAGGAGTGGACGGCGCTGATGCGGGAGTTGATTGCTGGGGTGTGAGCCTTCGTACGTTGCTATGGATATCGCGGTGGTACTGCGTGATGGGGTGGGGCACAAGCGGGCTGCGCCCTTGTTGGGATGACAGTGTCAGAGCAAATCTAACCCGAGGGTGTGCTGTGTGGCTTCTGTAGCAGGCGCCTCGCTGCGCTGCGTCGCGAAAGACGAAAGGCGGAGGTTCCTCGCTGCGCTCGGAATGACAACGAAAATTGCGGAGGCTAGACGGATGAAGGTTTAGTTGTGGGGGGTGATGGCTTTGTTGCCGGTGGGGGCGGGGAGGAGGTAGTGGTTGGCGAGGGAGCTGGCGACGGCAGTGAGGCCGGGGGCGAGGCCGGTGATGCGGGCGGCTAGCCAGGCCTGGGGGGTAATGGTGATCTCGGCTGCGCCGCGAAGCTGGGCGTTGCGGATGCGGTGGGCGGCGTGCTGGACGGAGGCGGCGGCGCCGGGGGTGGTGGCACCGAAGTCGAACCAGGCTTTTTCTTTTTCGACGTCGCCGACGAACTTCGCGCGGACGTGGGAGCCGGTGCGCATGAGGCCGGGGCAGACAGTGGTGACGCGGACGCCTTTGGGGCGGAGCTCGGCGTGGAGGCCTTCGGAGTAGCCGGTGAGGGCGAACTTCGAGGCGGTGTACGGGAGGAGGTGGGGAACGGCCATCTTGCCGCCGATCGAGGAGATGTTGACGATGGAGGCGCGGCGGCCGTGGTGGCCCTGAAGCGGCGGCTGCGCGAGGAGATGGGGAAGGGCGGCCTGGGTGGTGTAGAGGGCGGTGAAGAAGTTGTTTTTCATGGCGGACTCGAAGGCGGCGAGGGGCTGGTCTTCGAGGGGGCCGACCTCGATGATGCCGGCGCAGTTGATGAGGACGTCGATGCGCTCGAGGTGGGCGAGGGCGAGGTCGATCATGCGGCTGGCGGCGGCGGGGTCGGAGAGATCGGTGGCGAGCAGGAGGAGGTCAGCGGGGGCGGTGAGGGAGCCGTCGGCGAAGAGGGAGGTGCGGGCGCTTTCGAGTTTTTCCTGGCTGCGGGAGACGAGGATGAGGCGGGCACCGGCGCGGGCGTAGGTGCGGGCGAGCTCGAGGCCAAGGCCGCTCGAGCCGCCGGTGATGAGGACGATGGGGCGGTGGTTGCTGGCGCGGCCTGGACGGGAGCGGAGACACCAGGCGGCGGTGAGGGCGGAGATGCCGAGGGTGATCTGGGCGGCGCGGACGGTGTTGGGGCTGGGCATACGGGGTGTGATGCGGGTTTGGTTTGGAGATGGCGGCTTGGCGTTGATGCGATGCAGGAAGACGTCGGATGGTGGTGGGCTTGGATAGGTCGCTTCGAACGGCGACGGATGGGGTGGCGACATGCGGGGTCTTTCCACTGCGCCGCGGTTCGGTCGAGATGACGGCTTCTTTAGACTGCGCGTGGAGGGTTGGCGCTTTGCCGTTTGCTTACGCGTCGCTGCGCTCCGTGGTTAAGAGCGAAATGCGGGGGTTCCTCGGCTTCGCCTCGGAATGACAACCAAAAACTTGCACGCCATTAGCTTCAGCCGTCCGCGGTCAGCCGTCCTCCGTCCGCCGTCAGCGGTTAGCCGTCCTCCGTCAGTCGTTCGCGGTCAGCGGTTAGCGGTGGCGGTGTATGGCTGAGGCCGGCCAACGAGACGAGTTGATGGCGGCGGTACACTCGGGGGTGCGGGTTTGTGTGTGTGTGAGGGAGAGGGATGGCAACGCGGCGACGGAGTAAGGGGGCTTACATGATTTCGGCGGTGGCGGAGATGTACGAGATTCATCCGCAGACGCTGCGGATGTATGAGCGGGAGGGGCTGCTGCGGCCGTCGCGGTCGGATGGGAATACGCGGCTGTATACGGATGAGGATCTGGAGCGGCTGGAGTTCATTTTGAACCTGGCGCGGGACCTGGGGGTGAATATTGCGGGGATCGCGATTGTGCTGCAGATGCGGGAGCGGATGGAGGAGATGAACCGGCAGATGCAGGGGTTTGTGGACTATGTGCGAACGGAGATGCTGAGCCGGATGCAGGGGTATGGGCAGACGCAGGAGGCGGGTTTGGTGCCGGTGGGGCGGCCGGTGGTGGTGCCGGCGGTGGATGGCGCGAAGGGGGCTGCGGGGGAGCTGGTGAAGGCCTCCGGAGTGAGAGCAACGGCGGGGAAGGTGAGCGGAGTGCGGGCGGCGGCGAAGAAGCGGGTTGGGCGATAGAGATGGGCGGTTACGGTAAAGACAGAACTCTGCGGGGATGACAACGAGAAAGCAACAGCAGGGACGACTTCGAGATGGTCTGACTCAAGTCCGGGAGATATGTCGAGGCTGACCTCAGCGGCTAAAGCCGCGCTCCGGGAAGAGTAGTTGCGGCATGGCTGAAGCCATGCCCTTAACCAGGGAAAGGAATGAGGGCTTCCTGAGAACTGTGCAAGAACTTCTTCGCGGCTACAAAGTGTTGCTTTGCGGCGGGAGACGAACAACAGCAACGACGAAAAATACAGGGGTCTCTCCACTCCGCGAGACGATGAAACTGTCTCGCTACGGTCTAGATGACGCATCTTTAATAATCTTCAACAGGTTCTTAGAGATGACGCATCTTTAATAGTTCTTCTACAGGTTTTTAGAGATGGGCGGGAGGGTGATGGGGCGGCGTGGTGTTGGCAGGGGGATGTTTTGGGTGGCGGCAGTGGGGACGGTGACGTCGGCGATCTACAGCGTGATGGTGATGGGGGCGGCGGTGCGGTTTGGGCGGCGGAAGCGGCGGGAGGATGCGCGGGCGATGACGTATCTGCCGGCGGTGAGTGTGTTAAAGCCGATGCATGGGACGGAGCCGGGGCTGGAGGAGAGTCTGGAGCGATTTTTCGAGCAGGACTATCCGGAGTATGAGGTGCTGTTTTGCGCGCGGCATGCGAGTGATGCCGGACTGCAGTTGGCGCAGCGGGTGGCGACGCGGTATCCGGCGGTAAGGGCGCGGTTTCTGACGTGCGGCGAGCCGCTGTTTCCGAATGCGAAGATGTGGTCGTTGGCGGCGCTGAGCGAGGCGGCGCAGAACGAGACGCTGGTGACGAGCGATGCGGATGCGCGGGTGGAGCGCGACTACTTGCGGAGGTGCGTGCAGGTGCTGGCGGATGGGCGGACGGAGCTGGCCTCGTGTTTGTACGTGGGGTGGACGACGGGTGGGTTTGCGGCGCAACTGGATGCGGTGGGCAAGAGCGTTGAGATGACGGGCGGCATCCTGGTGGCGGAGATGCTGGAGGGTGGGACGAAGTTTGCGCTGGGGGTGACGATGATCCTGGAGCGGCAGGCGTTTGCGGAGGCGGGCGGATATGCGGATCTGGGGCAGTACTATGCGGAGGATTTTGTGCTGGGGAATCGGCTGGCGGAGGCTGGGTGCGGGGTGCGGATGTCGAACCATGTGATTCGGCTGATGGTGCTGCCGCAGGGGCTGCGGGCGTCGTTCAACGACCAGCTGCGATGGATGAAGAGCACGCGGCGATCGCGGCCGGCGGGGCATTTGGGGACGGGGCTGACGTTTGCGGTGCCGTTTGGCGTGCTGGGGCTGATGTGGGGTGTGGCGGTAGGTGTACCGGGGATGGGACTGCTGTGGCTGCTGGGGACCTGTGTGGAGCGATGGCTGATGGCGGGGGTGGTGCTGTGGGCGCTGGATGATGAGCAGCGGGGATGGCCGACGGTGATCTATCCGGCGCGGGATCTGCTGGGGAGCGCGGTGTGGGCGGCGAGCTATATGGGAAGCCGGATGCGGTATCACGGCGGGGCGTATGAGCTGGAGACGGGTGGGCGGTTTCGGGCGGTGGTGCGGTGAGAACCAGGGCTTAGGGAATCAGAGAAGCAAGGCAGAAGAGCAAGACAGAGAGGCGGAGTGGGATTTGGAGCGGGGCGACTTCTATTCAACTTTGCTCAGCCCGGATTGACAAGCAAGAAGAGTGGTTTGTGAGGCCCACGGTGATGTGGGCCCTAAGTCATTTGCTGATGCGGTGTGCCGCTGGGTCCCTCTCTAAGGAGAGTCTGATTAGCTCTAAAAGATGTGACCAAGCTGACCTCAGCGGCTAAAGCCGCCTTCTCCGGGAAGCACTTACGGCATGGCTGAAGCCATGCCCTTAACAAGGGACTTTTAGTAACAAGGAACTTTCGGTGACCGTGCTCTTTGTTTGAAGAGGGCCCCAAAAGGGCACGGCCCGGGCGTGAGTTACTCCCGGGCCGTTGGTCTGTGTTGTGAAGCGTTTGGTTAGCTGAGGACGATGTCGCCGTTGAGGCCGTTCGGGAAGAAGCCGCCCTTGTTGATGCCGGTGACGCCGGGCTGGCCGTAGACGATGCCGAGGACCTGCGAGGTGGTGCGGATGGTGTAGAGGCCCGTGGAGGGGCTGGTGTTGAAGATGGTGGTGCCGGTTGGCGGGACATCGGCGGAGTCGACGGCCGGTGAGGCGACGTTGAGGGAGATGCAGAGCTGACGGAGGAAGCTTTCGTGCTGCGACTCGGTGTCAAGGATCTGCGCGGCGTAGAGGATAGCGGTGGTGTTGGAGGTGAGGAACTGCGCTCCACCGGCGTAGGCGCTGACGCCGACGGTCTCAAGCTGACGGGCCGCGGTAAGGAAGGTGGCGTCGGAGTTGACGATGCCCATCGCAGCGAGGTTGAGGTTGGGCATGCTGACGGGTGTGCCGCCGACCGCGGTGATGGTTGCGCGAAGGAAGTTGACGTGCGCGGTCTCGTCTGCGGCGAGCTGGGCAGCGACGCTGGTGACGGCCGGATTGACGAAGTTGACCTGGGCGCCGCCGGTTGCGGTGCCAGCGCCAGTGCCCATGAGCGCGCTTGGGAGGCCGTTGCCGGTGGCGATGTAGCTATAGAAGCTGGCTTCGAGGTACTCGAGGTTGAGGGCGAAGTTGAGGACCTCAAGGACGGAGGGGGTGGTGATGGTGGCCTGGAGCGCGCCACCGTTGCTGCAGCCGGTGAGGGCTGCCGTGCCGGCGAGTGCGCTGACGGCGCCGAGCGAGGCGAGGAAGCCACGACGATTTAGGGTCGAAGCCGAGCGCTCAGAGAGCAGGCCGGGTTCGTAAGGAGATGCGATGAGCTTGGACATTTTTCTTGCCTCCCGGCAAAGGGTTACGGATGGGTCAGAGACGGTTGACGAAGTGCTTCGGGCGATATGCCAGAGGAGCGAGCGACTAGGTCGACTTAATGTTGCCGTTGACGCCATTGGGGAAGAAGCCGCCCTGCAGGATGCCGACAGGCGGTGTGGTGGTCGAGGCGTTTGAGGCGCCATAGGCGACACCGAGGACCTGCACGGCGAGGCGCGAGGGTGAGAGCGCGTTCGGAGGAAGGACGGTGAAGTCGTTGGTGGGGCTGGGTGGGACGTCCTGGGCGTCGATGGCGGGGCTGGTGATGCCCTGGACGATGCACTGGTAGTTGAGGGTGCCGGCGTGCTGGCCTTCGGCGCCGAGGATCTGGGCGGCGGTGGTGAGGACGGAGGCGCTTGAGGCGAGCAGAGCAGCGCTGCCGACGTAGGCGGAGTTGCCGAGGGCGGTGAACTGCCGGGCGGCGGTAAGGAACTGGGCCTGGGTGGTGATGGCACCCATGAAGGCGTAGTTGATCAATGGCTGCGAGATGGGTGTGCCGCCGAGCGAGGTGATGGCAGAGCGAAGGAGCTCAACGTGGTTGCGTTCATCCTGCGTGAGGGCCTGCGCGATGGCGAGGGTGGTGGCATCGAAGGGGAGCTGGCCAGGTGCACCGACGGGAGCAATGGCGCCGGGGCCCATATCGGCGGCAGAGAGACCGCTGCCGGTGGAGGCGAAGGAGTAGAAGTTGGCTTCGAGGTACTCGAGGTTCAAGGCGAAGTTGAGCACGTCGACGATGGGTGGCGCAGCGGCTGCCTGAGCGCTGGCGGAGGCACCATTGAAGGCGGCGCCGGCGATGGCGGCGCTGGCGAAGGCGGCCATGAAACCGCGCCGGCCAAGGTGATTGATGGAGCGATCAAGCGCGAGGAGATTGCGGTCGGTTGCAAGCTGGTCTTCGGTTACGAACTCGGTAGGGCAAAGCAGGGATCTGAGATTGTATTTCGACAAGGATAGCCTCCGCGGCGAGGTGGAGGAGAACAGTTCCGCATCGCCGGCGATTTGTAAAGAGTGAGAATGGCAAGTCAATACCAGTCAAGAGTTAGAAAGACTGGGTGGGGCCGCTACAGGTGTAGAGGGGGATGGGTGCGGGAAGGTTGGCCATGATGTTCGTGGCTTTGACGGTACGAAGGTGCAGGAGGATTCTGACAGTAGCGGGGGGTGTGTGGGGACGGAGATAGCGAAGCGAGATTAGTTGATCGTGGGCGGTGTTTTGGCAACAATGCGTCGCTGCGCTCCGTTGCGAAAAGCGAATGCGGGAGTTCCTCGGCTTCGCCTCGGAATGACAACCGCAAAATTGCGGTGGAGGCGGCTCTGGCGGTCTGGTGAAGAACCAAGTCTGCAGAGTGTCAGGGGAGCTGGAGGGCTTCGTCGATCTGGGTGAGGCCCCAGTCGAGGTCGGCGCGGGTGATGGTGAGGGGCGGGGCGATGCGGATGACGGTGTCGTGGGTCTCTTTGCAGAGCACGCCGCGGTGGCGGAGGGCCTCGCAGATGGGGCGGGCGGGGCGGTTGAGCTCGATCGCGAGCCAGAGACCGCGGCCGCGGACGGCGACGAGATGGGGGCTGCGAATGGCCTCGAGGCGGGCGAGGGCGTGGGCGCCGAGGTCGGCCGAGCGGGTGGGGAGATCTTCGTCGACCAGGACGCGGAGGGCGGCGCGGGCGACGGCACAGGCGAGGGGATTGCCGCCGAAGGTGCTGCCGTGGTCGCCGGGCGCGAAGACGCCGAGGATCTCGCGTGAGGCGAGGACGGCGGAGACGGGGTAGAAGCCGCCGGAGAGGGCTTTGCCGATGATGACGATGTCGGGGGTGAGGCCGTCGTGCTGATGGGCGAAGAGGCGGCCAGTGCGGCCGAGGCCGGACTGGATCTCATCGGCCAGGAAGAGGACGTTGTGCTGGCGGCAGAGGCGGGCGGCGGCGGCGAGGTAGCCGGGCGGCGGGAGGATGATGCCGGCTTCGCCCTGGATGGGTTCGACGAGGAAGGCGCAGGTCTCGGGGGTGATGGCGCGGGCAAGGGCGTCGAGGTCGCCGAAGGGAACGCAGCGGAAGCCGGCGGGGAAGGGGCCGAAGCCGGCGCGGTACTGGGGCTCGGTGGAGAAGCCGACGATGGAGATGGTGCGGCCGTGGAAGTTGTTGTTGCAGACGATGATTTCGGCGCGATCAGAGGGGATGCCTTTGACGGTGGCGCCCCATTTGCGGGCGGCTTTGAGGGCGGTCTCGACGGCTTCGGCGCCGGAGTTCATGGGCAGGGCCATGTCGTAGCCGGTGAGCTGGTGGAGATCGCGGAGGAGGAGCGGAAGCTGGTCGTTGCGGAAGGCGCGCGAGGTGAGGGTGACTTTGCCGGCCTGCTCGACGAGGGCGCGGAGGATGGCCGGGTGGCAGTGGCCCTGGTTGACGGCGGAGTAGGCGGCGAGCAGATCGAGGTAGCGGCGGCCATCGACGTCGTAGACCCAGGAGCCCTGGGCGCGCTCGATGACGACGTCGAGGGGATGGTAGTTGTGGGCGCCGAACTGATCTTCGAGGGCGATGAGGTCGGTGGCGGCGAGGGTTGGGGTGGAGGTCGGGGTCATCGGAGGTCTGCCTCCGAGGGGCGGGTGGGAGGTAGCGAGGGTGTCGCTGGCGTCGAGGTGAGGGTGGCATGTGGCTCGCCGATGGTGTGGTACGGCGATGGAGTGTCGAGGAGATACAGGGGTCTCTCCGCTGCGGCTTCGCTCTGCGAATCCTTCGGTCGAGATGACGGCTTCTGTGGGGAGGAGGTCTCGGCGCGGATGACAGGCTGGAGGGTGAGTGTTGGGAGAGCGGGGGAGAGCTTCATGACGAGGCATTTGGCGGCGCCGCCGGCTTTGAGGAACTCATCGAGGGCGAGTTGGATGACGGTGAAGCCGCGGGCTTCGAGGCGGTGGCGGAGGTTGGGGCTGATGTGGTTGAGGACGATGGTGCGGCCGAGATTGACGGCGTTCGAGGCGAAGCAGGCGGCGTCGGCTTCGTCAACGGCAAGGCGCTGGGCGGGGGTGTAGAAGGCTTCTATGAGGGCGTTCGAGGCGGCGTCGAAGGCGGCGGGGAAGTAGAGCAGGGAGCCGTCGTCGAGCGGGGCGAAGCAGGTGTCGAGATGGTAGAAGCGGGGGTCGATGAGACGGAGGCCGACGATGTCGTGGGGTTGGGGTGCGGCGGCGGTCGATTCGTCGTTCGGCCAGAGGGCGTGAAGGGCGGCGGGGCTGGACTGGCGGGTGCGGGTGCCGAAGCCGACCCACAGGCGGGTACCGTCGGCCGAGAAGAGGGCGTCGCCTTCGCCTTCGAAGGGGGTGTCGCGGGGGAGGTCGAGGATGCGGTAGCCGTTGGCGACGAACCAGCGGCGGAAGTGCTGCTCTTCGGCCCGGCGCTCGGGGTGGAAGAAGCTGCTAAGGGCGACGACGCCGTTGCGGGCGAGCCCGGCGTTGGCGGTGAAGACCATGTCGGGCGAGCCGGGGGCGGGGTCGATGAGGTGGACGGTGGTGAGGGTGGAGAGGACCTGATGGAGGGCGGTCCATTGGGTGAGGGCGCGGGCTTTTGAGGCGGCGCCGAGGTTGTCGGCCATCCAGGGATTGATGACGTAGGAGACCTCGTAGAGGGTGGGAGGGCACATGAGCAGGTGCGGTAAAGCTGCGGCTTGGGGGGTCATGCGCGGGCGTCTCCGGGTGTGACGGGAGCATGGCAGTTGGCGGCGGGGGAGTCAACGGGAATGAATATGCAGGGGTGGGTGCATAGATATGCGGACGGTGGTGGGTGCGATTTGTGCGGTTGCGATGTGATGCGGCGAGTTGAGAGCTTACGGCCCACCCATGTTGCGATGGGACTGTGCCATGGATGGGGCACCGGGAGGGTAGGGGCGGAACACAGGTCTCCGCGACGGTCTTCGGTCTTCAGTCTTCGGTCGCGAGGTTTGGGGTTTTGAGGCGGTCGCTTGTCGCTTCTGTCCCTTGTTCGCGCGTCGCTGCGCTCCGTGGTCAAAGGCGAGATGCGGGGGTTCCTCGGCTGCGCCTCGGAATGACAACCAAAAAGAACAGGTGCTGCGCAGATAGGCCACCGGGTTGCGGGTGAGTGAGGAAGGCTGCGTGTTGCGGTTGCGTTAGCCGGAGCGTGCGTAGCCTGGCTCAGGGCTGGTTGGTGAGGATGGCTTTGCCGCCGGAGGTGCTGAGGATGCGGGTGGGGGCGAGGCGGGAGAGGTCGGCGAGGCGGGTGGCGGGGGTGCTGGTGAGGAGATAGAGGCGGCGGGGGCCGGTCCAAAGGCGGCGGAGGGTGGCGTCGGTGTCAAAGATGGGCGGGGCGTCTGGCCAGAAGGAGCCGAACCAGGGGCCGTTGATGCGGCCGTTGATGAGGTGGGCGGGCTGGCGGGTGTAGAAGAGCAGGCTCGAGCCGGAGGTGAGTTCGCCGTCGATGAGGATGAGGCCTGGGTCGGAGGTGGGCTGCTGCTGCTGGTCTTGCAGGATGCTTTCGGCGAGGGATTTAGAGCCGAGGATGGGGTAGAAGCGCGCGAGGCCGGCGTGGATGGAGAGCAGCAGGCCGGCGCCGGCGGTGGCGAGGGTGAGGTTGGCGGTGAAGGTGCGGCCGGAGCGCCGAAGCAGGGTGCAGACGGGGCCGATGACGAGCATGGCGAGGGCGCAGAGGGCGAGCGGACGGCGGAAGAGGCCCATGGCGGCGGGAGTGAGATCGGAGAGGTGGCTGAGCGAGAGGTTGTAGCTGTCGGTGGAGTGGGCGAGGAGGATGGCGATGTCGGTGCCGGGGGGAACGGCGGGCGCGATGAGGGCGAAGGTGGCGCAGGCGAGGGCGAGGATGGATCCGAGGGGGAGTAGGAGCCAGCGGGACCAGGCCAGGGCGACGTGGCGGGCGCGGAGGTCTTCGGAGTCGGAGTGGGAAGGGGTTGGCTGGGGTGTGAGGGTGCCGGGGCTGGTTTTGGCGGTGGCCTGGGAACGATCGGCGCGGGCGAGCAGACCGCCGATGAGCAGGGCGCAGGCGGGCAGGGCGGGGAGCGAGTAGTACTCCTGGCGGGCGGAGAGGGTGAAGAAGCCGAGGACGAGGGCGATCCAGAGAATGAGGGCGAGGGTGGTCTGGCGGCTGTGCGGGTCGGAGACGGCGTGGCGGAGGTTGCGCAGGCGCTCGGTGAGGGCGGCGGGGAGGAAGGCAACCCAGGGGAGGAGCCAGACGGCGGCGAGCAGCCAGAAGAGCGGGATGGGGACCTGGCCGTAGTCGTGCGGGATGCGGCGGGAGAGGAAGCGGGCGATGTGCTCGTTATAGAGATAGAACCAGGCCCAGCCGGCGGTGGCGGGGAGGCCGAGGCCTGCGGGTAGGGGGATGGCGGGGTTTCTGCGGGCGATGAGCAGATGCCAGGGAAGGGCGAGGGCGAGGAAGAGGGTGGTGGCGGCGGGGAGATGGAAGCGACGGAGCAGGGGGAGCTGGCGGGTGAGGGCGAGGTAGAGGAGGGCGAAGCCGAGCGGGAAGACGAGGCCGATGAAGCCCTTGGTGAGGAGGCTGGCGGCGAGGGTGGCGGCGAAGCCGAGCATGGGGAGGAGGGCGGTGGGTTGGCGTTCTGGAGCGTGGGTTGCTTCCTGGGGTGGTGAGACGGAGGTGGCTTTTTGACCGAAGGGATCTCTCCACTCGCGTTGCTCGGTCGAGATGACGGTCTCAAGGAGGCGTTGCGCTTTCGATGGCGGAAGTGGGATTCGGGCGGGAGCGAAATACAGGGGTCTCTCCACTGCGGCTTCGCTTTGCGAAGCCTTCGGTCGAGATGACGGAATCTGTGGGTTGGAGGCGGGTAAGCGGGTCCCTCCACTACGCGTTGCTTCGGTCGGGATGACAGCGGGTGAGGTCGGGCCGGAAGAGCGGGTCCCTTCGACAAGCTCAGGGCAGGCTCCTCCACTACGACTTCGCTCTGCTTCGTCTTCGGTCGGGATGAGAAAGTCCCGGGTGCTGGCGCGGTCGGTGGCGATGAGGAAGAGGTGGATGGAGAGGGTGAGCCAGAGGGTGACGGCGATATCCGGGATGAAGAAGCGGGTGTAGAGGAAGGGGCCGATGGAGGTGGCGAGGGCGAGGGCGGCGTAGAGGGCGGCGCGGTCCGGGGAGTTGGCGGGGGAGAGGTTGGCGAGCAGGCGCAGGCCTAGAGCGTAGGTGGCGAGGAAGAGGGCGAGGGTGAGGAGGGCGAGGGGAAGGCGGGCGGCCCAATCGGTGGCGCCGAAGAGATGCATGCTGCCGGCGGCGAGCCAGAACATGAGGGGCGGCTTGTCGAAGAAGCGGATGCCGTCGATGTAGGGGGTGACGAGGTCGTGGCGGACGAGCATCTGGCGGGCGATCTCGATGTAGACGGAGTCGACGTCGTCAAGCAGACCGGGGGAGAAGAGGCAGCCGATGTGCAGGAGCAGCCAGGCGAGGACGATGAGGGCGATGGAGGCGGGTCGCCAGCGCGCTCCGGTGAGGGAGGTGGGTGTGTGGTGAGAGGAGGTGGCGGGCGTGGCGTTCATGCTCAATCAGGGCTTAGGGAACAGGGGTTGGGGAATAGGGCTTAGGGAACAGGGGTTAGAGGTCTGGATCGGCGCTCCTGTGGGGCTGGGTGGTTCAGGGGCTTAGGGGGCGGTCGGTGTAGAGGGCTTTGCCGGAGGTCTCTTCGAGGAGGGTGGAACGGGGCAGGAGGTTGAGGCGATCGAAGTCGTCGCGGCGCTCGAGGGGGACGAAGAGGAGTTTGCGGGGGCCGGTGCCCCAGCGGGCGGTGAGGTCGGCTGGGGTGAGGAAGATGGGCGGGGCATCGGGGAAGGTGGAGCCGAAGAGCATGGAGGAGGAGCGGCCATCGACGAGCAGGACCTGGCGGCCGAGATAGAAGGGGATGGAGGAGCCGTAGGACTGGTCGCCGAAGAGGAGGAGTTGGGTGTCGGGGCCGACGGCGCGGGTAGCTTCGAGGTGCTCGATGGTGTCGGCGAAGTTTTTGGAGGAGAGCATGGGGCCGAAGCGGATGAGGGCGAGGTGGGCGGCGATGAGGAAGACGGTCGAAAAGAGGGCGATTGAGACGGTGGCGGCGACGTGGCGGCGCTGCTGGCGGGAGAGCCAGGCGAAGGCGGGGCCGGTGGCGAAGGCGAGGGCGGCGAGGAGGGAGGGAAGGCGAAGCGCGGCGAAGGAAGGGCCGGTGAGATCGAAGAAGTGCGACATGGAAAGGGTGTAGTCGCCGACGGCGCGGTGGGCCAGGAGACTGCCGATGTCGGGGTTGAAGGGGAGGGCGCGGGATTGCCAGAGGCCGACGAGGAGGGCGATGGCGGAGGCGGCGCCGATGAGGGTGAGGGTGGCGTGGGCGAAGGTGATCCAGGCGCGGGCGGTGCGATCGGCGGAGAAGGTCTGCTCCGCGCGGGATATGGCGGCGGCGATGAGCATGAGCAGCGGCAGATAGGCGGGAAAGGTGTAGTACTCCTGGTTGGTCGAGAGCGAGAAGAAGACCAGAACGAGGACGGAGTAGAGGGTGAGAAGGAGGGTGGTGCGGCCGCGGGTGGTGGAGAGCGCGCGCAGGCGCGGGAGGATGGGGCCGTGGGGAGGGCGGAGGCGGCGGAGGGCGAGAAGGACGCCGGTGGGGACGAAGAGGCTCCAGGGGAAGAGCCAGACGATGTGGAGGGACCAGAAGAGATAGCCGGGGAGTTTGTTGTAGTCGCGGGGGTAGCGGCGGCCGAGGAAGCGGAGGACGTGCTCGTTGATGAAGTAGAACCAGAAGAAGCCGTGGCCGCCCATGCCGCCGGTGTTGCGCAGGCCGGCGAGGATATGCCAGGGGGCGGCGATGGCGAGCAGGACGAGGCTGCCGGAGAGGGGTTTGAGGGCGGGGATGCGGCGGAGGTCGTGGGTGAAGGCGAGGTAGAGCAGGGTGGCGCCGAAGAAGAAGACGAGGGCGACGAGGCCTTTGGTGAGGACGGCGAGGGCGAGGGCGGCCCACATGGCGTACGGGCGCCAGGCTGCTCCGCCATGGGTGAGATGGGCTATGGCACGTGCAAGGGCCCTTCGCACTTGGCTCGCCGAAGGGGTTGATCTCGTCAGGATCACCGTGGTCTTGACCAAAGG
>CAXSEC010000021.1:0-32967 GCA_964236325.1 uncultured Acidobacteriaceae bacterium | reverse complement strand
GGTCTAGCCGACCGCGTTCACTTCCACGGCTTAGTCCCCGACGAGCACCTCGCCCAGCTCTACTCCGAGGCCGATCTCTTCCTTATGCCTGCCGTTCAGGGCTACGGCATTCCCGCCATTGAGTCCCTGCAGCGAGGCATCCCGATCCTGCTCCACCGCGACTCCGGCGTCTCCGATATCCTCCTGCACACGCCCTGGGCAACCGTCTTTGACGGCGGCGAAGAGAAGATGCTTCCCGCTCTTTCTGCCGCCATCACCTCGACGATCGCAGGCCATCACCTGCACACCCCGCTTCCATTGATTCCCACGGAAGCCAGCTGGGCGCAACAGGTAGCGCAGCTCTGTGACTGGCTCTAGCCTGCGCCCAGACCGTCGCCAACTACATCTTGTACCGCCCCATATCGTCGTCGTTCAGGCCTTCCAGCCACTGCCTCATCTGCTCGGTGGTTCCCGCCTGCATGGATCCCGATGCCTGCTTGGATCGCTCCAGCACCTCACGGCTCACGTAGATCGGGCAGTCCCAGCGCAGCGCCATCGCCAGGGCATCCGAAGGCCGGGCATCAATCGCTACAGCTTCGTGATCCTGCTCCATCCAGATCACCGCATAGAACGTGTCGTTCCGCAGCTCCGTGACCACCACCTTCTGCACCTCGCCACCCAGCCCCAGCGTCACGTCCCGCAGCAGATCGTGCGTCATCGGCCGCGGCGTCGCCGTCTTATCCAGCTCCAGCGCGATCGCATTCGCCTCGTACATCCCGACCCAGATCGGCAGCACCGCTTCACTCTCCAGATCCTTCAGCAGAACGATCGGCATGTTGGTCACAGGATCCATCATCAGCCCGCGAATCTGCACTTCAACTTCGATCAAGCCGCCCTGCTCGCCCGTCTTCATCAGCACGCCTCTCCCACCAGGCTGTTCGGAAAGCTCTGTGTCACCCGCACCGTAACGTAGCTGCCCGTCGCCGGCTGGATCGGCTGTGTGGTCGTAAAGTTCACCGTCTTGTTCTGGGTCGATCGCCCGATCACCTGGCCGCGTTGCCGGTTATACCCCTCGACCATCAACTCCATCACCTCGCCGGTATGCCGCTCGTAGTTCACCCGCTGGATCTCCCGCTGACGATCGAGAAGAATCTGCAGGCGCGCCGCCTTCACCTCATCCGGTATCGAGTCGGCCATATCGATCGCCGGCGTGTTCGGCCGCGGAGAGTACTTGAACGCAAAGATCGCGTCGTAGCCAACACACTCCAGCAGCGTGGCCGTATGCTCCAGGTCTTCCTCGGTCTCGCCAGGAAAGCCGACGATGATGTCGGACGTCATGCTGATCCGCCGCTTGGCTGCCTTGATCCAGCTGATCCGCTCCAGATACCACTCCCGCGTGTACTCGCGATTCATCGCCCGCAGCACCGCCGTCGACCCACTCTGCACCGGCAGATGCACATGATCGCAGAGCGTTGGCACAGCATCAATCGCGTCCACGATGTCCCTGGTAAAGTCGCGCGGATGGGAAGTCGTAAAGCGCACCCGCCGCATACCCGTAAGCTGACCAACCGCTGCCAGTAGCTCCGCAAAGCTCATCCGCCCGGAAGGATCCTTGTAGGAGTTCACGTTCTGTCCCAGCAGCTGGATCTCCGTGAAGCCTGCATCCGCCATCCGTCGCGCCTCGTCCAGCACACTCCTCGAGGTCCGGCTTCTCTCTTTGCCGCGGGTGTAGGGCACCACGCAGTACGCGCAGAACTTGTCGCAACCCTCAATAATCGTGATGTACCCGCGATGCGGATTGGTCCGCGCAACGAACTCGGTCTCAAACGCTTCATCCGTCTGCCGATCGTCAAGACCAGTAATCCGCTGCTCACCGTTCTCCAGCCGCGACAGCATTTCCGGAAGATTGCGGTAGCTCGCCGAGCCCGAGACCAGCGAGACATACGGCGCCTTCTCAAAGATGCGTGTGCCCTCCTGCTGGGCCACACACCCCAGCACGGCGAACTTCTTGCCCTCACCCTGCAGCTTCTTGTACTCGTTCAGCCGATGGAAGACCTTCTGCTCTGCCTTGTCGCGGATCGAGCAGGTGTTGTACAGGATCAACCCCGCATCCGCCTCATCATCCACCCGCGCATAGCCATGCTGCTCCAGCGTCCCGATGACCTTCTCGGAGTCATGCGCGTTCATCTGGCAGCCAAATGTTTCGATGTAAAAAGTCTTGCTCACAGGAAAAGTATAGGCCTCGTGCACCATCCCCGGCCGCGCAGCTGGGTCTCCGTCAGACGACGTCACCGGACAGCCTATTCTTTAGAGGAGTTGGTAGCGATATCGGGGCTCGAACCCGAACTCTTCGCCTTGAGAGGGCGACGTGTTAACCAGTTACACCATATCGCCACGAAAGCAAACAGTGGACTTCGAAAGCCAGAGACAGAAAACCATCCCGCGCTCTCACCTCAACGACTATACCAGCCACCAACTTACAGCCGCAACATCGCACGCGAAACGCTCGTCGCGCGCATCACAGCCCGAGCTTCTTCACCTCGTCGTTGTAATACTTCCGATACAAGATGTCCCACTCCTGCGAGCCTTCCATAATGATCTTGCGCTGCGACGCAATCTTCTGCCGCGCGGCCGCATCGATCTTGGTCTCTTCCATCAATAACTTCTCAAGAGCCTTCCGAGCCTCCTGGCGGATCGTATTGCGATCTTCCTTGAAATCAACTTCGTCTATCTCGGCCAGCGTGTCGGCTACGGTGTGTGCCAGCTTGTTCAACTTGTCGCGGGAGATCCTCACAGCACCGCCTTGTACTGGTTCACCAGCTTCATCTTTACTTTCTTGAACATCTCCGGGTAGCTCACGCCACCCTTGTTCATATCGTCCTGGATCGCCTCCAGAATGACCCGTACCTCGTCGTTGATGCGATCTTCAAGCGACAACTCATCCACCATCGCCAGGCCCACGCGCTGATCAACGATCGCAGGCTTCCCTGTCTCAATCATCTTTGCGGCAACCAGGTGCTTCACCGTCTGCCGCGCCAGATATCCTACGTAATCCTTGGAAAAAATCATCGTCGTTTAGAGGTTGACTATACCACGCAGATCCGGCCGCTTTTCCCCTCACAGCCGGCCTCGGCAAACCACTATCGCCCGCTTTTCATAGTCTTCCGAGTCTGCAAAAAGCTCGCCGACCAAGCCCCTCATGCATCGTCGCCCGCTTTCTGCGAAGATGATGATCGATGGCAATAGATAACCTCCTCTCGCTCAAAGACGACATGATCGCCTTCATCGCAGGTCACGGCATGCGCCGCATGCCAGCGTACGTCTCAGAAGATGTTCCCAGCGTCCTCTTTGAAGAAGAGACTCCCGATAGCTGGAAAGACTTCGTCGAACACGCCAAGGCAACCAACGCCGCCTTCGTCACCATGAGTGAAGTCGTCCTCGAGAAGGCGGATCTCGCAATCCTGCTCGATCAGATCCGCGAACAGAACTTTCCGGATGATGCCGGACCCGAACTCGAAGATGCCGAATACCTCGTTCGCCATGTCGGCAAAACCGGCTACCTGCAGCTCGGCTTCGCCCACCAGGGCGTCATGTTCCTCTTCGAGACCGCCACCGAGTGGTACGACAACTTCCAGAATCTGATGGAAACCGTCGCCGAGCTCGGCGGCATCGTCGTGGACGAAGGCGACGACGACTAACACAGGCCCCACAGAAGAACTCTGAAAGACGCCTTCGTTGATCGCTCCCGACCTCACCGCGGCCCCGTGGCAACTTCGCCCCGCTTCGGCGGAGGTCGCCGCTTCGCTCGTCGCCGCCCTGTCCTGTCCGCCGCCCATCGCGGATCTTCTCGCCAGCCGCGGCCTCGCCGTCTCCGACCTGGAACCCTTCTTCAAGCCCCGTCTCAGCCACCTCCATGCTCCCGGTCTGCTGCTTGGCATGAGCGAAGCCGTCAGCCGCATCGAGCAGGCTGTCAGCCTCAGCGAACCCATCCTCATCTACGGCGACTACGACGTCGACGGCACCACGGCGACCGTTCTGCTCAAAACCGCCATCGACCGGCTAACCCCCGCAGGCTCTGCTTCGCTCGTCACCTGGCACGTCCCCCATCGCATCCGCGAGGGCTACGGCATGCGATCAGACCGGCTTACCGAAGCCGCCGTCGCCGGCATCCGGCTCGTTATCTCAGTCGATACCGGCATCCGCGCCTTCACCGCGGCTGAGGAAGCCAAAGCCCTCGGCCTCGATCTCATCGTCACCGACCACCACCTTCCGGATGGCACCGTCGGTATCCCCGAAGCGGTCGCCGTTATCAATCCCGCACAGGCCGGCTGCCCCTACCCCTTCAAGCACCTCTGCGGCGCCGCCGTCGCCTTCAAACTCGCCCACGCCCTCCTCCTCGCCCACGCAGACCGGCAGCAGGATCCCACCGCAGCCCACGCCTTCCTCACCAACCGGCTGCTTCCCTCCTTCCTCAAGCTCGTGGCCATCGCCACCATCGCGGACTCCGTTCCCCTGATCGGCGAGAACCGCACCCTCGCCGCGCTTGGCCTGCGAGAGCTCGCCAACCCGGTCCAGCCAGGCCTGCGCGCCCTCATGCAGGTCGCCTCTCTGCCGCTTAATCGCGCACCCTCCGCCTCCGATGTCGGCTTCCGCATCGGCCCGCGCATCAACGCCGCCGGCCGCATGGACATCGCCGACGACGTCATCGAGCTCTTCCTCACCCGCTCTCCCGAACGAGCTCAGGTGCTCGCGGAAAAACTCAACACCCTCAACGAAGCCCGTCGCGCCAGCGAACGCGAGGCTCTCGAAACCATCGAGCAGCATCTGCTCACACTCCTGGGCGATCAAGGCGGTGCCATTAACAAAGCTGCATACCCCGCCGAATGCCTCATCCTCGATCACCCCGACTGGCATCGCGGCGTCCTCGGCATCCTCGCCTCGCGTGTGGTCGAACGAACCGGTCGCCCGGCACTCGTCCTCACCCACCAGGACGGTGAAGCCCACGGCTCCGGCCGCTCCATCGCCGGCTTCCATCTGCTCGACGCCCTCACCTCCGCCCACACCCATCCTGACGGTCTCGCCGACGAGCTCTTCACCCGCTTTGGCGGCCATGCCCACGCCGTCGGCCTCACGCTCGCGTCCGATCGCCTGCCGCTCCTTCGCCAGCGTCTCGGATCCATCTCCGCCGATCGTCTGCCCGCCGAGACCCTGCACCCGCCGCTCATTTGCGATGCGGCGCTCACCCCAACCGATCTCACCCCCGCGCTGCTCGACTGGATCGAGCGCTGTGCGCCCTTCGGCAACTCCCATCCCGAACCCGTCTTCCTGCTCTCAGGCGCCCGTCTTCTCGACGCCCCACGTCGGATCAAAGATCGCCATATCTGCCTCGCCATCGCGTCCGAGCCAGGTCTGCCGCCGGTCCAGGCACTCGGCTGGAGCCGCTCCATCGATTGGATCGCCCTCACCCAGAATCTGTCTCTCCAGGCCGGCTCGCACATCGATCTCGCCTGCCGCATCCACGCGCGCGCCGGCCAGTGGTTCACCGGCATCGAACTCGACCTGCTTGGCTTAAGGCTCGCTTAAGCCGCATCACCCCACTTTCCGCTGCATCGTCTGCAACATTGCTGCGTCATATACTTTCCTAGACGCATGCCGGATCAACGACCAAGACGCCTCTCCCGAACCCTGATTGCCGCGCTGTCTCTTCTCGGGATACTTGTTGTGGTCGCCATCATTCGCTCCTCCACCCGCGAGATCGTGGCCGTTCGTGTGTCCCCCGTTACCCACGAGAATCTCGTCAGCACGGTCTCCACGAACGGCAAGGTCGAACCCATCCGCGAGTTTCAAGCGCATGCTCCGGCAGCCGGCATCGTCGAAGACATCTACGTTCAGGTAGGCCAGCGCGTCAAGGCCGGCGATCTCCTTCTCCGGCTTGATGACTCCGAAGCTGCCTCCCGGCTCGCCGCGTCAAAGACCGTTCTGACCGCCGTGCAGTCCGCCGCGGACGCCGTTCAGCGCGGCGGCACTCAGGACGAACGCCTGCTCACCAGCGGTGAGTTCACCCGCGCCCAACAGGCGCAGCAACAGGCCGCCACCGCCGTCACCACCCTCCAGCAGCTGCAAGCCAAAGGCGCCGCCTCGCTCAGCGAAGTCAAGTCGGCGCAGGACCGTCTGGATGCCGCCAACGCAGCCCTGCACACCGCACAGCTGCGGAACAGCCCCGAGCGCTTCGACTCCCTGGACCGATCCCACTCCGCGGCGCAGCTGGCCGACGCCAGGGCCGCCCTCTCCGCGTCGCAATCGGCCTACGATAAGGCCGTCGTGCGCGCGCCCTTCCCGGGCACCGTCTACTCCATCGCCGTCAACGCCTACGACTTCGTCCCCGGCGGCGAAGATCTGCTCGACCTCGCCGACCTAAACAAAATCCGCATCACCGCTTACTTCGATGAGCCCGAGATCGGCAAACTCGCCATCGGCCAGCCCGTCAAGATTGTCTGGGAGGCCAAACCCGACCGAACCTGGCACGGCCACGTCGACGTCGCGCCAACCACCATCATCGTCTACAACACCCGCAACGTGGGCGAAGCCATGATCACGGTCGACGACGCGCAGGAAGATCTCCTGCCCAACACCAACGTCACCGTCACCGTCACCACCAAGCAGCGCTTCAACGTCCTGAGTGTTCCGCGCGAGGCCCTTCATACCGAGGGGCAAACAAGCTTTGTCTACCGCGTTATCAACCACCATCTCGAGCGCACCGTCGTTCAGGTCGGCGCACAGAATCTCATCCGCGTCGAGATCACTGGCGGGCTGACAGAAAAGGACACCGTCGCGCTCAACGCCACCAGCAACCGGGATCTCTCGAACGGTCTTGAAGTCAAATCTGTTGAGTAAGTGCACGCAGAGACTCTCTGTCGTCCTTGCCCGCCCGCTCTCACGGGTCGCCGCCAAACCAGCAGGTACGATAGCGAGCACCAGACAAATGAAACCTCTTCGCCGCACCAGCCACTGGCTTCTTCCCCTCACTGCGATCCTTCTCCCGTTCGCCAGGCCAGCCGCCGCTCAGCTCTCGCTCACCACCGCCGTCGATCTCGCGCTCCGCGGCAATCCCCGCGTGCTCTCCGCGACCGCCGACCTCGCCCGTGCCAAAGCTGCCGTCCAGGAGCAGCGCGACGTCTACATCCCTAACCTCACCATCGGCGGCACTGGCTACGGTCGCGGCTTCGGCTATCCCACCGGCACGCCTACCTTGATCAACGCCCAGTCGCAGTCCCTCGTCTTCAACTTCTCCCAGAAGGACTACATCCGCGCCAGCCGCGCCGGCTACGACGCCGCCAGCCTCAGCCTGCGCGAAACCCGACAGGTCGTCGCCGAAGATGTTGCGGTCGCCTATCTCTCGCTCGCGCACGACGCCGCCCGCCAGGCGACCCTACGCGACGAGCAGGGCTTCGCCGACCGGCTCGTCACTATCGTGCAGGATCGCCTCGACGCTGGTCAGGACACCCCCAGCGGCCTCACCGCCGCCCAGCTCACCGCCGCCCAGATCCGCCTCACCACGTTGCGCACCGAAGACGACCTCGCCGTCGACGCCCAGCATCTCGCGCTGCTTACCGGCCTTCCGCTCCAGGATGTTACCGTCGCCCCCAACGCCATGCCCGCCATCGCGCCGCCCGACCTCAGCCAGGCCGCCATCGCCGCGCCTGCCTCCCCCGGCGTCATCGCCGCGTACGCCGCCGCCCGCTCCAAGCGACAGCTCGCCTTCGGCGACGCCCGCTATCTCTACCGACCCTCGGTCACCTTTGGTGCGCAGTACAGCCGCTACAGCACCATCCAAAACAGCAACTTTGAAGAATACTTCGGGCGGCGGGATCCGACCGGAAAGCTTCTTCCCTTCCAGCAGGACACCTTCGGCATCGGCGTCCAGCTCTCGATCCCAATCATCGACTACGGCCATCGCGCCAAGGCGCGCGAGTCCGCCGCCGACGCCTCGCGCGCCGAACACGACGCCGACGCCCAGCGCAACCTCTTCACCGAAGGCCGCTTCCGTCTCGATCGCTCCCTGCGCGAGCTCACCATCCGCGCCGAGATCGCCCGGCTTGACCAGCTCTACGCCCAGCAGCAGCTCGACGTCATCGCCATTCAGCTGCAATCGCCCTCAGGTGTGCCCGTAACTCCCAAAGAGGAGCAGAACGGCCACATCACGGAACGAGAGAAGTACCTCACCCTGCTCGACGCGCGCTTCCAGCTCCAGCAGGCGCAGATCGGCCTGCTCCGGCAGACCGGCGGGCTTGAGCACTGGCTCACCTCGCTCCTATCCTCTCCCGTCGCGTCGCCCGCAGCCTCGGTCTCCGGCGCCACTGGTCCCTAACGACCCTCTGATCAAGGGGCACTCTGATTAACTTCCACCTGTTAAGGGCATGGCTTCAGCCATGCCGTAGGTGCTCGCCCCAGACGCGGCTTCAGCCGCTGAGGGAGGCTCGGTCATGTTCTCAGGACAAGAGCAGACCTTCGCTTATCTGAAGCTGAGACAAATGAAGCGCGGCATCTGACCAGACACCCTGCCACATCCCCTCGTCAGCCTGGAAACGTTGCGAAATGGTAAACTAAAGCTCTAATGGCGCCTCTAAAAACCCTGCTGTTGAACCCGCCCTCCTTTGAAAACTTTGACGGCGGTGCCAGCTCTCGCTGGCCCGCAACCCGCGAGATCGAGTCCTACTGGTATCCAGTCTGGCTCGCCTATCCCGCCGGCATGTTGGAGGGCTCAAAGCTCCTCGACGCACCCCCGCACCACATCTCCGCCGACGAGACCATCGAGATCGCCAAGAGCTTCGAGTTCCTGGTCCTCTTCACTTCAACCGTCGGCTGGTCCGGAGATCACGCCCTCGCCCGCGCCATCAAGGCCGTGAATCCCACTATCAAGATCGCCTTCGTCGGCCCGCCCGTCACCACCGATCCCGATCGCGCTCTCAACGAGTGCGAAGTCCTCGACTTCGTCGCCCGCCGCGAGTTCGACTTCACTGTCGTCGAGTTTGCCAATCGCAAGCCTCTAGCCGAAATCCTCGGCATCTCCTACAAGGACTCGAACGGCGTCATCCAGCACAACCCCGACCGCCCCCAGGTCGACGATCTCGACGCCATGCCCTGGGCCACCAAGATCTACAAGCGCGACATGGACGTCACTCGCTACAACGTCCCCTTCCTGCTTCACCCGTACGTCTCGCTCTACTCCACGCGCGGCTGCCCTGCCCAATGCACCTTCTGCCTCTGGCCTCAAACCCTCTCTGGCCACGCCTGGCGCAAGCGATCTACTGACGACGTCGCTGCCGAAATGGCCTGGGCCAAGGAGAACTTCCCGCACGTCAAGGAGTTTTTCTTCGACGACGACACCTTCAACATCCAGAAAGCGCGCACCATCGAGCTCTGCGCCAAGCTGAAGCCGATCGGCATCACTTGGTCCTGCACCTCGCGCGTCACCACCGATCGCGACACCCTCAAGGCCATGAAAGAGGCCGGCTGCCGTCTACTCATCGTCGGCTTCGAGTCCGGCGATCCGCAGATCCTCAAAAACATCAAGAAGGGCGCCACCATCGAGCGCGCGCGCGACTTCGTCAAGGACTGCCACGATCTCGGCCTCATCATCCACGCCGACTTCATCCTCGGTCTGCCCGGCGAGACCAAACAGTCGATCCGCAACACCATCGACTTCGCCAAGACACTGGACTGCGAGACCATCCAGGTCTCCGTCGCGCACGCCTATCCCGGCACTGAGTTCTACGACTTCGCCCACAAGAACGGCTTCATCACCAACGAAAAGATGGAAGACGGGGGCGGCCACCAGATGGCCCACATCGAGTACCCCGGCCTGCCCACCGAGTACGTCATGGAGATGGTCCACAAGTTCTACGACGAGTACTACTTCCGCCCCAAAGCCGCCTTCCGCGTCGTCTGGAAGGCCGTCGTCAACCGCGACGTGCCTCGCCTCTACGTCGAAGCCAAAGCCTTCATGAAGCTCCGCTCGCAGCGTAATAAAGCGTCACGCCTCAAAGCCGAGGAGAACGCCACTCGCCAGCAGGAGTCCGTCAGCATGAACGCCTAAACCCCGTTTGTAATCTGACCAAGCGGCGCGCATCTTCTGGCGCCGCTTTTTCGTGCCCAACGAACGGCATGGGCCTCACCTCTGCAATCCGTTAGCCCAAATCGATCGTCAGCCCTTTCTCTCTCGTTTGTCATTCTGAGCGAAGCGAAGAACCCCCGCATTTCCGCTTCTCACGACGGAGCGAAGCGACGTGCTTCCGCTCGTCTCTCCGTACCGGCGCGAACATCCTCACCCTGGCCGAACCACCCGCGTAACCCGGTACACTTAACCCATGGTCAGACCCTCTATCGACCCGGCCACACAGCTCTGCGCTACCTCACGCGCCATCTCTGGTCCAGACCTAAGTACAGTCATGCCAATATTGTGCGCAAAAGACGAGAGGGTATAGCTAACCCGTCATGGCCCACACCCTCACCCCATCCCGCTACCTGGTCCTGCTCGCCGTTATGCTCACCGCCTCGGTTGGCGACACCCTGCTCTCGCACGGCATGGCGCAGGTAGGCCCCGTCTCCCTCACCCACCTCGGCCTTCTCCTGCACGCCCTCGCCAACCCCTGGGTCATCGCCGGCATCCTCTGCCTGCTGGGCTTCTTCGCCAGCTACCTCTCCGCGCTCTCCTGGGCCGATCTCACCTTCGTTCTGCCCTCCACCGCCTTCGGCTACATCGTCGTCGCCCTGCTCGCGCACTTTTGGCAGCATGAGTACATCAGCCCCTCCCGCTGGGCCGGCATCGTGCTCATCGTCTGCGGCGTCGGCTTCGTCGCCAATGGTCCCTCCCTCACCGAGCACCCCGCCGCCGCGCTGCCCCCCGGCTCCACCCTCGATCCCCTCGTCAAACCCGACCTGACCGGCCCGCGCGCATGATCCTGTCGCCTTCCACCGCGCTCGCCAGTCCGCTCCTTACCTGGACCACCATCGTCGCCGTCGCCGCCACCGCCGTTGCGGGAGACTGCCTCACCGCCGGTGCCATGCGCCGCATCGGCGATCTCGACAAGATCCGCGCCCACTCCGGCCTCACCGGCGCCATCAAAGCCGTCGTCTCCAGCCCGCTCTTTCTGCTCGGCGTACTCTGCATGGCCCTCAGCTTCTTCACCCTGCTCTTCACCCTCTCGCGCGTCGACGTCTCGCTCGCCGCCCCCGCCTCCGCCTCACTCACCTTCATCGGAAACGCCGCCGCCGCCAAGCTCTTCCTCCACGAAAACGTCGACCGCCGCCGCTGGCTCGCCGCCCTCTTCGTCTGCATCGGCGTCGCCCTGCTGGCCAGGTAGATAGAGCCTCGACGAGGCTTGCGAGGCGTATGATCTCGTCATCACTGTAGGGGCTGCCATCGCAATGACGAGACAGAACCAAAAACCCGGTCCCGCCGCGCTCCTCTGGAGCATCCTGTTCTCAAATCTCCTGCTCGCCGTAGGGTTCGGCTATCCCTCAATCGCCTTTTACTCCGGGGCACACGAGGCGCACGCTGGCTTCCAACAAAAACTCCCCTCGGTCATGATGATCTTAGTCGGAATGGTCTCCAGCCTGGCTGCAGAGAGTCGCCTCAGTAGAGGGCTTATGGAGGAAGAATGGACGGAACGTCAACTCACTCCAGTTCGTAGTCTTCTACGCTCTTCCGCTGTCTCTATGTTCGGCTGGGCTCTTATCGCGGGTGCCCTGCTCGCTCAAGTAGTGATCCACATTCCGCGCCCGAACGGAATCATGTGGTCTTTCTTCCCGCTTCTATTTGCCCTCAATCGCGTCCGTATCATGTTCAAACCGGAGGACACTGCACCGGTTCGGTCGGTCCCGTCTTCCCTCGCTGATGCGCGCCCGTTGCACTCGGAGCATTGGGGAACCTGATACCCGCCGCCACCAATGCGCGCACTACCGTCCCAGCCACCGCATCAGCCCACCAGCCGGTAGCTCCGCACTCACAAACCGCCCGCGATCCCCCACCACCTCACCGGCCGCCAGCCGCCCACTCCGCACCGCGCCCTCCATCGTCGACGGCCACTCCGTCCGCGTCCAGTCCCCCGCCACAAACAGACCCTTCGACTCCGTCCGCTGCTCCGCCCGCCACCGATCGAACCCAGGCACCACGCTGAACGTCGCCCGCGCCTCCTTCAGCACCGAGCTCTTCACCAGCCGCGCCTCCCTCACCTTCGGAAAGAAGAGCGGCAGCTCCTCGAGTGCCGCCGCCAGAATCGCCTCGCGCCCCATTCCCAGCTCCGCAAACGAGGCCGAGATCACCAACTCCAGGTACGACCCCCGCTCCGTCGCCCACCCGCGAATCTTTGACTTCTGAAACATCCACTGAATCCGCGTATCCAGCAGCACCGCATGATCAAGCGCCGTCACCTCGCGGTCGTACCACAGATGCACCGTCGTAATCGGTGCCGGCACCACCTCCGCCGCCACCTCGCGCTCCACCGCCGCCTCCGCCCGCAACCCGGCCATCAACCGCATCGTCTGCCGCTGATCTGTCGCCAGGATCACCGACCGCGCCAGCAGCTCCTCACCCCCACCCAGCCGAACCTGCCATCCCTCCGCACAGGCCGCCAGCGCCTCGACCTTCACCTTCAGCCGCACCTCCGCGCCCTTGCTCCCCGCCCACGCCGCCACCGGCGCGAAGAACTCGCTCAGCGGCCGCGCCGGGATCCCCAGCCGTCCCGCCGCCGCCGATCGCAGAAAACTCTCATGAAACACCTTCCCCGCATACTTCACCGAGCAGCGCTCAAACCCATCGTTCAGCGCCCCCACCACCACCGGCTCCCAGAAGTGCCGCATCGCGCGCTCCGTCTGCCCTGTTCGCCGCAGCCACGTCCGAAAGCTCTCCGCATCGCTCGCCGGATACCCTCGTAGAAACTCCATCAGCCCCCGCGCAATCCCGACCTTGTCCCGCCACCCCAGCATCGGCGCCCGCAGGAAGCTCATCGTCTGGTGCATCGGCGCTGGCAAAACTCCCGGCCGCAACACACTTGCTCGCCCGCCCGGCTCAAGAAACGTCAGCGCGTCATACCACCGCAGCCAGTCCCCCACTCCCGCTCTTGTAACCAGATCGATCACATTCGTGCAGCACCCCAGCACCACGTGCTGCGAGTCGATCACCTCACCCATCGCCGGATGCTCATACGAGTACGCCCGCCCGCCAACATACGGCCGCCACTCCAGCAACGTCACCGCCGCGCCCGCCTCCGCCAGCGCCGCCGTTGCCGCCAATCCGGCGAGCCCGCCGCCCACCACCACCACATCCCGTGTCGTGCTCACCCCACCACCCGATTCCACGCCGCCATCGCCGCACCCCGAAGCAAAATCGCCATCTTCACCCACGCCGGCACACTCATCCGCTCGCCAAACACCTCCATCTTCCCCGCTGCAATCCGGTCCAGCAGCCGGTGGTAGATCGTCGCCAGCACCCACATCGCCGCGCGGCTATCCCGATCCAGCAGCGGAATCAGCTTCCACGCCGAGCCATAATACCGCTCTGCCCGCACCCCCAGCGTCGCCAGCAGCGCCCGCTCCTCCGCTCCCATCGCCGCGCCCTTCGCCAGCTCCTTCATCCGCGCAGAAGCCACCCCAAACTCGGCCATCATCTCCTCCGGCACATACACCCGCCCGCGCTCGACATCCTCCTTCACGTCCCGCAGAATGTTCGTCAACTGAAACGCTACCCCCGTCTCCTCCGCAAACCCCTCTGCCCGCGCGTCCGTGTACCCAAAAATCCGTATGCACACCAGCCCCACCACGGACGCCACCAGGTAGCAATAGCGATAGAGCTCCTCGAAGGTTACAAATGTCTGCAAGCCCTCAGCGTTCAAGACGCGCGGCTGCAGATCCATCGTGACGCCCTGCACCAGCTCTTCGAGCAGCACCTGCGGAATCCCGAATCGCTCCTGCGTATCCCGTAAGGCCAAAAAGACTGCCTCATCCTCCGCCTTCCCCGCGCCCGCCCGCCAGCGCGCCACCCACTCTGCCATCAGCGCGCGCCGCTCCTCCACCGATCGCGACTCATCATCCGACAGATCATCCGCGCGCCGCATAAACGCATACACCGCACACATCGCATCGCTCTTCGCCCGCGGCAACACCCGAAACGCCCAGTAAAAGTTCTTCGCCTCACGCCGCGCCACCACCCGGCAGAAGGCGTACGCCTCCACCCTCGTCACGCCTGCCGTACCCCGCTCATCCCGGCTCTCCGCAGCCGAAACTTCTCGATCAGCGCCCCACCCAGCAGCAGCACCTTCCGCACCTTCGTCACCACCGGCCGGCCGCGCAGCGTGTCGTAGTCCTGCCCTGCAATCCCATCCAAAATCGCGTCCCCGCCCTTGCGAAACAGGTTCAGCGTCACCGCCAGTTCCCGGTCCACCGTTCCCGTGATCGCGCCGCCCTCGTGCAGCATCGCCCGCGTGCGATCCACCAGCGCCTTCATCATCGCGCGAAACTCCGGCGTAAACACCCGCCCCGCCAGCTGCCCATCCTCCACACCAAACACGTCCATATACTCCGCCGGCAGATACCGCCGCCCACGATCCGCATCCTCCACCACATCCTGCCAGAAGTTCGCCAGCTGCAGCGCCGTACACACCTTGTCCGAGAGCCGCGCCCGCTCCTCGTCGCGATATCCACACACCAGCAGCACCAGCCTGCCGACCGGGTTCGCCGAGTACCGCGAGTACTCCAGCAACTCCTCCCACGTCTGGTAGTGCGTCACAATCTGGTCCTGCCGAAACGCCCGCAGCAGGTCCGCAAACAGGCTCTTCGGCAGCTCGCACGCCACTATCGTCTCTCGCAGCGCGACAAACACCGGATGCCGGCTCCGCTCCGGCGCCTCATAGCACTCGTCCAGCATCTCTCCCCACGTGGTCAGCAGGCGCATTCCGATCTCCGGCGTCGCCACCTCGTCGCCCAGATCGTCCGACACCCTGCAGTAGGCGTACACACTCTCGAAGTGCGGGCGCACCCGCTCCGGCAGAAACCACGTCGCCACATGGAAGTTCTCATAGTGCGTCGTCGCCAGCTGCCGGCACCACAGCCGTGCCTGCTCGATCGTTGGCCGCTCGTCAGGCGTCTGCAGATCCGCCGGCGCACCCGGCAGCTCATCGCCGCCAATCCTGCCGCCCTGCAGCAATACCAGCTCGCTCATCTAAACCGCATCCCCCGCGGGCAGCACAGCCGTCTTGATCTCCATCCCCGGCATCGGCCCGCCCGCCGTCTCCGCTCGCATCCGCTCTTCACTACGCGTCACCATGCGGCGAAACACCTCCGGAACCTCCTGCAGCCTGGACTGTCCCGTGATGTACTCCGCGCATCGAAATCGACCACGCGTCACCAGCTCAAACGCCCTCCGGCACGCCGCCGGCGTATGGTGAAAACTCGCCTTCAGCGTAATGTCCCCATAGTGCAGCCGATTTGTATCAAGCGCGACCATCGTGCCCTTCGGTGGTCCGCCAAAAAAATTCACCACCCCGCCACGCCGCACCATTGCCACCGCCTGCTCCCACGTCGCGGACGTAGCCACCGCCTCTATCGCCACATCAACGCCGCGCCCCTCGCCCGTCCGCGCCCGTACCGCCGCCACCACATCCTTGCCCTCATCCACCCGGATCACCTCGCTCGCCCCAAACAGCCGCGCCGCCGCCTCCTGCTCCGCCCGCTTCACCACCGCAATCACCCGCGTCCCATAGAGCTCGGCCACATGCATAAACATCAGCCCGATCGATCCCGCGCCGATGACCACCATGCTGTCGCCCGCCTGTGCCCCACTCTCCTCAAGCCCGCGCACCACGCACGCCAGCGGCTCCGTCAGCGCCGCATGCGCAAACGGCACACCCCGCGGAATCAGCAGCATATTCTTCTGCACAATCCGCGCCGGCACCCGCAGATACTCGGCATACGCGCCATTGTTGAACAGCAGGTCTTCACATAAATTCTGCTGCCCCTTGCGGCACCAGAAACACTGGTCGCACGGCGCCGAGTTCAGCGCCACCACCCGGTCGCCCTCGCGCAGCCCGGTCACCCCCGCACCCAGCGCGCTCACCGTCCCCGCCACCTCGTGCCCAAACGGCGCCGGCGGCTTCAACATCATCGCGTGGTAGCCGCGCCGATAGACCTTCAGGTCCGTCCCGCACGTCAGCGCCGCACCCACCCGCAACACCACCTCGCCCGCAGCCGGCTCAGGCACGGCAACCTGCTCCATCCGCAGGTCCTCCTTGCCGTACAGCACCGCCGCAGTCATCGTCCTCGCCATTCTCCTATCTTCTCACCCGAAACCCTGCCTTGCGAACATCAACGTGCCTCCACAACCGCGTCCTCGCCTCGCATGGCTTTGCTTGCGGTCACATCATGCCAGATGCCTCGACTCTGTAGCTTCAAAGTTGGATTTACTGCAACTATTCAAGACATCGGAGCTGTCGAGGACAACTATCAAGCTCAACTCAACAGAACGGCGTTTGTCGTTACCTATGATTCTGTGACGCGCCGAACAAACGACCTAAGACGTCTGTGACTGAGCCACATGAGGGAGTCAGCCAGAAATGAGGTTGGCCGGCTCCGTGTAGTTGTGTTTACTGTTCAGTGACGTTTAGCCGGCGGAAGGTGCAGCTGTGGTCGACGCGAAGCTCAGGCGCTATGTGCCTTCTGTAGCAGCTCAGACGCGCGCTCGCCGACAACCACGCAGGGAGCCATGGTATTACTTCTGGGGATCCGGGGAAACACCGAACCATCAGCGATTCGGAGGTTTTGTATCCCGTAAACGCGAAGCTCGCTGTCTACAACCGACATAGCGTCCCGGCCCATCTTCGCCGTGCAGGTCTCGTGCCAATAGGTTACGGCGGCATTGCGAAGGAAATTCAATAGATCGGGACCGCGCAGTTTGCCAGGCATCACTTCACGCCGATTCAAGGAAGCAAGAGCAGGGGCATTGCCAATCTCGCGAGCCAGCGCAACGCTGGCCAGCCCCGCTTCGATGTCGGCAGGCTCACTGAGGCCATTTGTGACGATGTGCAATGGATTGTCAGGATTGGGCCCGCTCAACGAAATACTGCCGCGGCTATGCGGCTGCGAGATTCCGGAAAACATCGTCCATCCGTGTTCAGGAACGCCGAGTTCCGCAGTCTGTGGACTGGGAGCCGTAAACTGTGCGTCGGTCAGCAGCAGGTTCGGCACCTCCATGGAGGTCTCGCTTTTCCAGTAAAAAGTAACTTCCGCGCCGCAGCCCTGCAGCGGGATCGGCTGCTTGTACTCCCAAATACAGCCGAAGTTGACATGGTCCTGCAAGTTTTGGCCGACACCCGGTAGATGTTGGGCAACGGAGATGCCGAACTGCGACAGGTGAGCATGATCTCCAATCCCGGACTGCATCAGAAGTTTCGGCGTTTGCATAGCACCGAGGCAAAGAACCACTTCCTTCCCTGCTTCGATGCGGAGCAGCCGACCCTTGCGCAGGAGTTCAACGCCAGTCACCTTCGAGCCCTCCATCACAAGTCGGGTGACCAGTGTTCCCGTAAGCACGGTGAGATTGGACTGGCCCATGATTGGATAGGTATACGAGCGGAAGATCGACTGACGTTTGCCGTCCTTGACGAGGCATTCAAAACGCGAGGCGCCACCGGCACCTTCCATCATCTCGCCGTTTGGCCTGTCGAATACTGGAATACCGATCGACCGTGCAGCCTCAAGCTGGGCCACAGTCAAAGGATGAGGTGTCCGATTCTGCTCCAGCGAGACAGGTCCACCGCTTCCTCTAGGTGACGCATCGACGGTGCCTCGCACGTTCTCGATGCGCTTGTAGATCTTTAGGATTGAGTCGTGGTTCCATGCCGAATCGTTCGTCTCAGCCGCGTAATAATCCCAGTCAGCCTTGTGACCACAGGCCCAGACACCCACATTAATGCTGGAGCCGCCGCCAAGAACCTTGCCCATGGCGAGCGGAAGTGAGCGGTGGTTCAGGTGCGCTTCCGGGTCCGATGCGAACGCCCAATCCCGTTCCGAACCAAGATTGCTGAGCCACTGCGCTGGATCCATAACGTTCGGTACCTCGTCCGTTCCGCCGGCCTCAAGTAGAAGAACGCTTACTTCACGATTGCCGGCCAACTGCGCCGCCACCACGGACCCTGAAGAACCGGCACCACAGACAATGAAGTCGTACTGCTGCTTAAGGTTTGAACTTAGTTTCTGCTGGTTGACTCGTATCGTTTCATCAAGTTCGCGTGCCTGCTGGGAGGCGGTGTCACTGGGGGGGAAAACTGTGCGAGGTGTCATTCGAATGAGTTGCTCCTCAGCCAAGCTAAACCATCAGAAGAACGCTCCAAACGCCCGCGGTCTCGAGACGAAATCCAGAAGCGTCCTGCGGATCGGTACTGGGATATCGCATTGTGTGGACTTTGTACTCAGTAAACCCACCGTTCTCTCGAAGACCGTCTCACCACCCGCTCTCCGCCTCCATATCGACAATGCCCTCTTCAACTTGGAGACCATGTGCCCCTCGCTGCATCTGATACCCTCAGCGAGAGATCCTATGCCCTTCGTAAGTCCTGAGGTGTTCGCCAAGCAGCTCGTCGCCTCCATCCAGGGCTACGCCCTTCTCGCGGGACGCGCCGTCAGCAATCTCTTCACCCGGCCACGCTACTGGTCCGATATCTACACCCAGATGGACTCCATCGGCTTCGGTTCCCTGCCCATCGTCGTCCTCACCGGCTTCTTCACCGGCTGCGTTCTCGCGCTCCAGTCCGCCACCTCGCTCGAACAGTTCGGCGCCGTCGGCATGACCGGCAATCTCGTCGCCCTCTCCATGGTCAAGGAGCTCGGTCCGGTCCTCACCGGCCTTATGGTCTCCGGCCGCAACGCCTCCGGCATGGCCTCGGAGCTCGGCTCCATGAAGGTCACTGAGCAGATTGACGCCATGCGCGCCCTCGGCACCGATCCCGTCCGCAAGCTGGTCACGCCGCGCATCACCGCCACCGTCTTCATGCTCTTCTTTCTCACCATCCTGTCCGACGCCGTAGGCATCGCCGGCGGCGCTCTCGTCTCCGTCTTTCTGCTCGGCCTCAATGCTAGCGCCTACTTCCACAACTCCTACCGCTCGCTCGTCTACGCCGACGTCGTCCAGGGCATCACCAAACCCCTCTTCTTCGGCTTCATCATCGCCTCGGTCGGCTGCTTCTACGGCATGAACACCAAGGGGGGCACGCAGGGCGTCGGCAAGGCCACCACCCAGGCCGTCGTCGTCTCGTCCGTCTTCATCATCGTCATCGACTTCCTCATCTCCCGCACCATGATCGGCATCTTCGGCCGCTAACCTCGCATCGCCTCCACCCGCCGCCGATCATCTGCTCGATCCCCTCACTGGCCCCTTCTCAATGCCCGAGACCTTGACCCATCCCGCCGAACCACCAGCAAGACCTGACAAGCAGCAGCCCGTCGTCGTCTTCGACGGTGTCACCATCGGCTTTGAAGGCCGCACTGTCCTCGACAACATCTCCTTCACCGTTGCACCCGGCGAGCAGCGCGTCATCTTCGGCCCGGCCGGAACCGGCAAAAGCGTTCTACTAAAGCTCGTCAATGGCCTCCTCCGCCCCGACTCTGGCTCCATCAGGGTCTTCGGTGAATCCATAGAGAACATGCGAGAGGTTGATCTCTTCAAACTCCGCGCACGCATCGGCATGGTCTTTCAGGAGTCCGCCCTCTTCGACTCCCTCACCGTAGAAGACAACGTCGCCTACCGCCTTCATGAGGACGGCGTCGATCCCACCGAGGCCCACACCCGCGCCATCCAGGCCTTGAAGTTCTCCGCCCTCGAGAACGCCGAGTCCAAGTTCCCCTCTGAGCTCTCGGGCGGCATGCGGCGTCGCGCCTCCATCGCCCGCGCCATCATCACCGGCCCGGACCTAATCCTCTACGACTCCCCGACCGGCGGTCTCGACCCCATCACCTCCACCACCATCGTCGAGCTGGTCGTGAAGCAGCGCGACGTCTCGCACACCACCTCACTTCTCATTACACATCGTCTGCAGGACGCCTTTACCCTCGCCACACACCGCTTTAACCCCGACGAAAACCGCATGCAACCGATCGAAAAATCGCACAATGGCGGCATAGATCCGAGCACAAAGTTCCTCATCCTGAACGAGGGAAAGGTCGTCTTCGACGGCTCAACCGAGCAGCTCGTCAGCTCAAACGACCCTTGGCTCAAGCAGTACCTGGCCTAGCTAACGCTCGCAAGATGAGTCACTTAGCCTGAGCGGATCCAGCTGCTGGCATCGCGTAGATGACCTCTCCCGGACGGGTATAGTGCAGCTCTTCGCGCGCCTGATGCTCGATGGCGTTCGGATCACTCTGCAACCGCGCCACATGCCCGCGAAAGAACTCGTTCTCCCGTGCCAGGCGGTTCTGTTCTATCGCTAAGCTCTTTGTTTCCTGTTGTTTATGCACGTACACGGTCAGCCCGTTCGGGCCGAAAACCACGTGATAGGCCATGCTCAAAGCCAGTCCGCCCGCCACAACCGTAGCCACCCGCCGCCAACCCAGCAAAGGATGTCGCATCACCCGTCGCCACCGCGGGAATGGGGCCGAAACAACATTTCTGGAGAGTGGAGTAGCCATCGCACCTTCAGTACATCCTTCTCGTGGACGGCGGTCAACCGTCAGCCGGGCAATCTGCAGCAAGAGGTACCTGCCTCATCATCAACTGAACCAAAGACAAGGAATTTTCGTCCGATTGCAACGGTACTTTCTTGCTCACGCCGTCTCGCTCAACTTGTTATGATCCAAGACAGAAATGCTTGTACTCTTCTCCATCGCGATGGCATGCTTCTTCTCCTTGTTCGGCATGGTGCTGATTCTATTGCGTCAAGCTAAGCTGGAAGGAGCCATGGAACGAGGGCGGCGGCGAGGGGACCTGGCCCAAAGCCAGCAAAACAGGTCTATTTCGTTGTCGAAGACACACGCGCCATTCGGCGTCTCGCAGACCGCGGTCGGGCTCACGTTGAGTAACCTCGTCCCGGCCAAACAGCCGGATTGGCGCTTCATGGTTCGTGAGAACAGTGGCAAGATTCCTGCTCCTCAAGACCGAGACCGAGCGGAAGCCACAGTCCGAATTGAGGTTGCAGGCTTGGGTCGATATCGATTCAGTAAGGCCCTCGGTGATCTGACGGATCCAGAATCGCCCTATTTTGCCAGGCGGGCGTAACAGACTAGTAGAAGGCGTGTCTTGGAGGTTTCTATGCTGTTGAAAGCACGTGCCATGTCGAGCACCTATACTGCCGAGCTCCAGGCGGTCTCCGGCGCGGATGTCTGGGTCCGCAGAGTTGTGGTTGTAGCGCTTTCCACCCTTTTAGTGGCCGTTTGCGCGCATATCTCAGCTCCGCTTCCTTTTACGCCTGTTCCATTGACCATGCAGACCTTCGCCGTCCTTCTGGTCGGGATGGTGCTCGGGCCAATGGAAGGTCTGGCGGTGCTGCTTCTCTACCTTGCGGAGGGAGCCGTGGGCCTACCTGTCTTTTCTCCACAGGGACTGGGCGGAGTTGCGCAGCTGGTCGGGCCCTCGGGCGGTTATCTCCTGTCGTACCCGCTTGCGGCTCTGCTCGCTGGAGCAGTCTTCTTTGCATCAAGGCGCTTTGTCCCTGTCTTTGTTGCCTCGCTGATAGCGGCAGTGGTCCCAGATGCCATCATCCTCTCCTCAGGCGCAGCCTGGCTGGGAAGTTCGCTCCGGCTTCCCTGGATCAAGGCTCTGGGAGTAGGTGCCCTCCCGTTCCTCCCCGAAGAGCTGCTTAAAGCTGTGTTGATCGCCATCATAGTCACGGCGCTGCAGCGCGCGAAGAAGACTACCTAGGATACGGTTCCGTCTGGACGCTGCAGCACCCCCCCTAATCGCATCGACGAGATGCATTACGAAACAGCAACATGAAAGTAACCATGGCCTTAGCGGAAGCCGCTTCTACTCGAGAGATCACGATAGCTCACAGTCCAGATTCAGACGATGCCTTTATGTTCTATGGGCTTGCCACTAACAAAGTTCGCTTCCCGGGGTATCGATTCACACATACCCTCGTCGACATCGAGACGCTGAACCATAAAGCGATCGACGAGGCGTTCTATGACGTAACTGCCATCTCCTTTCACGCCTACCCGTTTCTTCAGGACAACTATCAGCTCATGCCTTGCGGCGGCAGCGTCGGTGAAGGGTATGGTCCGATGATTGTCTCGCCGCGTAAGCTTTCGTTGGACGATCTAAGGAAAACTCGCATCGCTATTCCTGGAACTCTTACGACGGCGTTTCTGGCGCTGAAGCTCTGGTATCCGGAGGTCGAAACTGCCGTTGTTCCCTTCGACCAGATCATACCCGCCGTCCTTTCGGGTCAGTTTGAGGCTGGTCTAATCATTCACGAGGGTCAGCTTACCTACGCGAACGAAGGTTTGATCAAGCTGCTTGATCTTGGTCAGTGGTGGCGGGAAGAGACCGGTATGGTCCTGCCGCTTGGCGGCAACGCCATTCGGCGCTCGCTGGGACGAGACGTACAGGTGCTCGTCAATGAAGCGCTCCGCTCGAGTATTCAGCATGGTTTAGACAATCGAGAAGCCGCGCTGACTTACGCGATGCAGTTTGCTCGAACTCTGGATGCTCCGACGGCGAGCCGCTTCGTTGGCATGTACGTGAATGAATTGACTCTGGACTATGGTCCTGATGGCCGTAACGCCATTCGTAAGCTGCTTGACATGGGCTACGAACGCGGCGTGATCCCGATCAAGCCTGCGGTCGAGTTCGTGGACTAGTATTTATCTCCTATGGTATCTTGGCAATACGGCGCTCTGTGCTCTTCACCTGCAGTGAGTCGTGCTTAGCGGGACGCGTAGCTCAGTTGGTAGAGCATTCGACTCTTAATCGATAGGTCGTAGGTTCGATCCCTACCGCGTCCACCAGATCTATGAGAACCCACCTACGGTGGGTCTCTTTCTTTAACGTCGACTTACCTAGCGGACACAACAGTGTGGGTGCATCGGAAGTGTCTGCCTAGTAGCTGAAGGTGATGCCGGCACGAAGTACGCGTAGAGCACTCGCAAGCATTGCACTCTGTCCTGCTAGAACATAGGTCTGATATCCCTGACCAAGTAGATTATCTGCGTCCAGAACCATCTCCGTGTGGACTGCATTGAACTTACCTGCCGGCAAGGATTGCCTGAGATGTAGCCCGAGATAAGGTTCTGTTCCAGGGATGGCATATGGGGAAACGACGGTCATGACCTGCGAAGGCTGCCACCGATAGCTTCCACTTGCTCTCGTGCCACTTCGTCTGGATGTGCTCTCAACAACCACGAGAAAGGCTTGAGACTGCTTTACTGAGAAGCTAGCCCCCTCTGCCGCGCCCGGCGCACGCAGGAGATGCACTCCTCCACCGCGCAGGTAGGTACCGGAAGCCGAGATCGCGTGATTCAGGCGAAGTTCCGCTCCGACATCAAAGCCGCCCGCGGAATAGCCTGGCGCGAACATGCGGATGAGATCGTTGCTGCGATCATAGGCAGTCGCCGGCAGGGCGGGCGAACTCAGCGCCTGAGCTATGTCACGGGTGCGACGCTGGGGGACAAGCGCACCGGGGACGACGCTCCTGCGCGTCATATCGTGATGGTAGTCAAGCCGGAACGAAGCACGTCCTTTGCTTCGTCGAGCGTCTAGTTGCTGGTGCAATCCGGTCTCTGTGAGAAGTCCACTCCTAGTTGTTGTCACGGTCGGAGCGTTATGGACATCCACATCAACATCGCTCAGACGAGTGAATGCCGGAGATGTAGCGAAGGCGTAGTTGGCAGTCCATCCCAAAATCGGGCGAGTTGCAACGTGAAGGAAAGGACGGGAGATCAAAGTGGAACGGCCCGCTGTAAGTCTTTGCGTCACGTTTCCGACTTCAACGGTAGCGATCTCCCCTAGGTCTATGCGGTGCGCCGATGCAAGCTCCATGATCTTCAGTCCATCTGCATTGGAGGTGTAGATTTGCGGGAATGTGTCCACGCGAGCGGCAAGGATGCTCCTCGTGTGATCAGCACCGTCAACCCGCAGAGAAGTTGCTAGAGACATCGGCGACGAAGATGAACTATTACCCGTCCGCGCTATTTTCGCTCGCGCAGTCATTAATGTCTGTGGGTTCTGTGAGCGATGAGCTACCTGTAAGCTCTCGCCAAATCCGGAGGCGCCAAAGACTCCGCTTGAGGAGGTCGTGGTGGCGGCGACATGAGTCTCACTCGGGGGCATCCTCTGCTCGTTCCGAAGGCTGCCAGACACGTTGTTACCGACCATCCGCAACATCGGCCGATTCTCAGGCGATCGCAGAGTCCAGCTCCAGTCATCTTTTTGACTAGGTCGATCAGTCCGGGTAGAGATCCGGGAGGACTCATCGAAGAGGCTGGTAAGCGTCAGATTGACGACCGATGCACCCAAAGGTTGAAGCTGTAGCTGCCGGCGAAAACTGGGAAGGTACAGTGTTGCAGACGCTCGAAGTTGATAGATGCCCGGTACGACATCCCGAAAGTGGTAGCGCCCCTGCAGGTCCGTGAGCGCATGATGAGTCGATGCGGGTCCAAACAGCTCCACAAGCGCGCCCATCTGTGGCTTGCCCTGAGAGTCACGGACTGTGCCACTGAGTCCAGCCTGCCCTTGCGCGGTGTTAGCGATCGCCGACAGGGCCAGCAGAAGGAGCATCGGAGTCGCGAATTGTCGTATGCGAGACAGCAGAGAGTCACCTGTGTGCGTGTTGGCCTGCTCCTAAAGCCGGAACCTCCGAAGACGCTCTAAGGCGCAAAATTCCGCATCATCACGATCATCACCTTGTATCCGTATGACCGCTTCGAGCAGAAGTAGTGCTAGTCCACGACAAAGGGCGCAGATTCTGCGATCTGCTGCTTGGAAACGCCGTCGTTCACCTTGATAGTTACTTGATACTTTCCGGGCTGCAAACTGGCGAGAGGAACGCTTCGCTCCAAGGTCACCTGATCTGCGTTCGGGCTGATCTTCAACGTGGACTCCTGCGTGTCAAGAAGGAGCTTGTTGGTCGCCATGTCGACAATTTGATACTCAACCGTCGCGCCGTTCTGCTTGCTCTTCTCGTCTATGCCGAGATTGTAAACCTGCATCCAGAAGTTCAGGTTCTGCGCACGATGGAAGATAACCGGCGCAGTTACACCTGGAGGAACGCGTGGTCGGATGCGAGTGTTTCCGATGACGAAGTTACCGGCACCGATGTCCTTCGACGGAACGCGCTCCATCTGATCGGCGAGAATGAGCGATGAAGCGGACAGCTTGTCATCGTCATACTTTGGTACGTTGATGCTCCGACGCCAGGTGCCGATGTGATCCGGCGCATTGACATCCTTGATGACCACATCGATCTTGTAGAGGCCCGGGCGCATGGGCAACGACTTCCAGTACACAGACACGTCGTTCTGTTTGCGTGCAAGAAGCTCGCTTGGCACCGGCACCGTTACGGTGTCCTCAAACGTCTGTACGGCGCGATGGTTCAGGTCCGAGACGCGCCCGAGGATGTTGACGGTTCCGGTAGCAACGCCATCCTTGTTGGAAAACGTGATGTCGCGATTGCGGATCTGCAGCGTTAAGGGAACAAGGACTGTGTCGTTCGTCACCTTGACGTAGTCCGTCCGGACATCGAAGAGAAAGGGCGGACCGGTAAGGATCTTCGAGGTCGCCATGAAGGCCTCAAGATCCTTGAACTTGATCTGCGGGGCAGCCATCAGCTTTGAGAAGGTATTGAGTCGATCGAACTGTTTGCTCTGGTTGGACTGGCTCATCGGACCCGCACCGAGTTGCTCCAGGCCGCCGCCGGAGAATCGATCGGCCTGCTTTGCCTGACCGGTCTGCTCGTAGAGAGTCTGGCCGGCGCCCGGGGTATGCTTCAGCGCATCCTTCTCGGACCGATCAAGGGTCATGTGGTAATCACCGCACATGCAGGTATCGACAAACTCGACATCGATGTTGTCACCGATGCCTTCGAGGTACCGGTAGTGCCATGTCTCAAAGGGAAAGGTAGACGTGCTGCCACCACCCTCTTCCATCGGCCGCTCGTAGTTGCCACCACTGGGGTGCGAGTCAATGCTGTCCGGCTTGCCGTACGCGATGTAGATATGTCCGCGATCCGTCCGCCAGCCAGGCTTGCCGGCCGCGAAATGCTCGTTTGCGTAAGCGATGCGCGCGTAGTGCTCCTCGCGGTACTCGTTATCCGGTGAATCAGGATTCGGATTCCTGCGCAGCCAGAAGTTCTCGATGAACTGATCACGTTCTTCATCGTTGTTCAGAGCCTTGAACGCCTGCATCTCCTGATCCGTGATGATCCAGCGAACATCCTGGTCCAGCCAGGTTTTATAGCTGCCTTTTAGTTCGTCCTTCAGGTCTTTGTGCTGCTTGATTCTCTCCTTATCGCTCAGCCGACGCTTGAGCGGATCGGGCTTTTCCTCCTGAACGGGAGCCTTTGTCACAGCGTCCGGTGTCGCGCCATTCTGTGCGAATGCCTGTGCCTTTCCAAACGGCAGGAATGCAAGCGCAAAGAAAACTGAAGCGACGGTATAGCTGCGTTTGGGGTTCATCCGGGAGGTGCTCCTATCAACGCCTCCATTCTACGGCCCAAAAGCGTCCCACACAAGGCGCGGCTAGGATGAACGCCTCGCCGAATTGGCTGTATATAATCGCCGACAAAGCTAGCAGAGACCAGAGCGCGTCAGGCTTCACTATAGCCAGCCGGCGCTTCCCGATCTCGTAAACTGCCCTTTCGAAGAAGGTTGACCTTGACACGGAAAAAGACACTATGGATGATCCTCGGTCTTCTGATTGCAGGAGCGATTGCCTTCGGCGTGGTTCAACACGATCGGGCGAACGTGATCAAGGTGACGACCAGCAAGGTTGTGCGGCAAGACCTGGTCGCCATGGTGAGCGGCACCGGCCAGATCAAGCCGAAGACCTATGTGAACGTGGGAGCAACCGCCTTTGGGCGAATCACGAAGCTCGACGTCAAGGAAGGTGACCACGTTCATCGGGGAGCTGTTCTAGCAACGATCGAGAACGTCCAGCCCTCAGCAACAGTAGCCGCCCAGCAGGCAACCATCGCCTCGTCAAAGACCGACGTGCTCTCGAACGTGGCCGCGGAGAAGACAGCTGCCGCAAACGTTCAGGAGGCCGCTGCCGATCTCGAGCAGAAGAAGCTGGACTACACACGCGCGCACTCGCTGTATGACGAGAAATTGATTTCCAAGCAGGACTTCGACGCGAAGCAGGCCGCCTACGATATGTCGAGCGCAACGCTTGCGCAACGCCAGGCGGCGGAAAACCAGTCGCAGGCGCAGACGCTCTCTGCCCGCGCCCACGTCAATCAAACCGTCGCCAGCCAGCGGGCGAACTACGACGCGCTGGATAAAACGGTGAGTCGTGCGCCCTTTGATGGCCTGGTCACCAACGTGCCGGTACGCGAGGGGGAAACCGTCGTGGTCGGCATCCAGAACGCTGAAGGTTCCACGCTGATGACCCTGGCCGACATGTCCGTTATCACGGCAGAGGTGAAGGTGGATGAGACGGACATCGTAAACGTGCGTCTTGGCCAGCCGGCGGAGGTCACGGTCGATGCTCTTCCCGGGAAGAGCTTCAAGGGCCATGTCACGGAGGTCGGCGACCAGGCCCTGCTGCGAACCACAGGCATCGCGACCAGCCAGAGCACAACCGGCACGGAAGAAGCAAAGGACTTCAAGGTGGTCGTGACCCTGGATGAAAGTTCAGATCAGTTGCGGCCTGGTCTCTCGTCCACTGCCAAGATCACGACGGCGCGCCGCTCGGACGTTCTTACACTGCCCATTCAGGCGTTGGTTGAACGCGATCCGGACGCCGAGAAGACGCTTGCAGCAAACCAGGGTAAGGCAAAGCCCGGAGCAGTCGTGGCCGCAGGATCAAAGCCTCACCTTGCGCAGGGTGTGTACACCATCGCGCCGGATCGCCACGATAAATCCCATGCAAACTTTGTTCCAGTGACCACCGGGATCACCGGGGCAACAGAGATTGAGGTCATCTCGGGTCTCACTCAGGACACTGAGATCGTTACGGGAGCCTACAAGGTCCTGCGCTCGCTGAAGAGCGGTACGTTCGTCAAACCAGACAACACGCCAGAGGCTCCTGCTGCCACCGAGTAAGTACCGTCACTCTCTGCGGAACCACACCATCAAGCCATGCGTATCATTGCTACACCAGCGGACCGGAGGGTGAAATGATCTCAGAAATCGAGTCGACAACTAAAGATCAGCTTGCGAAGGGGCCGCAGCCTGGGGACATCATTGTTACGGATAACCTGTGGAAGACATACTCGATGGGAGACCAGGAGGTACACGCGCTTCGTGGGGTGAATCTGCGCATCAGGCAGAACGAATACGTCGCGATCATGGGTCCCTCAGGGTCCGGCAAGTCGACGTTAATGAACCTGATCGGATGCCTGGATTCGCCGTCGCAGGGAAGGTACTGGCTGAATGGGCACGATGTCTCAGAGTTGAACGACGACGAACTTGCTCGCATTCGGAACAAGGAGATTGGGTTTGTGTTCCAGACCTTCAATCTCTTGGCGCGAGCGTCGTCCCTCCATAACGTCGAACTGCCTCTCATCTACAACGGCACTCCCGCGGCCGAGCGAACTGCGCGCGCGAAGGCAGTGCTCGAGTCAGTCAATCTTGGGACACGCATGATGCACAAGCCGAACGAGCTCTCCGGTGGTCAAAGACAGCGTGTCGCGATCGCACGGGCTCTGGTAAACCGGCCGTCGATCATTCTGGCAGACGAACCTACGGGCAATCTGGACTCGAAAACGGGCGTCGAGATCATGGCACTCTTTGATGATCTTCACTCCAAGGGAAACACTATCGTTCTTGTAACCCATGAACCTGACATCGCGGAGTTCGCAGATCGCATCGTGACGATCCGGGATGGCGTCATCGCCAGTGATCACGCGTCTAGCCGGCAGCGGTAGCGGGTTCGTTACCCTACGACGATCGTGTTATGGCGTGCGTACCAGGCCGTCTAAGATAGAACTATGTTGTTTTCGGCCCGATCTGCCTGGTTTGCTTCGCCCCTTTGTCTTGCTTTGTCCAGCTTCCTGTTCGCGGCCCCAGACGCAGCGCGCTTTGATCTAAGTGGGCCGAAGGTCGACGTTCGCGTCACCCGGGGTGGCAGATCACTTCCAATTGCCAGCGTTCCAAACCTTCTGGAAGGGGATCATCTCTGGCTGCACGCCGAGCTTCCTGAGACTCAGTCGGTCAAGTATCTTCTGGTTGCTGTCTTTTTGCGTGGAACCACCAACCCGCCGCCGGAGAACTGGATCGTTAAGATCCAGACATGGGATCGGAAGATCAAGGCGGAAGGCGCGGATGTCACCGTTCCCGCGGGTGCTCAGCAGGTTCTACTCCTTCTGGCGCCGGAGACAGGCGGAGACATCAGTGCGCTTCGCTCGGCGATCCGTGCCAGGCCTGGCGTCTTCGTTCGAGCCTCGCAGGACTTGAACGAGGCCGGATTTGAACAAGCCCGCATAGAAAAATATCTGGACGAGATGCGCAAGGTTTCTCCCGATGACACGAAGGCCATTGCAGAACACTCTGAGTTTCTGGCGCGAACGTTGAACCTGAAACCGAACGCAGACTGCTTCAAGAAGCCGGTGGACGCTCAATACAATTGCCTTACGCAGAGCGGAAGCCAAAGTCTTCTCGACGACGGACACGGGCAGTCCATCGTCAACAGTCTAACCAGCGGCGCCAGCTCCGACCTTATCAACTCCGCCAGCACGACGCAGATGGCCGGGGGCGGCATGTATAGCGCCTATGTTGGCTCCATCGTCGATGTGGTTCGCATCATGAGTAACCTGCATACCGCGCATTATTCGTACATCCCGGCGATCGCCTTCCCGCAGAACGAAGCCCTCAACCTGCGATTGAATACTCCACCCTCATTCGAGAATCCAAAGTCGGTCATCGTGATTGGCATGCCGGCAGTGCAAAAGGCGCCGGCGCCGATGCTGCGCGCCTCAGAGGCCAAACAGGTGACATGCCTGCTTCGGCCGGATGTAGCCTTGCCCGTCGAAGGCGCGCCGCTCGTCTTCTCTACCGCCTTCGCCCACGATCTGGTTCTCCATCGTGAGCGCAGCATTGCGGGCACCGAGCTTCCTTTGACACCCGACGCGTTCCAGGGAGGCTTGGTGGTCCGTTCCGCGGCGGACGACCGTCATCCCTTGGAACCTTCTGCAGATCACGCTCCACACGCGTCTGAAGGTCCGCCCGCGACGAAGCTGGCCACCACCAGTGCTCCCCAGTCACCGGCAGCGCCGAGCGCGCCTGCATCCATCGAAGGGTCGGCTACCGTTGATGGACAGTGGGGATTCGACCCCTTCTCCGGGCCAACGTTGCCGGTTCAAGTTGCGCCCGGTGGCGACTGGAAACTGACCGCCAGTGACGATCACATCATCCTGGGAGAGCAGAACCATCTCTTACTTTCCTCGAGCGGAACTGCGTGCCTTCAATCTGTTACCGCACAGGAGACCGGCGAACCTGATCAGAAACTTGAGTGGAAGCCAGCGGATAAGCGCAACACGGTCTCCCTGAGCCTCTCCCTCCACTCCGCGAATCCTGGGGCGATTCACTTTCTCGTTCGCCAGTTCGGAAAAGCGGATCCTGAGATCCTGTCCATCCAGGCCTTCTCCAAGCCGGCTCAGTTGAAGGGCGTTGACTATCACCTGGGGGATCCGAGTCTCCTGCTCTCAGGTTCTACCCTGTCGGAGATCAGGCAGCTTCAATTTGATTCTCTAACCTTCATGCAGCCGGTCGGCGAAGATCGTTCAGCCACTCTGACGGGCGGGAACGATGCGGCAGCACCTCTTCTTCTCAAGCTCACATCGGGGACACCCTCGCCGAAGCTTAAGCCTGGAACTCAGCTAGCCGGAGAGGTCACGCTGGCGGATGGACGGACCTTCACGATCCCGTTTACGGTGCTGCCTCCGCGCCCTGCTGTAACGATCCTGAGTCGCCGAGTCGTTCGCGCCACGGAAGCAACGCCGATCCAGCTCCTAAATCCTGATGATGTGCCCCTTAGTGCACAGTTAACCCTGTCCCTCCGGTCCGCGACACCCTTCCCCCGCGACGCTCAGATAGAGATCAGCAGCGAAGATGACTCTCTGCATGACAAGCTCAGCCTTGCGGACGGCTCCCTGGTCCTTGAGGATCGCAACACGGTGCTCGCCCAGCTTGATCTGCGAAAGACCTTTGGAAGTTCAGCCTTTGGCCCGCTTCGCCTGCGCCTTGTGCTCCATGACGGCACTGCCAGTGATTGGTTGCCCCTTGCCACGTTGGTTCGTCTGCCACAGCTGACAGACCTGAAGTGCACGGCCACTGCAGGCCTGAACTGTGTCCTGAGTGGAAGCGATCTCTATCTGCTGTCAGGCATCTCTCCAGATGCTTCCTTCGACAAGCAGGTAGACGTGCCGGATGGCTTTGTGGGATCAACCTTGATGGTGGCACGACCTGCGGATGGGCCGCTCTACCTGAAGCTGAGAGACGATCCCGCAGCCGTAAGCACCATCCTGCTCCAACCTCATCCCTGATCGGGTTCAATGCCTGGGCTTTGAGGTGACGCGGCCGCTTAGGCTCGCCTCTTGCGGACCTCGCTGTGATGACGGCTGTAGCCGAAGTACACCACCAGACCGATCAGAAGCCAGACGATCAACCGAATCCAGTTCCATTTGCCGAGGGTGTACATCATGTAGCCGTTGAACAGGATGCCAAGGATTGGCACTGCCGGAACCAGTGGAGTCCTGAACGGACGTGGTCGCTCCGGATCCGTCCTGCGCAGGACGAGAATGGCGACGCACACAATCACAAAGGCAAGCAGCGTTCCGATGTTCACCATCTTTCCGATGTCGTCGATCGGTGTGACACTGCCAACGACCGCTGCCAGGACACCGGCCAGAATCGTCCCCTTCCACGGAGTGCGGAAGCGTGGATGAATATCACCAAAGAACTTCTTCGGCAGCAATCCGTCGTGCGCCATGGCATAGAGCACACGGCTCTGGCCGAGCAACATCACCAGCATGACGCTGGTAAGTCCCGCGATCGATCCGATCGTGACGATATTAGCCGCCCATCCCACCTGGTAGTCGAGGAAGGCACGAACCAGCGGCGCTTCGATGTTGATGGACTGCCAGGGCACCATACCCGTCAGAACGGCCGCGATGCCGATGTAGAGCAGGGTACAGATGAAGAGCGAAAGAATGATGCCGATGGGAAGATCGCGTTGCGGGTTCTTTGCCTCCTGTGCCGTCGTCGACACGGCGTCAAAGCCGATATAGGAAAAGAACACCAGACCCGCCGCCAGACCGATGCCCCCCATACCCATCGGAGCAAAGCTATGCCAGTCCGATCCCCAGTTAGCCCGATTCACATAGTGGGAGCCAAGACCAAGAACAAACAGCACCACTGCGAGCTTCATTACAACGATCCCGCTGTTGAACTTTGCTGACTCCTTGATCCCAACGACAAGGATTGAGGTGATCAAGAGGGCGATGAGAAATGCTGGCAGGTTAAATCCGAGCTCTACACCAAAAAGATGCGGTGCGCTCAGCAGCGTATGCGCCTTTGCGGTAAGTTCCGGGGTGGGATGCTGTACCAGACTCAGCAAAGCGGCGCTGAACTCCCGCGTTCCCATGACCAGCTCTGGATGATCTGCGTGAATCGAGTCGCGGCAGACAGTCGTCAGCGCCGTTCGCAGCCCGGTCCAGTGGTCATACGCCAGCCATAAGGGGAACTTCAGACCGAAGATCGCCAGAAACTCGACGAAATTGTTCGACCATCCAGAAGAAACAGTACTAGCTCCCATTGCGTACTCAAGCGTAAGATCCCAGCCAATAATCCAGG
>CAXSEC010000020.1:0-33498 GCA_964236325.1 uncultured Acidobacteriaceae bacterium | reverse complement strand
AGATCTCGAAGTCGATTTCGGCGGAGTGGCCGAAGTTTATCGAGCCGTATCTAGCAGAGCGAGAAACGCTGGCGCTGTGTGTATGCCTGATTGATATTAATATTCCGCCTCAGGCTAATGATCATCAGCTGATTGAGTATCTGCAACAGACCGGACGGTCGCATTTAGTAGTGGCTACCAAAAGTGATCGCCTCTCCAATAATCAGTTGGCCAAGCAACTGGCGATCCTCAAACGCGAGCACTCCATTGAGGAGATTGTGCCAGTGTCCTCGAAGACAGAGGTGGGTAGCAAAGTGCTATGGCCGAGGCTCCAGGCCGTCGCCAAGGCGTTTTCGACGCCCGAAGCCAAAAACATTGCGAATTCAGGCGAATAGGTCCGGCTATTACGTGGACTTTCTCGGGTAGGCAGTCTTTGATTCGGAGTTGACATAGAGAGTCAGTCCAGTACGCTGTGCAGCGGCGGAACGGGATAGCGACGCTGCGTGAAGCGATCTTTCAAAATAAGAAATGGACTTTCAAAGAACTTGAATGAGATTAGAGCAAATCCCACTGAGAAAAGAGCGCCGAAGATGAAGCGAGCGCCAAGGAAGGCATTGTGGGCTGATTGGGGAAGGACGAGCATCGATGCTGCGACAGCGAGTGGCATTGCGAGCGCGTGATAGATATATACCCCGTAGCTGATCTTGCCGAGCTTCCGGAGCCACCTAGTTTCGGCGCAGCGTTCCATCCAGGTGCCCTGCCGCATGCAAAGCATTAGGACGGTGCCGAAAAGAATGCCGACGCACGGCATACCAAACACAATCATGCCTCGCGAGACCGGCGCAAGAGTTCCGGTGTAGCATCCGAGAGCAACGTAGGTAACGAAGGAGAGTATGGCGATTGTAGGAGCGTAGTGCGTGGCCCTATCCCAGGTAGTTTGCGAATCCTGAGCGAGAAGGGCGAGGTACGCGCCAATAGCAAGTTCTCCTACGCGAGAGAGCGTGTTACCGGGGATGAACAGGATCTCGTGAGCTGGACTCGTCCCATAGATCCGGAAGGCGAAGGAGAGGACAAATATAGCCACGCAGTACAAGCGAGCCTGCCGGAGAGTGCGGGCGGTGAACAGCAGAAAGGGCCAGACTAGATAGAAGTGTTCCTCGACCGCCAGGGACCAGTAAATGTCTCCTCTGGCAGGCGATCCGAGATCGGACATGGTGAACGCGAATGGTAAGTTTTGCAAATAGAGCGCAAATGGCCAAATGTGTTGGAAATAGCGATGAACATCGCCGAAGCCGAACGCGGTCACACCGATGATGGCAAGCGATAAGTAGTAGAGCGGGAAGATGCGAAGTGATCGCCGGATGTAGAAGTTCTTCCACCAGTGCTGGTTGGAGTACGAGACCCAGAGAATGCCCGTGATTAGGTATCCAGACAGAACGAAGAAGAGCGGGACGCCGATCCAGAGGCCAACCCGCACGAGGCCGATGAAGTGCAGCACGGGATTCGGAGAACTGGAGCCACCGCCGTAGTGAAAGATAAAGACAAGAAGGATGGCGAATCCTCGAAGCCCGTCAAGGGCTGGGATGTGGCGAAGTGAAGTGGACCGCGCGGGACGCGGCTCGCGACTGTTCATCGTCATGGGCCTTTCATTAACGGGCGTGCTCAATATTTAGCTACTCGCCGTAATAATCGAGGCCGAGATGGGTGATGAGGTCTTCGCCCATGATGTGGCGGAGGGTGTTTTTGAGCTTCATTGACTGGATGAAGAGGTCATGCTCAGGATAGACGCCGGGGGCGCTGTCGGGAGCTTTGAAGTAGAAGGAGAGCCATTCCTGGATGCCGATGCCGCGCAGGCTGGGGGTGCGGGCGGCGAGATCGAGAAAGAGGCAGAGGTCTAGGGCGAGCGGGGCGGCGAGGATGGAGTCGCGGCAGAGAAAGTCGACCTTGAGCTGCATCGGGTAGCCGAGCCAGCCGAAGATGTCGATGTTGTCCCAACCCTCTTTGTTATCACCACGAGGCGGGTAATAGTTAATGCGGACTTTGTGGTAAAGATCCTTGTAGAGGTCGGGGTAGAGTTCGGGCTGGAGGATAATGTCGAGCACGCCAAGCTTGGACTCTTCCTTGGTCTTGAAGGACTCGGGATCGTCGAGAACCTCGCCATCGCGGTTGCCGAGGATGTTGGTGGAGTACCAGCCGGCGACACCGAGCATGCGGGTCTTGAAGGCGGGAGCGAGGACGGTCTTGATGAAGGTCTGGCCGGTCTTGAAGTCCTTGCCGCAGATGGGGGCGTTCATCTTGCGCGAGAGCTCGCGCAGGGCGGGGATGTCGACGGTGAGATTGGGGGCGCCGTTAGCGAAGGGGATGCCCTCCTTGAGCGCGGCCCAGGCGTAGAGCATGGAGGGCGCGATGCTGGGATCGTCGTCGACCAGGCCCTTTTCGAAGGCTTCGAGCGTCTGGTGGGCGGGGGTCTTTTCGAGGAAGATCTCGGTCGAGCCGCACCAGATCATGACCTGGCGATCGGTCTTCTGCTTAAAGGCGGCGATGTCGTTGCGGATCTGGTTGGCGAGATCGCACTTGTTTTTACCCTGCTTGACGGACGTGCCGTTGAGGCGTTTGACGTAGTGCTGATCGAAGACGCCGGGCATGGGCTCGATGGATTCCAGAAAGGGGCGGATCTCTTCGAGTTGATCGCGGTCGAGGACCTGGGCGTGCTTGGCGGCGTCGTAGAGGTTGCCGCCGAAGATGTCCCAGCCGGTGAAGACGAGGTCGTCGAGCTTTGCGATGGGCGCGAAGTCCTTGATGAGCGGGCTGCGCTCGTCGGTGCGCTTGCCGAGCCGGATGGTGCCCATCTGGGTGGTGGAGCCGATGGGTTTGGCGAGGCCGCGGCGAACGGCTTCAACGCCGGCGATGAGAGTGGTGGCGACGGCCCCCATACCGGGAATCATGATGCCGAGCTTGCCGGTTGCGGGGGTGATGCTGGCCGCCGTGGGGCTGGCGGTTTCGGGTGTGGACATTGTGCTGGACGTACCCTTCTGTGGTGTGGATTGCCGGTTTAGCGGACAGGTTAGTATCGCTCGCGGTGGAGAGATGGGGCAAACGGAGGAGAGTGGCGCGTATCTGGCCGGGAAGATAGCAAAAGAGTGACGTAGAGCAAAGTCTGCTGCGAAGGCAAGCCGAGTGGGTCGGCACCTTGCAGTTTCTTGCTCGGTGGATACATCCTCTGGCGCTCGGCATGGGTGTCGTATTGCTTCTGCTGACAATTGTCGTTATTCGCGGCTGCCTCGCTGACTGACACTCTTCGTCATCAGAGAAGGGCACCTGAAGCAACAGCGCGCTAGGATTTGTCGATGGAGACACCACCATTGACCGTGATGAACTCGATGGTTGCGCCACCTTGTCCGAGGCTGGTATCGATGCGCTTCCCGATAGAGCCCTGTACGGTGATGGGGAAGTTGATTGAGGTGCCTCCATGTTCCGTCTGCGTGATGAGGTGAGCGGAGTACTGTGCCGGAGCCTGGACAGCGATGCCGCCGTTCGTTGTTCTGGCTGAAAGAGCTGAGCCGACCCAATGCGTTCCCGAGAGGTCCACGCTCAGGCCGCCATTAACGGTAAGCAGATGAACGTCGCCACCAAGATCTGCGATGGCGATCCCACCGTTGTGCGTCTCCGCGGTCAGCTTGCCTTCGACGTGGCTCAGGTTGATGCCGCCGTTGTGAGTGTTGAGTTCGGCGTTGACGTGTCGCGGCACATGAAGCGTGAAGGAGACGTACCAGGAGGGTTGCGAGGAGACAGTGCTAGGCCCTTTTGCCCGGATACTGCCGTCAGTGAGAATCGTGACCTCCCGAAGCAGGGTGTCTGCAGCTGCCTGGCTTGAAGACCGAGCAACGATGCGGGCTTCAAGCAGGACGTCCTGCCGATCCTCTCCGATCAAGTCAACGCCGCCATTTTCTCCGGTTACGATGACGCCGCCATTTACCAGCGATAGCGTGGTCCTTCGCAGCTCACAGGCTTGAGGTGTGTCGTCCCAGTGGTAGTTACTTTCCGGCGGGCAGGTAGATGTACTGAAGGGCTGTGCATGGAGCGCGCCAGCGACGATTAACATTGTTGCGGGGGCAAGGAAGCGCATGAGGTCCTCTCCTGAGAGCGTCACCTTGGGCTACATACGTGAGAAGCTTCGGCCAGGTTCCGCAAAGGGTACTACAGAGGTGAAAGGGAAACAGCGGCATTTCAGCGTGGTGTGGAATGGCTGCGAGGGCGGTTCATGGCTGCTGCTCGAGATCGAAGACCTGGGTGGTGTAGGCGCCGGGCAGGGTGAGGATGGGAGGGGCGCAGAAGCGGGAGCGCATGTGGTGGGAGTCAGGACCGGCCAGGGCGGGCTCTGAGGCGAGAAGGCAGGAGTCACTGGCGATGGCGGCTGGTGTGCTGGTGATGTAGTAGCGGACACCCTCGCGGCGAAGCGTGGACCGAAGATCGTCTTCGCGACGGATGTGGTCGAGAAAGGCAAGGTTCGAGACGAGGCCTTCGGTCTGGTAGACGGGGTCAGGAAGCAGATAGCCGACCATGCCCGCGCGATCTCCCATGGCGTATGCCCCAGGGTGCGTGGTGGCAAAGCGGCTTAGAGCGACGGCGACGGCATGGATGTCTGCCATCGTGGGATCCAGAACCCATGTTTGCAGCGGGAGAAGGAGGAGCGCGACGGCGAAGAGCGAGTTGGCGACGAGCTTTGCGTGTCGAACGACGCCGAGACGAGAGGCAGCCGTGGCGGCGAGAGCGAAGAACGCGAGGATGGCGAAGCGAACGGAGTAGAAGTACCAGCCCCAGAGCGGCCAGTCGCTCACGACCGAGATTACGGCGAAATGGAGCCAGCGGAAGGCGATCGCGGAGGCGAGAACGACCTGGAGCGTGGGGTTGAGGCGAGGCAGAAGCCAGACGAAGAGGACGATGGCCGCGAGGGAGAGGTAGAGCGAGGCCTTCGGCTGGAGGACACTGCGCCAGACTGCAAGGCTTGGGGTGTGGTGGATGCGGAGCTGCTTTGCGACTCCGGAGATTGGGAGCCAGGCGCCGAAGTGAAGTTTGTTCAGAGTGAAGTAGGGCACGAGACACAGCGCAAGAACGCTGGCGAAAGAGAGGCAGGCTGCCGGGGTGACACTTGGGAAGCGCTTTCTCGCCAGGGCCGTTGTGCTGATGAGGAGGACGACGAGCAAGGCGGAGTCCAGCCGTGAGAGGACGAGAAGCGCGGCAAGCAGGCCGCCGAAAGCTGCTGATGCGGACGTGAGACGAGCAGGAGTGAGACGCGTTAGGGCGCGGGACCACCAGGCGAGCAGAAGGAAGCCGAGCGGGAGCGTGAGCGTCGTCTCCATGCCCTGGTAGAAGGTGTTGAAGCAAGGAACGAGGACGAGCACGGCCAGCGGGTCGGCGAGGGCGGCGTTTTCAGGAGCGGCTTGCTGAAGCACAGAGCGGATGGCGAGGACGCTGACGACCGACGCCAGCACACCCAGGAGACACAGACAGACGCAGAGAAAGGGGAAGCTCGCATCAACGCGCGTGAGGACGCACAGGAGGGCCAAGTAGAGCGGATGGTACCCATTCGTCTGATGGATGCCGTCGAAGGTGGACCCATGACCAGCGACGAGGTTGGACGCGATCTTGAGGTAGTAGAAGAGATCGTCCTGGAACCAGGCCATCTGCGGGATCTCCGGGTGACGCAGAGGTGCGGAGAAGCTGATGACGCTGGTGAGGCAGACGAGCACAGGCAGCAGCCATCCGGGATGGCCGCTAGCGGCTTGACTGGAAGGCGTTCGAAGCTGGTGCCGCTCGGTCAGGCTGCGGATCCGGGAGAGGCGTTGGTGCGGATGCGGTTCTTCCAGTGGGAGGCGATGAACCAGACGATGCCGACAAGAAGGATGAGTTCGACGCCGAGATGGAAGCGGTGGAAGATCTCTTTGAAGCGGGGATTGGTATTCCAACTGGCGCCGAGGCGCATGCCGATGTAGGCGAGGGCGTAGCACCAGGGCCAGGAGCCGAGGAAGGTGTAGAGGTGGAAGCGGAACTGGTTCATCCTCGCGACACCGGCCGGGAAGGCAATGAAGGTGCGGACGATGGGCAGCATGCGGCCCACGAGCACGGTGATGGAGCCGAACTTTGCGAAGAAGTGGTCGACGAGGTCGAGATCGCGATGGCTGAGGAGCATGTAGCTACCGTAGCGCTCGACCATGGGACGGCCACCGCGGGCGCCGACCCAGTAGGCGGGGATGGAGCCGATGTTCGAGGCGAGTGAAGCGACCGTGGCCAGAAGTACGAGTTGCAGCTGAGTGTGCGCGAGGGCATAGCCGGCGAGCGGCATGATGACCTCAGACGGGATGGGGATGCAGGCCGACTGGATCGCCATAAGCAGGGCGACCGTGGCGTAGCCGCCACTGGCAATCAGGGCGACGAGGAGGGCGAAGACTTTTTCTGACATTTCGGGATGAGTATACCGGCTGATGGAAGCGCGGCTTTGCTCGCGGTGGGCGTTCGCGAGAGAATAGAGGCTATGGCAGAGACTCTTACACCCCAGCCCGAGATCACGGAAGCGCCAACGACAGCAGTTCCCTCCCCTGTTGCCGCGGCGGCAGCGGCGCCTGTGTCCTTGGGCAGGCCGGCGAGCAGCTATGCTGCGGCGCCGCGCAATCCATCGAAGCCGGCAGTGAAGCGGCAGATTGTTTGCTTCAGCTTTTACAAGGTGCTGCCGGAGTGGCGGCGGCTGCCGGCGGAGGAGAAGGCGGAGCACCGCCGAGCGTTCGCCCAGGTGCTGAAGCGGTGGAACAAGCCGGGCGAGTTTCTGTCGCTGACCTACTCGACGATCGGCACGCGGGGCGACGTGGACATGTGTATCTGGTCGATCGGCTACTCGGTGGAGGAGCTGAACCGGATGCGGTCGGAGCTGATGGGCACACCACTTGGCGGGTATCTGAACTCACCGCATAACTTTCTGGCGATGACGAAGCGATCGCAGTACCAGATCGACCGCGAGGACGAGAGCGAGGGTGAGGGGCGAGGCGCGATTCGACCGGGCGGACAGAAGTACATCTTCATTTACCCCTTCTGGAAGACGCGGCCGTGGTATCTGCTATCGGCAGCGGAGCGGAAGCGGCTGATGGATGAGCATATTCGCATCGGGCTGCTGTATCCGCGAGTGAAGTTGAATACGACGTACTCCTTTGGGATCGACGACCAGGAGTTTGTGGTGGCGTTCGAGACGAACTTTCCCGAAGACTTCCTTGACCTGGTGCAGCAGCTGCGGGAGACGGAGATCAGTCTGTACACGCTCGAGGACACGCCCATTTTCTCGTGTGTGCGGCTGCCGGCAGAAGAGATGCTGAACCGGCTGGGATAGCGCATGGTGACGATTGGAAGGCCTCGCGCGATGCGAGCCACGGATAAGGCGCGGGTTGCGGAGGTTCTACAGCGGCTTCGCGAGATGTATCCAGACGCGGTGTGCGCGCTCCATCACCGCAACGCGTGGGAGTTAACCATTGCGACGATTCTTTCGGCGCAATGTACGGATGCTCGCGTGAATCTGGTGACACCGGAGTTGTTCCGGCTCTTCCCTACTCCGCAGGCTATGGCGTTAGCGACGCTTCCGGCTCTCGAAGAGGTGGTGCGGACGACAGGGTTCTTTCGCTCGAAGGCGAAGTCGATCCAGGGTGCGGCGCGCCTGGTGACGGAGGAGTTTGGCGGCGCTGTGCCGCAGACCATGGAGGATCTACTGCGTTTGCCCGGGGTGGCGCGCAAGACGGCGAACGTCGTGTTGGGAAGCTGGTATGGCATAGCGGTGGGTGTGGTGGTGGACACGCATGTGCTGCGGGTCTCAGGGCGGCTGGAGCTGACGAAGGAGACCGCACCCGAGAAGGTGGAGCGCGATCTGCAGAAGGTGATCCCGGAGGCAGAGTGGATCAACTACAGCCACTGGATTATCTTTCATGGACGGCAGGTGTGTGTTGCGCGGAAGCCGCGGTGCGCTGACTGCAGGCTGGAGACGGTCTGTCGATCCAAGGACAAGACGTGGAGCTCTGGCGAGCGATGGACACCGGAGGGGACGGTGGCCATTGCTGAGGGTGGGATCACTCCTGCTTTGGCGAAGACGCGGACACCAGGCCGGGCGGGAACAGCGACCTAGGGTGAGTTTGCAGGCGGGTTTGAGCGAAGAGTAAATGCCTGGATGAGAGCGTCGATGAGGGCAGGGATGGTGGGTGAGGTGGCCTCTATGTGGGGAGGAAGGCCGAGCTCGCAGAGCGTTGCACTGGTGACCGGGCCGATAGAGATGCGCAGCGTCTTGGGCGGCAGGGTTAGACCGGCGGCAGCGAGAAGTGGCGGCAGGTGGCTGGCAGTCGAGGAGCTGGTGAAGGTGACAGCGTCTGGAAGGGATCCGGCCGCGCTGAAGCTTTGGCGCAGCGCATCCACGGACGTAAGCGGGATGACGGTGCGGTAAGCCGTCGCAATCCTGACGAGGGCGCCCGAAGTGCGAAGCGCTGCCGGAAGGATGTCGCGCGCTGACTCTGCGCGAAGTAGAGCAATCTTCGCGGGGCCGAGATGAGCCGGGCGCGCCGCAAGGAGAGGCAGCAGTTGATCCAGCAGCGACTCCGCGACGGCGACAGGCGGCAGGAGCACGGATGGATGCGGCGTCCGCAGGTTGGCCCCGGCCAGGGCTGCGGCGGTAGCAGGGCCGATGGCGGCAAGGCGCTGAGGCTGAAAGATAAGGCCCAGGTGGCGGGCGCGGCTGAGGGCGGCATCGACCGCATTGCTGCTGGTCAGGATGACCCAATCAAAATCGTTGAGAGATGCCAGGGTCTCGTCGAGGTCGAAGAAGCTGGTGGGCGGAACGATCTCGATGGCAGGGATGACGATGGGTATCGCACCTTGATCAACCAGGCCCGCAGCGAGAGCGGAGGCCTGAGCTCGGGTGCGGGTGATCAGGATGCGACGGCCTGCAAGCGGCGATGGCATGGCTGCTCTTGATTGTAAGGAGTGACGGTCAGGATCGAAGAAGCCTGAGCGGGGATGATAGGGCAAGAGTTGACGGAGGACAGAACAACAAATAGCGTCGGTTCACGAGGAGCGGGGAGTGCGTTCGGGCGCATCTTCTCTGCGGCGCGGAGGACTGCTTTGGAACCAAGATGGATTGTGGGGACGGTAGCGCTGCTGGCGACGGCGGCTATGGGGCAGATGGCGGGAGTCAAGGGAAACTGGCGCACGCCCACTGGCTCGATCATAAGCGCGTACAGCTGTGGGGATGCGGTCTGCATGAAGATCATGCAGTTGGAGCAGGGAGCGCCGGGCACGGAGGATCACAACAATCCCGAGGCAAGTCTGCGCTCGCGTCCGCTGTGCGGCTTGCAGATCGGCAGCGGCTTCAAGGTGATCGCAGATGGAAACAAGGCAGAGGGCGGAACGTTGTACGACCCGAAGGCTGGGAAGACGTACTCCGGAGCACTGGCGGCCGACGGAGATGTCTTGAAGCTGCGCGGGTACATCGGCATCAAGATGTTTGGGCGCAGTGAAGAGTGGACGCGGGTGCATGAAGCTGTGGATGTGTGCCGGAAGCAGTAGCAAATAGCTTGAAATTTAACGGGTCGCTGTGACAGCGGAGAGTGCGAGTCCCTCGGCTACGGCGGTGAACGCTTCACCAATGACGACACGGGCAGAGGTGAAGCGATCATCGAAGATGCGACGGACCGCCGGAACGAAGCTGGTGCCGCCGGTGAGAAAGACGCGGTCAACGGCGTGGGCTTCAACTTGACTCTGGCTGAGCAGGGTGTCCACGGCGTTGGCAATGGATGCGAGTTCCGGCTGGATCCAGGACTCGAACTGCGAGCGTGTGACGGTGGCACGAAGCTTCAAGCCAGCTTCGCGAAAGTGAAACTCAGCCGAGGTTGAGGCGGAGAGTTCTACCTTGGTTTGCTGCACCGCCTGATGCAAGGCGTAGCCGAGGTCCTCATCGATCAGGGTAATGAGCGAGTCGATCTGCCGCTCAACCGCCGGTTGCTGTGCGGCACGAAGGCGTGCGGTCGCCAGGATGCCTTCGACGTTGCGGGTGCGCAGGAAAGAAAGGTAGTGCCAGCGCTCGAGATTGGCGTAGATCCACGCGGGTACGGCGGGCAGTGGCTTGCCGAAGGAGGTGAGGGTCGCTGCGGAGCCGAGCGCAGGAGCGACGAGGTGACGGATGAGCCTGGCATCGAGGGCGTCGCCGGCTAGACCGACGCCGGAGCTGCCAAGGATGCGCTGGTCGGCCGAGAGATGGCGGGCTCCGGGACCAACGCGGATCAGAGTAAAGTCTGACGTGCCACCACCGAAGTCTCCGATCAAGACGAGTTCGTCATGATCGAGCGTGGCTTCATAGCTCAGGGCGGCGGCGACCGGTTCTGCGAAAAAGCTCACGTCGGTAAAGCCAGAGACACGGAGCGCGGCGGAGAGGCGATCCAAGGCGAAGACGTCGTCGGCGTTGCTCTCAGAAGAGACAAAGCGGACAGGACGGCCAACGACGGCCCGCGTGACCTCCGCGCCAACGCTGGCAGAGGCGGCCGCGCGAAGATCGGTGAGGATACGACTGATCAGATCTTCAAGGGTGTAGCGGCGACCGAAGACCTCTGTGCCATTCAGGTTGCGGACGGCGAGGTAGCTCTTGAGCGATTGGATCAGCCTGCCGGGACGTTCTACCTGGGCGGTGTGGCGCTGCAGATAGCGCTCGATAGCAGCGGAACCCGTGAAGGCGTCGGTGGAGGTGCGCCCGGCGGTGCGATGTTGCTCGAGGTAGAGCAGCGAGCGGGAGGACGCCGAGCCACCGGCAAAGCGGATGAGCTCGATGCCGGTTGAAGAGGCCAGAGCAACGGAGCTGTTGGTTGTTCCGAAGTCAAGCCCGATGACTGGCGAACGCATCGGTTCAGAGTAACTTAGGGCTGGAAAGACGCGAAGAGACCTTGTGCGAGGTCGGATGAGTCTGCAAAGTGCTCAAGGCGCGGAGTTGACCGGGCAAACTCCCGGCGCCCCCAGAAAGGTTACACCGGGGGGAAGCGTGAAGTGTTGCAGGGCATGGCAGATCTTCGGAAGAGATTCTCGATCTGTGGCGTAAAAACCGACAGTTCGATCGGCAAAGACGACGTTTCGCGCGAGCTTCCATTTTCCCACAGCGATCCAGCCGGGGGGCGGCATAAGCCGCTGGATGTAGCCCCAATCGGTCTGAAGGATCGCGATCGACGCCTTCTCCGATTTAGCCCATGCGGCCAGATCCTGCGGGGTCATGGAATGGCCTTCGTGCAAAAGCCTGGCGGGGCGTTCGCTCGCAAGACCTACGGCATCAAGAAAGTGCGCATGAGAGTAGAAGGTGACCGCGCCCACGTCGTTGACAACGATGGAGTCGTGATCGAAGAAGCGCGCCACAAACCAGGCCATCTGGATGTGCTCCTGAAAACGATCAAAGGAGGCCATCGGACCGCGAACGACACCCACTGCAACCCGATACCCCAGGAAGGGTGCAATGGCGAGTCCGAGCAGCGCGGCAAGCGAAAGCAGGATCTGGCGGTTTCGGGGCAACGTCAGAAAACGGTCGCGAACCGATTGCTGCCCGCCGAGGTCTGGCAAGGCGCAAAGGCTCGCGAAGAGGAACAGCGCCATGAAGTACGCGTCATAGCGCATCAACCAGCGTGTGGGTGCGAACGCAAGATGTAGTGCAGTGATCACTGCAGACAGCAACAAGATTAGCTGAGAGAGAGACCACAGCCCGCGTTGCGGGCGCCAGCGGAACGCAAGCAGAACCAGAGGCAGCAGCAAGGCTGGGCGGAAGGTACCGCCAGAAGTCTGCTCCCAGAGGCGAGCCATCCAGGTTCCACCAGATGGCCGGTTGATGCTGGCCTTCATCATGACTGAGAACGGGAGCCAGAGACCGCTATGACGGTAGGAAAAAAGGCCGAACACGACAGGGATAGTGGCAGCTGCCGCCGAGACGAGAACCGCGACGGCAAACCGACGCCGCACAAGCAGGAGGACAACGATGGGAAGGATGCCGAAGACGGCTTCATAGCGAAGAGCGCCGGCGAAGAAGGCGGCCGCGATCAGCGCGAAGAGAAGGCGCGTGCGGGGGAACTTGTCGCAGGGCAGGATGAGAACCTGTGCCGCAAAGAGAACAAGCAGGAGCATGGAAAGGGTTTGAGCTACGTGCTCCATGCCGATAAATGCGAGGTTGGTGATCGGCGCGGCAAAGAGGATAAGCAGCAGGCTGAGCGCACGAAAGAGCGGCGAGGACTGCGGCCTGACCAGGCGCAGGCCGTACTCGAGAACGACGCACAGCATGATACCGAAGAGAAGATTCAGGATCAGAGGTGTCAGCAGATGGGTTCCCGCGATCTTTGCGATCACGGCCAGCAAGATCGTCCATCCGGGAGAGGACGAGGCGCTGGCGAACTCACCGGGATAGAGGCCCCATGTACCGGTCGTCGCCAGCGTCCGCGCTAGAGCAAGATGGATATAGCTGTCGTCGAGCGGGTAGACAAAGAGGCCATTTGTGCTGTGCACGGTGACCGCGACCATGAGACCAAGTGTGACGACGAAGGCGCTTGTCGCAAGGAGCACGGTATATCGCTGTGCGGGGAACATGGAGATGTCGCGAGTATAACGGAGTCGCATGGCAGCCTACCGCGCGGGAGTGGAACAGGTGTCGGTCGCAGGTGACGGTACCAGCCGACAGAGATCCTTTGCTGTTGCAAGAAGCGGACTGCCATTGCGGATGTAGATCCGGTAGGCAGGAAGCTGAGAGTTCGGTGTTTGCAGCGGTGTTCCGTCGACGGAGAAGCTTCGCGATATCGCGGGCGTGTAGTGCAGTGTCAGTGCGTCGCGGAAGAGCGGCCACGTGTCGAGCTTTTCGTAGGTATTGGCTCCTTGAAACCACTGATTTCCCAAGACAATCACCTCGGAAGGATGGCTTTGAAAGAGCTTCCAGAAGCGATCACGATAGTAGGTGGCGGCAGGTGATGGAGAAGGAGAGAACAGCAACAGATCTCCGGTGTAGCCGGTCGCCTGCAGGATGCCGTCGTGGTAGAGCGCGCTAAAGCAGCCATAGGTGAGATCAAAACATTGCACCTCGGACTGAAGCTGCTGCGTGCCAAGCGACGCGAGGTCTAGCGAGAGACGCTGGGACATGGCCTCAGAGAACTCCGCGCGACTGGCGAGTGATGTCATGTGCACATAGTGCGGAAGGCTGAGAGCGCAGGTAAGAAGGAGACCTGCCGACGACACATAGGTCGCGAGCCTGCCGCGGCCGAGGCCGCTGAAGAACTCTGTCCCAAGCAGAAGCAGCAGGACCGCCAGAAAGGGATAGCGATGGTAAGGGTAGCCCTTGCGCTGTGCGTAGTAGGAGATTGCGCCGAACGCAAGACTGGCCAAAATCAGCCAATGCTCGTAGTTCCACCGGCGCCGGACGGCCAGAAGAAGACCGAGCGGCAGCAGGAGAAGCAGATTGATCGGCAGCAGCATGCGGGTGAGAACACCAAAGCCGAGCTGCTGCAGGGCCACGTAGGAAGGCAAGAGCCGCTCCGTGACAAAGAGAAACGAAGCGATGGCATGGAAGCGCAGGAGGAAGATCAGGACGAGAGCGCCAGCCACCGAAAGGCCCAGGACCAGGAACGCGACCGAACGCAGCGGGGCGCGGCTCTGTCGGCGATGAACGAGCACAACGGCGACCAGAAAGCAGGCGGCAAGAGGAAGGACGGTCGGTTTGACATCAATTGCAAGACCGAGGAGAAAGCCCGCGGGTAGCATCCAGAGTGCACGATGTCGCCGCAAGGAGGTTAGGAGCATGGCGAGTGCAGCAAGCAGCAGCGAGGTCATCACCTGCTCGCGCTCGCCGGCGAACTTCGGGCCGTCGCTCGCATGCAGCACCGTGAACATGAGCCCTCCGTAGAGACCGCCGCGCCAGTCATACGGCCGGGCGATGACGATCATCGATACGGTCAGCAGCAGATCGAGAGCGAGGTCGTAGAGGTGCCACGCAACATCACCGCTGCCGAAGACCCTGATCGCAAAGCGCTCGGCAAGGTAGGCGCCGGGCATATTACTGTCGGTGATGTCTGTGTACGGCCGCATGCCGTGATCGATAAGGAAGCTGACGTAGTGCATCACCGCAGCGTCCCAGGTGATGATCCAGTTCCTGGAGATCCAGCAGCAGGTGAGGGCTCCCGCAATCAGCAGGAAGACCGCGATCGCACGAACAAACGGAATGGCGCGGGCGACGTCTGGTTGTTGGCGGATGTCGTCCTCGGTCATGGGAGAAGCAGTCCTCTTTGAGCTTAGGAGCGTCAAGGCTTCGGCTGCTGCGATGGCACAAAGTCTTCGAGCACAGCCTTCCGCATCAGATCGGGCGGGAGAAGACCCTGAGCGAGGATGAAGTCGTGGAAGCGAAGAGCGTTGAAGCTGGGTCCAAGCGCAGCCTCGGTCTCGCGACGGAGATCCAGCAGACGAGTGTAACCGTAGAAGTAGCTATTTGCCTGACCGGGGGACTTGATTGTGTAGCGCTCCACCTCCGAACTGGCGAAGGCGTCTGACAGCCCGACGTCCTGCATCAGGATATGTTTTGCCCCCTCCGGGGTGACCGTCCCGGCCTGCAACTCCGGATCAAGAAAGGCGCGGGCGGCTCGTAAGAGGCGGAGATCGAGTGAAGCCAGCTGGCCTTCCGCTGGCATGTAGGGCTTGATCAGGTATTCGGAGTAGAGCCCCCAGCCTTCAGCGTTCGTGGAGTTGAAGGCGAAGAGGGCGCGAGCAAGGGAGACACCCTGCTCAACCATCGAATCGAACTGCAGCTCATGGCCAGGACGAGCTTCATGGGCGGTCAGCGTCCAGCCCACCGCGTCGTAGGTGAAGTCGTTGAAGACCTTTGCCTCGGATGCGCTCGTGGCCGGCAGGTTTAGAGGCAGGATAAAGACGCCACGCTGCCCCGTGTTGTGCAGGAAGGGAGGGGCCTGCATATGCGGCGCGGGCACCTGCGCTGTCTCCGCAGCAGTGGCGAGGCGGATGATCGCTGGCCGGCTGGGCAGAGTGACGATCTTGTGCTCGACGATGACAGCTTCAATCTGGTGGAGGCGATTTTCGTAGAAAGGAAGGATGGCGTCGCCGGTGATCTGTTGCTGCTTAAGCTGGGCGAGTACCGCACGATAGTCCGGTGACGCGAAGCCGCGCTGTTTTGCGATTGCGGCGGCAATTGGCGCCATCTCGGCCTGGATGGCCGTGAAGGAGGCGTGAGCCTGAGCGGCGAGCTTCTGCGGTGGCAGATCGACGCCGAAGCCTTCGAGCTCGATGGCGTAGTCTGCCGGGGCCAAGCGGAAGTCCGTACGAGCCTTTGGCAGAACGGTGGCGCGTTGCCAGGCATCGTAGCTGGCCAGCTCGACCTTGAGGCGATCGAAGGCGGGCTCCCAGCCGGTCAGCTTGTATTTGCGAAAGAGATCGCCGATGCCATCAACGTAGTTCTGATTGCGCGTGAGTTCGGTCTCCATGCGCAGGCGTGAGGGATAGGTGACGCCGGGAAGCGCCATGCGCGCGAGGACGTAGGTACGGGCGAGGTCAGTGATGGGGGTGTAGCCGGCTTCGACGCCGGTGTAGCGGTTGAGCCGAAGCACGGCGGCACGGCGGCGCTCGGGCGCGGTCTGGTCATCAAGCAGGCTTTGCAGGCCAGAGAAGACGACCTCGCTCGCGTTGAGGAAAGGCACCTTATGGGCGCGGTTGTAATCCTGCGCTTTGAAGCCATGGGTGGTTGCGTCGATCAGGATGTGGATGTCCTGCAGCACACGTGGATTGCGCTCGGTGGTGAGAGCTGCCTGCAGGCGCGTGAGGACAGCCTCTTTCTCTGCGCGCGCACGGTCTTCATCGGCCTGCGTGAGCACAAAGATCTTGGCATCGTAAGCGGCGAGGCCCTCGCTACTCGCCTGCTCCGGAGAGTGACGGATGTCTACGTCGATGAGCTGCTGCGTGTAGCTGTTTGATTTTGCGATCCAGGAACGGTCTTCGGGCGCGGCACTCTGCGCCAGGGCGACAGGCGCGAAGAGGCCGGTAAGCAGGATTGCGGAAAGAAGACGAGACATGAACGCTCCGTGCAGTGCTGTGACCCACAGTGTACGGGTTCCGTTATTGTGGACCGTGAGGCGAGAGCGGCAGATGACCCTGGATGAAGAGATCGAGATCGTACGGGAACAGGAACAGACGTTGCAGTTCGCGAGCTTCAACGCCGACATGGCGTGGAGGATTGGCGGACGTCTGCGGGAGAGAGCGGTCGGCTTGCCAAAGCCGGTCGCCATCGGCATCTGGATGGCGGGTCACGCCATGTTCTACACCGGGACGAACGGGATTACGCCTGACAGCGAAGACTGGCTGCGAAGAAAGCGGAACACGGTGCTTCGGCTGGGTAAAAGCACTCTCCTGGTTGGGCTGGAGCTTGCCCGGGCAGGAAGTACGCTCGAAGCCAAGCAGGGACTAACGGTTGCGGAGTATGCCGCGCACGGCGGAGGGTTTCCCGTGTTGTTGCGCGGTACCGGGTGTGTGGGAGCGATTGTGGTGAGCGGCCTGACGCAACGCGAGGATCACGCACTGGTTGTCCGCATACTCGGAGAGGTCCTGAATATGGCGGTTGAGCACCTCACGTAAGCGCGGTGGACACCAGGGCATTGCATCAACCCGATCAGTCTTCTGCAGCCGCGAGGAGTGGATCCGGCAGCAGCTCCAGGGCTCCACGCTGGATCAGCAGTGTGGCCGCGCGCTCGCCGAGGGTTGCGGGGGCTAGCGAGGCTATGGCTTGAACCTCTTCTGTGAGCATGATCTCGCCGTCGGGGGACACCACCTGGGCGAGCAGGGTCGCTGTTGTTCCGGTGACGGTACAGAGCGCACCGATCGGCAGCATGCATCCGCCGCCGAGTCCATTCAGGGCAGCGCGCTCAGCGGTCACGGCATAGCGGGTTACGGCATGGTCCAGCGCAGCCACGGCACGGAAGATGATGGCATCGCGATCGGGATCATCGGTGTCCAAAGGAAAGCGTGGTGAGCGGGTTTCAACCGCGATCGCTCCTTGACCAGGAGCGGGGCAGAGTTCCTCCGGCTGAAATCGTTGATGCACGTTTTCTGTGCGTCCGAGACGATCAAGGCCTGCCGCGGCAAGCACCAGCGCGTCACACTCACCCTCCTCCAGCTTGCGCAGGCGGGTGTCGATGTTGCCGCGGATGCTAACGAACGTGAGGTCGGGCCGAAGGGCCAGAAGCTGCGCCTGACGACGCGAGCTGGTGGTGCCGATGCGAGAGCCGCTTGGCAGGGTATGGAGACCCCAGAAGGGTTCACAGACGAAGACGTCCCGCGGATCGCCACGCTCAGGGATGGCAGCCAGCGTGAAGCGCGCATCAAGCGTTGTCGGGAGATCCTTAAGCGAATGCACGGCAAGGTCGATCTGCCCTGAGAGGAGCGCCTCTTCAATCTCCTTGATGAAGATGCCTTTCGCGTCGAGTGGGACGCCATCCGACTCAGGCGGTGGCACAAAGCCGGGCTGCTGCATGCGATCCCCTGTGGTGCGGATCACCTGAACGTCCACTGCATGACCGTTTGCCCGCAGACGATCGGCGATGTGATTGGTCTGCCAAAGAGCCAGCTGCGATCCGCGGGTGCCGATACGTAAGGTCGTCATAGCCTTCTCAGGATACGGCAGGCGCCGCGATGTATGGTGGCAGTGATGCCGGATCAGCGACTAGATCAGAGCCAACCGAAGGCGCGTTTAGGGCGCTGGCGCAAACTGGCGTCGGAGCACGCGGGAACGCTGCTGTTTGAGACGGCGGGTGAGGGGCAAACCGGCGCGTCCTACCTCTTTCAAGACCCGGTTCGATCGCTGGTCGCGGACGATGAGGTGTCCCTGCCTGCGTTGTTTCAGGAGCTCTCACTCGCCCTGGCAGAAGGCTTTTATGTTGCGGGGCTGCTCGAGTATGAAGCGGGCTTTGGCTTTGAACGAGTACGGAATCGCCCTGTGACCGACGGCCGTCTGGCCTGGTTTGGTGTGTACCGTGAACCTCAGATTGCCGACCAGGTCGCCCCGGCGGCACCTGCTGCAGCAACCTCGCTGCTTCGCGAACCGCTCTGCCTGGCGATGGAAACTTCATTGGCTGAGTATCTGCGGCGCGTAGCTGCGGCAAAGCGCTACATCGAAGCGGGAGACACCTACCAGGTGAATCTTACGACCGAGATGCAAAGCAGTTATGCGGGTAGTGCGCTTGACCTTTACAACGCCCTCGCGGCGCAACAACCAGCGCCGTTCTCCGCACTGCTGCACCTGCCCGAAGATGAGCTGGTGCTGTCGTTCTCGCCGGAGCTCCTGTTTGCCATCGACACTGAGAGAAGAATTACGGTTCGCCCCATGAAAGGGACAGCCCCGCTGACCGGCTCGGATGCGGGAGACATCGAGCAGAGGTCGTGGCTTGCCGCAGACGAGAAGAATCGCGCGGAGCACCTGATGATCGTCGATCTGCTGCGGAGCGATCTAGGCCGGCTGTGCACGCCGGGTAGCCTTCGTGTCGATCCGCTGTTCGCTGTCGAGCGATATCGCACGCTGTTCCAGATGACCTCCACCATCACGGGAGCACTGCCGCGCAGGGTCACGCTTGAGGCGGTATTCCGCGCGTTGTTCCCTAGCGGCTCCATGACCGGCGCACCGAAGCCGCGATCCATGGAGATCATCGCTGAGCTCGAAGGCCGGCGGCGTGGGGTCTACAGCGGAGCGATCGGCTTTGCCTCGCCAAGCGGCGCCGCGGTCTTCAACGTTGCGATACGTACGGTGGTGCTGCAGCACGGAAGGCTGCGCATGGGTGTTGGCGGAGGCATCGTGGCCGACTCGGTCGCGATCGATGAACATGCCGAGTGCTGGCTGAAAAGTCAGTTTCTGGTGCGTGCTTCTCCGCCCTTTGAGCTGGTGGAAACATTGCTCTGGGACGGCCGGTATGTGCGGCTGGAGATGCATCTGGACCGGCTGGAACGCTCCGCCGAGCAGCTGAACTTTACCTATGATCACGGCCGGATCCTCGAGCACCTGCAAGCGTTCGCCGACCGCTTCACGGGACAGCACCGAGATGGACGGCATCGAGTACGAATGACACTTCCGCGCGACGGCGAGGTCCAGATGTCCGCGTCGCAGGTGACTCCGTGGAAACCACGTCTGCACGTACGACTCTCCGAAGAACGCACCTGGTCACGCGACAGCTTTTTAGCGCACAAGACCACCTTTCGGCGGCTCTACGATCGAGGTCTGCGTGAGGCAGAGGAAGCGGGATGGGACGAGACTCTTTACGCCAATGAACGCGATGAACTTACGGAGGGCTCCATCAGCAGTCTCCTCATTTTGAGGCAAGGCAAGTGGATCACGCCTCCGCTTACTAGTGGGGTGCTGCCCGGCGTTGCGCGCGCGTGGTTGCTGCAGCATAGGCTGGTCGAAGAGCAGGTAGTGGCGACAGGTGATCTCGATACGATCCAGGCAATGGCGCTGTGTAACAGCGTTCGAGGAACGGGAGTCTTCGAGACACTCTCGCTGCCAGACGGACGATGGTTGCGCTTTAACACAGATTGCCAAGTTCCAACGCTGGCGTAGTCAGTCCGGCTTAGGTTCAGAGGTCGCAGAGCCTGCATCTCTGAAGTGGTCTGGAAGCGACCGATCTTCGCCGCGACCTTGCCGTTCAGTGTAGAGCGCTGTCAGCTGTCCAAGAAGAACGGCGTCCCCTTCACTTGCCGCCGACCTTAACGCCGTCATTGGTGTGTGCAGAAGCTTTGCAGTGAGGGAGCGGGTCAGGGTCTCAACTGCCTCCTGCTGCGCCACTGTGAGGCTTCCAAGCTTCGCGACGGAGCGTGCCAGTTCAGCCTGCCGCACCACTTCCGCCCGCTCCTGAAGCGCTCGTATAACCGGTACGGCGTCAAGCGTATTGAGGCGAGAGTGGTAGCGCTCCACCTCCCGGCTGACGATCGCCTCAGCGGCCGTAGCCTCCTTGGACCTGCTGGCCATGTTCGAAGCTGCAACCTGCTGCAGATCATCAATGTCATAGACGAAGCAGCCGTCGACATCATTAAGGCCGGGATCCACGTCGCGCGGCACGGCGATATCGATGAAGAACATGGGACGATTGCGGCGCCGTTCCAGAAACATTCTGCCGTTTGCCGGGGTAAATAGCTTCTGGACCCCACCTGCGCCGGTTGACGTAATCACGATATCGGCGCGGTGCGCCTGCTCGGCAAGACTGTCAAAGGGCAGGATCTGCGTCGGAATGCGGGTGTCAAGATCCGCGGCCAGCTGCCGTGCGCGAGCCTCTGTGCGGTTCGCGATAAAGACCGTTGAGGCGCCATGCTGAATCATGTGCCGGGCCGCCAGTTCGGACATCTTGCCTGCCCCCACGATGAGCACCTGCTTGCCGTGGAGAGTGCCGAAGATCTTGCGCGCGAGATCAACGGCTACGGAAGCGACTGAGACCGATGACGAGCCAATCTGCGTCTCTGTGCGAACCTTCTTCGCGACGGAGAAGGCGCGCTGCAGCAAGGGGTTGAGCGTGTCGGCGATGGCACCCACCTCTTTGGCCACGGTCCAGGACTCCTTCACCTGGCCAAGGATCTGGGCTTCGCCGACCACCAGAGAGTCGAGTGAACTTGCCACGCGGAAGAGATGACGAACGGCTTCGCGCTCACGAAATTCATACAGATGAGGTGACAGGCTGTTTGGCTGAACGGCAAAGAAGTCCTGCAGGAAGCGCTGCAGACGCTGGCCCACAGCGGCGGACGCCGACGGCTCAGCAAGGGAGATTGCGGGATCCATGCTGGTGAGCAGCTCGACCCGATTGCAGGTAGAGACAATCATGGCCTCTCGCACGCCTGGTTGGTGAACCAGGGCGCTGGTCGCCTCGGCCAGCCGAGCGCTCGGAATGGCCAGGCGCTCACGCACATCGAGCGGCGCTGTGTTGTGATTGACGCCAAGCAAAACGAGGGTTGAGACGCTGCTGCTGTTGTTAGGGCTCATGGCGCTGTGAACCGATGAACGACAGAGAGTTGATTCGCGGCCCAGACAGCGAGAACCACCATGAAGACGAAGGAAGAAAGGTAGATAGCGCGGCGGCCGCGCAGACCTGAATGACGACGAATAAAGATCATGCCCACGTACGCCACCCAGAGCGCAAAGGAGAGCAGCACCTTCGGGTCAAGGAAGAAGGTAGGACCCACTGTCTGCTCGGCCAGCGCAGAGCCGATGAGCAGACCGCCGGTCATGCACGGGAGACCGAAGAGCAGTGCCTTCAGAGCGATCTGATCGGTGGTTTCGAGAGGTGGCAGACCTCGCATCGCAGGCCGCTTCTGTTTTAGCCGTCGCTCCTGCAGCAGGTAGAGCACCGAGGTGAGCAGGGAGAGGAGGAGAGCGGCGTATGCGGCCAGCAGAAGGATGATGTGCAGCAGGATCCAGCCGGAGTTTACCGGTGGCAGCTGCTCGGCTCCCGGACGGAATGCGGGAACGAGCGTCAGCAAAACCGCGACAGGCAGGAGAAACACACCCGGAGCAAGCGCTCTATAGCGTAGGAAGGTCAACAGGAACGCCCCGACCAGGAGCAGTGACAGCAGCGATTGCGTCTCATGTCCGTCGACCGGCAACGTGTGATGAGCAGCGTTGAGCGTTTCGGCCAGAGAGACGAAGTGAAACAGAAGACCGGCGACCGTTGCGGGAATCGCAACATGGCGCCACCGCGGTCTGTCGTAGAGCGCTGCCGGCAGCACGGCGAGCGCCGCCCCGGCGTACAACAACACAGCGAATCTAAGCCAGACTAGTGCCATAGCGAGGAAGGAGTGCCACAAGGATAGGAGGAGTCATTCAGACCCGAAAGAATCAGTATAGGACGCTTCGCAGGCGAGTTACTGGGTAAGCCAGGCCTCGATGCGACGCTCACAGTAGGCACGAGAGACAAAGATCGGCTTTTCGATAATGTGAACTGTCAGTGTGTCGTTCGCGTGGGTATATCCCGCTGTCACTCCATCCTTGCTGATCTTCCCCACCGGGCCGGAGAGGCTAATTCCCTGCATTCGCTGAAGCTCCGCCGCCTTGATGTGAAATTCCTCAACTGTCATGCGCACCAAAAGCATTCGTCTCACCGTCTCCAGGGTTAGACGATGGTTGGCTGCCAGAGGTTTTGAGCGGAGGTGGCGTATTCTATGCCATCAGACCATGCCTACCTTCTCTCCAGACCAAGCGCCGGCTGCTATCGCGTCTGAGGTGCCGCTTACGCCTGCCATGCAGCAGTACAGGCGGGCCAAGCAGGAGTATCCTGACGCGCTTCTGCTGTTCCGCATGGGCGACTTCTACGAGCTCTTTTTTGAGGACGCGGTGGTGGCATCGCGAGAGCTGCAACTGACGCTGACGGCGCGTGACAAGGCGCGAGCGGTGCCGATGTGCGGCGTTCCTTACCATGCCGTGGACGGGTATCTGCAACGGCTTCTGCGTCGCGGCTTCCGGGTAGCTCTCTGCGAGCAGATGGAAGACCCGAAGCTGGCTAAAGGTGTCGTGAAGCGGCAGGTGACTCGAGTCCTGACACCCGGAACAGCCGTCGATCCATCACTCGGGGCGGGAGAAAGCTGCTGGCTGGCCGCCATCAGTGCCACATCCACCCGCGACGCAAGCTGCGTGGGTTTGGCCATGATCGACCTCTCTACGGGCGAGTTCCGCGCGACAGAGTTCTCAGGTAGCTCTGCCTGGGGTCAGGCCATCGATGAGTTGGGACGTCTGCGGCCAATCGAGCTGCTGTATAGCCAGACGCTGTTCAGCAATGAGGGCAGGCGTGGCGTGACCTCGCAGTTGCAACTAAGTGGTGTGGACACGACGCGAGGAGACGCGGCGCTGCAGGGTCTCGACGGCATTCGCACCAAAACCGCTATGGAGAGCTGGGTCTTCCAGCTCGAGCACGCGGCCCCCTTGCTTCAGGCCCATTTTCAGTTGCTCACGCTTGAGGGAATGGGTCTTGCTGGCCGCGATGCAGCCGTTATCGCCGGCGGTGTGGTGTTGGAGTACCTGAAACGAACCAAGCAGGGCGCACTCGAGCATCTCGACGGCCTGCGCTACTACGAGCGATCAACGTGCCTGGAGCTTGACGCTGTAACGGTGCGGAATCTCGAGATCGTCGATCCGCTTTTCACGGGGGAGGACAGCCAGACCACGTTGCTGTGGGCGATGGATGCATGCCAAACCCCAATGGGCAAGCGGCTGTTGCGCGCGACCCTGCTGCGCCCGGCAAAGGATGTGGCCGAACTTTGCTCGCGATACGACGCGATTGAGGAGGCGGTGCAGGACCTGCGCAAGCGAGCCGAGCTTCGTCGGTCGCTTGAGGGATTGCTCGACCTGGAGCGGCTGCTTGGCCGGGTGGCAGCGGACTCCGCGGGGCCGCGAGATCTGGTAGCGCTGTCGCGTAATCTGGCCCGCATGCCTGCGATTGCGGAGGCTGTAAGCGCCTTCAAATGTATGCGTTGGCAGGACCTGACGAAGGAGTTTGATCCGCTGGCCGATGTTGCGGAACAGATTACTGCGACCCTGGCCGAGGAGCCGCCGCTGTCGATCAGCGAGGCCGGGGTGATTCGGCCGGGGGTGTCTGAGGAGCTCGATGAGTTGCGCGAGCTGAGGCAGAACGGGAGGCAGGCGGTTGCGGCGATTGAAGAGCGGGAGCGGCTTCGCACGGGCATTGCAAGCCTCAAAGTCAGGTTCAACAACGTGTTCGGGTATTACCTGGAAGTGACCAAGAACAATGCACATGCGGTTCCAGCGGACTACGAGCGAAAGCAGACGCTGGTGAACGCAGAGCGATTTACGACGCCGGAGCTGAAGGAGCTGGAGACGAAGATTCTGCACGCAGAGGAGCGATGTGCGGTGATTGAGCGGCGGCTGTTTGGCGAGCTGCGCGTTGCTGTGCTGGCGGCGGCAGGACGTCTGCGAGCAACGGCGCGGCGGGTGGCAGAGGTTGATTTAACAGCCACTTACGCCGAACTGGCGGTGAGGTTTGGGTGGGTGCGGCCTATGGTGGATGAGTCTGGGGTGATTGAGATTGTGCATGGGCGGCACCCGGTGGTGGAGCGGCGCATGGAAGCGTCGGGCACCGGGCGGTTTGTGCCTAACTCGTTGTACTTAGATGCGGATAGCGCGACTTCCGGAGGTCCGCTGATTGGCCTGATAACAGGACCCAATATGGGGGGCAAAAGCACGTACCTGCGGATGGCGGCGTTGCTGGCGGTGATGGCGCAGGCGGGCAGTTTTGTGCCGGCGGAGCGCTTCCGGTTGGGACTTATCGACCGTGTTTTCACCAGGATAGGAGCAAGCGACAACGTTGCGCGGGGGCGGTCGACGTTTATGGTGGAGATGACCGAGACGGCGTCGATTCTGAACCTGGCGACAAGTAAGTCATTGATCCTGCTGGACGAGATGGGACGGGGGACGGCGACGTATGACGGCCTGTCGCTGGCCTGGTCGGCGGTTGAGTACCTGCATAATTCCGTCCAGGCAAGGACGCTTTTTGCCACGCATTATCACGAGTTGACCCTGCTTTCGACGAGTTTGGCGGGGGTTAGAAATCTGCGAGTCACGGTGAAGGAGACGGGTGGCGGGATCGTGTTTCTGCACACCGTGGAGGCTGGCGCAGCGAGCAAGAGTTATGGCATCGAGGTGGCGCGGCTGGCGGGTCTGCCGGCGAAGGTGATCGAGCGGGCGCGGGAGGTGCTGCGCGCGCATGAGAGGGCGGAGGTGGAAGGGATGCGCGAGGCGGGGGCGCTGAGCGCGAGCGAGCGGCAACCGGAGATGCAGATGACGATGTTTACGCCACTCTCGCAGACGATTGTGGACCGGGTGGGAGCGGTGGATCTGGACGAGATGACGCCGCGTGAGGCGATGAACCTGCTGGCCGAGCTGCAGCGGGAGATGCGCGCATGACGGCGGCGCCGGACCAGAGCCCAGAACAGAGCCCAGAACAGAGCCCGGATCAGAGCCCAGGCCAGAGTACGAGCCAGAGCCTGGGGCAGAGCATGGTGGTGGCGGGGGTGATGAGCGGGACCTCGGCGGACGGGATCGATGTGGCGGTGTGCCGGATCGGAGCCGACGCGGAAGGCTTGCCGAAGATCGAGGTGCTGGGGCATCGCGCGCTTCCCTACCCTGCCGCGGTGCGGGAGGCGGTGCTCGAGGCGATGGCGGCAGAGTCGATCAGCGTGGCGCAGCTGAGCCGGTCGAACTGGCGGCTGGGCGCGCTCTATGGCGATGCGGTTGAGAGCGCGTGTGCGGAGTTGGGGGTGATGCCCGAGCTGGTGGGATGCCATGGGCAGACGATCTATCACCAAGGGGTGGAGCAGACCTATCTGGGGGCGCCGGTGCGGTGCACGTGGCAGATTGGCGAGGCGGCGGTGGTGGCGGAGCGGCTGCGCTGCTCGGTGGTGAGTGACTTTCGGCCGGCGGACCTGGCGGCGGGTGGGCAAGGGGCGCCGCTGGTGGCGATGCTGGACTGGGTGATGTTCCGCTCGCGCGAGGTGGGGCGGGTGCTGGCGAATCTGGGCGGCATCGGGAATGTGACGGGGGTGCCGGCGGGATGTCGGATTGAGGATGTGACAGCGTTCGATACCGGGCCCGGGAACATGGTGATCGATGGCTGCATGCGGCGGCTGTATGGGCGGGAGTTTGACGAGGGCGGTGGGGTGGCGCGGACTGGGACGCTGCTGCCAGCGGTTGTGGAGCGTTTTCTTGAGGCGGAGTACTTCTCGCGGCAGCCGCCGAAGAGCTGTGGGCGGGAGGAGTTTGGCGACGCATTCTGTGACGGGTTGATTGCGGCGTGCAGAGCGGCTGGCGCGAGCGATGCGGATGTGATTGCGACGGCGACGGCGTTGACGGTGCGCTCGATGGTGGTGGGCTATGACCGCTTCGTGGCTGAGCGGCTGCGGTGGTCGCCGGGGAGAGAGTGTGTGGTGGCCGGCGGCGGAACCAGAAATGCGGTGCTGATGGAGGGGCTGAGGACGGCGTTTCGGGAGCGAGGGGTGGCGCTGCGGGCGATGGAGGAGCTGGGTGTGGCGGCGGAGGCGAAGGAGGCGGTGGCGTTTGCGCTGCTGGCGTGGCTGACGTGGTGGGGCCAGCCGGGCAATGTGGTGGGGGCCACGGGAGCGAGGCGGGCGGTGGTGCTGGGCAAGGTTTGTTTCGCGTGAAGGGACGACGGTGGGTCTGGGGCGCGCTCACAACGGTCGTGCTGCTGCTGATGCTGGGCGTGGGCGCGGTAGAGGGTCTGCAATGGGGCTGGGCGCGGCATGGGACGGTGTCCTTTGCGGGATCGAAGCTGCGAGTTCCGATCGGGTGGCGACGCGCGGAGCCTAGAGACGGCGGTGATGATGGCGAGCTGTTGTTGCGACGAGGGCGGTGGATCTGGAGATGGGGCGGGGCGGTGGACGAGATCAGCCTGCGCGCGGCCAGGGGCGGGTTTGATCCGGTGGATCTGGCGCAGCGCTGGGACGAGGCCGAGACTCGCTCGATGATTCCAGGCGACCGGCTGGAGCCGACACCGGCGGAGCCGTATTTGCGGGAGCACTATCGCTGCTCGGACGCGAAACGAGCGGAGGATGGAACGATCAGCTTTGGCTGCTTTGAGCGTGAGGGGCGATGGGCGGTGTGGTATCGCGGCGGACGTGGGGGGGTTCGCGATCTGGTGACGATTCTCAAGAGTGCCACGGCTGCGGGGGCGGCGCGGTGAGGCTCGCGAAGGTGTATTTGGAGAAGTGCAGATCCCTGCGGGATGACGAGGCAAGAGCAACAGCAGGGACGAACGATGCTGCGACCCATCAGATCCTGCGCTCCATGGAGATTTACTTGAGACCTGAGAGTATGACCAGGCTGCCCTCAGCGGCTAAAGCCGCACGCTATGGAGAACGCTTAGGGCATGGCTTAAGCCATGCCCTTAACCAGACGGCACTTCATCAGAGTGCTCCCATAGCAAATTACCCGGAGGTGGGCTGCTTCCCTTTCTGGGAGAGAGCGCGTCGCTTCGCTTCGTGGTTAGGGGCAAATGCGGGAGTTCCTCGCTCCGCTCGGAATGACAACCAAAAGTTGCGCTCTGGTAGGACGAACGATGCTGCGTCCAGTCGGGTGCTTCGGTCAAAAACGAGGCGGGTGGGCGTAGGACTGATGCTGTCAGTTGCGGTTTGGACGCTGGCAGTTGTGGGGCTACTGGGATGCAAGGTGCGGGTGCCGGAGCCGGGGTCGGCGGTGATGGTGATTGAATCGAGTCCGAACAACCTGGATCTGCGGGTGGGAACGGATGCGCAGTCGGAGCGGGTGGGCGGGCTGCTGTTTGACGCGCTGGTGAAGAAGGATGCGCACTTTGAGCTGCGGCCGTGGCTGGCGGAGCGATGGGAGCAGCCGGATGCGCGGACGTGGGTGATTCATCTGCGAGATGGGGTGCGGTTTCACGATGGGCGGCCGCTTGAGGCGGAGGATGTAGCGTGGACGATTCGGTCGATGACGGACGGGACGCTGGTGACGGCGAAGGGTGGGGCGTTTGCGGCGGTGGAGCGGGTGGAGGCGCCGGATCGGCTGACGGTGGTGGTGCGATTGAAGCGGCCGGGTGCGGGGCTGCTGTTCAACATGAGCGATGGCTTGTTTGGGGTGGTGCCGCGCGGGTCGGGGAAGGAGTTGGGACTGAAGCCGGTGGGGTCGGGCCCGTTCCGGTTTGTGAGTGCGGTGCAGGACAAGGAGGTTGTGGTGGAGCGGAATCGGGACTACTGGGCGGATCGGGTGTTTGGGGAACCCGGCGGATTGGGCGATCCGCGAGGGGCGCAAAAGGATGGGGCGCCGGCGGTTCGTGGGCGGTTAATCGAGCGACTTCGGTTTGCGGTGGTGCCGGATGCGATTACGACGGCGCTGGAGTTGAAGAAGGGATCGGCGGATGCGGAGAGTAATGTCATCACGCTTGACATGGTGCATGCACTGCGGGATGCGCCGGGGTTGCGGACGGAGATTGGGCCGAGCTCGGTGGCGGTGTATATGACGTTTAATGTGGCGGATCCGCTGCTGCGGGACAGGCGGGTTCGGCAGGCGGTGGCGTGTGCGCTGGACCGGCCGGCGATTGTGGATGCGTTGTGGCGGGGCAAGGCGCGGGTGGCGAACAGCCTGCTGCCGCCGGGGCACTGGGCGCGGGCGAAGGACGCGGAGATGGCGGCGTATCCGCACGATGTGGCACGGGCGCAGGCGTTGCTCGAGGCGGCGGGGTACCGGGCCGGCAAGGACGGGGTGCGGCTGCGGCTGGCGATCAAGACCAGTACGGATGAGACGACGCGCCTGATGGCGACGGTGATGCAGGCGCAGCTGCGGCCGGCGGGGATTGCGCTACAGGTGCGGTCGGCGGAGTTTGGGACCTTTTATGCGGACGTGACTAAAGGGGCGTTCCAGATGTATGCGCTGCGCTGGATCGGGGTGAACGAGGATCCGGATGTGTTTCGGTATGCGTTGGCGACGGCGATGATGCCGCCGCGCGGTGGCAATCGCGGGCACTACTCGAATGCGCGGGTGGATGCGCTGCTGGCGGAGGCGGGGGCGGCGACGGACAGAGAGGTGCGGCGGCGGGACTATGTGGAGGTGCAGCAGATTTTGGCAGAGGAGTTGCCGGTGCTGCCGCTGTGGTATCCGGACAATGAGGTGGTGCACTCGACGCGGATGATGGAGGTGCGACCGTGGGGGGCGGGGGATTTTGGGTGGTTGCGGGAGGCTCGGGTGGAGTAGGTGTGGCGCAAGGTGGAGATGGTTGACTTGCTCTTCTAAGAATTGAGGCGGTTGGAAACGAAAAAGGGATGCTTCGTTTTCTGCACCTCTTTCCTAACCCTTCCGCAAAGGGGATATATGGATAGATGCCGGGATGCTGCGGGCTTATTGGACTTCTTAGAAGCGATTGGATTGGGTTAGAGGAGTGCGTGCTGCATCAGTGTCGAGAGAGCAGAGCAAGTTTCTACTATTTAAAGAAGTGTCGCCAAGGAGTTAGGCAGTAGCTAGATGCTAGCGGATGTTTCGGTCTGCTCGTCCTTGCGATGCGCCGAGGCTAAAGCTTAATGGGCCATTCACGCAATTAGCGGTTGACGCGTATGTACTTGGCTTGAAATCATAGGCGGGCTCTTTGAGGGAGCCGCCTGTGATCCGGCGTGCGCCTTTGAGCCATGGAGTTAGGTTGTGGGAGCTGCCTACGGTGTGCTGATCGCGGTCGAATCGATTGATCCTGCGCGGCAAAGCTGGTTTTCTGAGACGGCCTTAGAGCATCAGCGCCCAGCTGAGTCGTTACGCCGATGTGTGCACTATCGCTCAGTAAATGTGGATGCGAAACGTAAGAATGAAATTGATTGCGCTCGCCAGCAATTGGTTCGAAGACCTTTACAAGGAGAAGGAATGTCCTACGTTGAAGATACCCAGATCAAAGATGGTGACTATAAACCCGGCACTCTCCTGGATGACGGCAAGTGGCGTGTTGAGTTTGACTCGATGGGGCAGGTGAAGGTGCCCGCGGATCGCCTGTGGGGGGCACAGACGCAACGCTCGCTGATTCATTTTTCGATCGGCAATGACCATATGCCTACCGAGGTCTATCACGCTTACGGGATCGTGAAGAAGGCAGCGGCGCTGATCAATGCACGCTCTGGCCGGCTGCCGCAGGACAAGGCGGACCTGATTGTGAAAGCCGCTGACGAGGTCATCGCCGGCAAGCTTGACGAGAACTTCCCGCTTTTTGTATGGCAGACCGGCAGCGGAACGCAGAGCAACATGAACGTGAATGAAGTGATCTCGAACCGCGCGATCCAGATGGTCAAGGGCACGCTCGGGGCGCAGGAGCCGGTGCACCCGAACGATCATGTGAATATGTCGCAGTCATCGAACGACACCTTTCCAACGGCCATGCACATCGCAGCCGTGAAGGAGATTCGTGAGACGTTGCTGCCCAAGGTGGGTGCGCTGACCACGGCTATTGAAGATAAGGCGAACGAGTGGGAGCACATTATTAAGATCGGGCGCACCCACCTGGAGGACGCTGTTCCGTTGACGGTCGGGCAGGAGTGGTCAGGGTATGCCGCGCAGATGCGTGATGCCCTGGCGCGTGTGGAGCAGTCGATGACCGGACTTTATCAACTTGCGGTGGGCGGAACCGCCGTCGGTACCGGATTGAACTCGCCCGTGAACTTCGATGTGGACATGGCAACGGAGATCGCCAGGCTTACCACCTACCCGTTCGTTACGGCGCCGAACAAGTTTGCGGCGCAGGGATCGCTCGATGCGATGGTCGCCGCGCATGCTGCTCTGCGCGGTGTTGCGGTGTCGCTGATGAAGATTGCCAACGATATGCGATGGCTCGCCTCTGGCCCGCGCTGCGGGATCGGCGAACTCATTTTGCCGGCGAACGAACCCGGCTCGTCCATCATGCCGGGCAAGGTCAACCCGACGCAGTGTGAGGCCATGGTCATGATCTGCATCCAGGTTATCGGCGACGATGCGGCGGTTGCCTTCGCCGGCTCGCAGGGCAACTTTGAGCTGAACGCGATGCGGCCGATCATCATCAACAATTTCCTGCACTCGGCGCGTATTCTGGCCGACGGCTGCGAGAAGCTGCGCATCTACTCCGTTGCGGGTACACAGGTCGATGAGAAGAAGGTGGCCGAGTACGTCAAGAACTCGCTCATGCTGGTTACGGCACTTAGCCCAGTGATCGGCTACGACAAGGCGTCCGAGATCGCGCACACTGCCCAGCGGGAGGGCAGCACGTTGCGTGAGGCGGCGGTCAAGAGCGGCTATATCGACGAGAAGAGGTTCGATGAGGTCGTTGACCCGCGCAAGATGATCTCGAACAAGGCAAGCTGATCTACCGCAAAATCCTTCGTTTCCTTCAACCAGCACGCCAGGGAGGGCTGATGTACTGTCTGTACTTCGCGCGCTTCGTGGCGGTGCTTGGTTGCGTCGCTGGCACAACTCTTTCTGCGCAGCAACAGCAGCCGATGGATGAAGGTCTGAGCGGAGCTGACAGTCATGAGCAAGCTCCACAAGACCGTGGGCATCTCTTCGGCGAGTGGAAGGGGGTCCGAGAGCGGCTGCTTGAGCGAGGCGTCGATCTTGATCTGCAATACCTCTCGGACTCGTTGTGGAATCTTCGGTCTCCACAGAAGGAGCGGTTGGCAAGTTGGAATCGTGTTCGTGGGACCGTCAACCTCGACCTAAGCCGTCTGACAGGAGCTGCCGGTCTGACCTTTCACATCACCGGCCTCTGGCAGGGGGGAGGTAATCTCGGCACGTATCTAGGAGCCGTTGCAAACCCAAGCAGCATGGCCAGTGCGAACACGTTCAGGCTCGACTCCTATTGGCTAGAAAAGCATTGGTCGAACGAGAAGATTATCTTTCGACTAGGGCAGTTTGCAGGGGAAGACTTCTACGGCACCCAGCATGATGGCACTTCCTTCCTTCTCGAGCCTCTGGGTTACGCGCTCGGCAATCTTAACTCCACCTACGAGAGCTTCGATCCGCCTTCCACGCCGGCGGCGGAGCTGCGCGTCGTGCCCTATAGGCACCTCTACGTGAAGGCGATGGTCTTCGCTGCCGATCGCATCCCGTTTGCGCACAATCCAAGCGGCTTTGTGCCGCAGTTTCGCGGCGCTGCTTCTACCGTTTCAGAGATCGGCTGGGCGCCTGGGCAGTCTGCGTCGAGCGTGCGTGCCTTCGATACCATCGCCCAGCGTCGCGGCTATCCGGGCCTCTACCAGCTCGGCGGCTCCTTCAACCCAGGCAAGTTTCAGGCGAGCGGCCCGGCTCCGATCATCTCCGGGAACTATGTGGTTTACCTGATGGCGAGCCAGGCCGTCTGGCGCAAGGGTAGAGCCTCCAGTGAGGGGCTCGATCTCACAGCCGCTACGGACTTTACTCCATCCAACCGCAGTCGTATTAACCGGCAGACGACCGTCGGCGTGCGTTACAACGAGCCGCTTCCCTTACGGCAGCACAATACGATCTCGTTCGGCTACGTTCTCAGTCAATCGAGCCATCAGTTCCCGGCTGTACTTTCCACGGCTGCCCTTCAGCCCGAGCACGCGCTGGAGTTGAACGGCTTGATACAGGTGACGCGCTTCATCACCGTGCAGCCGGTGGTTGAACGATTCATCCACGTGGGCGGCTCTACCAGGCAAGCGACCGTCTTCGGCTTTCGATCCAAAGTGGATTTCTAGAACGGCATTGTTCGCCGCCTTCGAGTTCGTCAACCGCATGTACACCAACCGTTTCAGGAGAACGAACTATGAGCAACGACACCATGACCGGCATCCAGCTTTTGCGTGATCCGGAGTTCAATCAATCCAGCGCCTTCCCTACGAAGGTGCGCGAAGAAAAAGGCCTGGTCGGCCTGCTGCCTCCACGGGAAGAGACGCTGCAGCAACAGATCGACCGCTGCCTATTACAGCTCAGTAAAAAGCCGAACGATCTGGAGCAGTACATCTATCTCGCGCAGCTTTCGGATGACAACGAGACGTTGTTTTATGCCGTCCTGGCAACTGATCCAGCCCGCTTTCTCAAGATCGTCTACGATCCGACCGTCGGTGCGGCCTGTCTGGAGTTCGGCCATATCTATCGCAAGCCCAACGGCCTTTACGTTTCGCTAGACCAGCGCGGCAAGGTCAAGGACGTGCTTGCCAACTGGCCGGTCAAGGATGTTCGCGTCATCTGCGTCAGCACCGGCGGCCGCATCCTGGGTCTGGGCGATCTCGGCACCAACGGCATGGGCATCCCGATCGGCAAGCTGCAGCTCTATACCGCTTGCGCGGCTGTGCCTCCGGAGGTTCTGCTTCCGGTTCTGCTGGACTGCGGCACCGATAATCAGCAACTGCTTGACGATCCACTCTATCTCGGTTTGAAGCAGAGACGGCCCACCACCGACGATCTCGACGCCTTTGTGCAGGAGTTTGTCGATGCTGTTCAAGAGCTCTATCCGAAGTGCTGCATTCACTTTGAGGACTGGAAGGGGACGGATGCGATCCGCCTGCTGGCCCGCTACACCGACACCATCAGCTGCTACAACGACGACATCCAGGGCACCGGCAGTGTGACGGTGGCAGGCTTGTACAACGCGCTCAAGATTACCAAAGGCGCGTTGAAGGAGCAGCGTGTGCTGTTTCTGGGCGCGGGATCGGCCGGCGTCGGCATCGCCAACATGATTGTCTCGGCGATGAAGCTGGAGGGGCTGACGGCGGAGCAGGCGCAGGCACAGATCTCGCTGTTTGACGTCAACGGCCTGCTGACTCCAGAGACGAGCGATCTTTCTCCGGAACAGAAGAAGTACGCGCATAAGCAGGTAGCGACGAAGGACCTGGTCGCCGCCATCAACGCGATCAAACCCACCATCCTGATTGGCGTCAGCACGGTAAAAGGCACGTTCACCCAGCAGGTGATCGAAGCGATGTCGAAGCTGAATAACCGCCCAGTCATCTTTGCGCTCTCGAACC
>CAXSEC010000019.1:14767-34211 GCA_964236325.1 uncultured Acidobacteriaceae bacterium | reverse complement strand
CGGAGGATGGCGGACTCGATCGAGAGCTTCTGAGCGGCGTCGGCGGCAAATTCGTCGCGGTGGAGGGCGTTGGGCATGCGGCGGATGTGGGGGAGGAGGAAGTTCATGGCCTTGACTTTGGCTTCCGGAGTGCGGGCGGGGAAGAGCTGGCGAGCGCGGTCGATAAGGTAGTCGGCGTGGCGCTTGGCGCCGCGGAGGGCGGCCATGTACGCGTCCATGCCGCGCTCGCGAACGAAGCGGTCGGGATCGAGGCCGCCATCGAGGGCAACGACCTTGACCTCGAAGCCCTCTTCGGTGAGCAGAGCGATGGACTTCTCGGCGGCGGTGGCGCCGGCCTGGTCGGGGTCGAAGTTGACGACAACGCGATGGGTGAAGCGGGAGAGCAGGCGGACCTGGTGCTCGGTGAAGGCGGTGCCGGAGGTGGCGAGGACGTTGCGGACGCCGGCCATGTAGACGGAGATGCAGTCCATCTGGCCTTCGACGAGGAGGGCGAAGTCATGCGAGCGCATGTCGGCCTTGGCCTTGTCGAGGTTGAAGAGGATGTGGCCTTTCGAGAAGAGCGGCGTCTCGGGTGAGTTCATGTATTTGGCGATGGGGCGGCCTTTGTCGTCGGTGTCGTCGAGGGCGCGGGCAGTGAAGGCGATGACTTTGCCGGCCTCGTTGGCGATGGGGAAGGTGATGCGTTTGCGGAAGCGGGCGTACATCTGGCCCTGCGAGCCGTCGGCGCCTTCTTTCGCCGAGAACAGTCCTGACGCGCGCATGGCGTCTTCCTGGAAGTGCGGGCGGAGGGCGTCGCGCATATGGTTGAAGTCGTCGGGTGCGTAGCCGAGGCGAAAGGTCTTGATGGTGTCAGGGGTGACGCCGCGGCCGGTGAGGTACTCGCGGGCGCGGGCGGCTTCGGGGGAGTGGAGCGCCTGCTGGAAGTACTGGGTGGCGGCCTCGTGGAGGTCGATCAACTGGCGACGGATGCCGGCTTCGCGGGCCTCTTCGGGGCTGGAAAACTCGCGTTTTGGTAGAGGTACACCGGCCTTTTGGGCGACGTTGCGCACGGCTTCGGGGAAGGGAAGGTTTTCGAGCTTCATGACGAAGGTGAAGACGTCGCCTTTTTCATGGCAGCCGAAGCAGTAGAAGTATCCGTGGGTGGCGTTGACCGAGAAGGAGCCGGTCTTTTCTTTATGGAAGGGGCAGAGGCCGGTGTAGTTCTGGGCGCCGGACTTTCGCAGGCGGACGTAGTCGCCGATGATCTTGACGATGTCGGCCTGGCCTTTGACGAGTTGGGCGAAGTTGTCGGGCATGGCGGTGGTTTATTCCAGTGTAGCGAGAGATTCGCGGAGGCCTTCAGCCTGGCTTAAGGTGATTAAAATCCCGCGTTGGCCGGCGGCTTTTTACCTGGCAGCAACACAGGACGCTGATCCAGTCGATATGAAGGTGGGGAGGTCATCTCCCTATGAAGTCTTCTTCTTTCGTTTTCGCGAGCCTTGCGGCTCTTCTTCCGTCGGCGTGTGTGGCCCAGGGTACGGCTACGGCTGACTGGTCGCAGAACAGCCAGGGAAACATCAAGCATGTGCTGCTGATCAGCGTGGATGGCATGCATGCTGTCGATTTTCGGAACTGTGCGGCGGGTGTGGCGGGCGTGAAGAGTGGCTCGCCCTACTGCCCGAACCTGGCGGCTCTGGGCCAGCATGGCGTGAACTATGTGGCGGCTGAGACGTCGAAGCCGTCGGACTCGTTTCCGGGGTTGACGTCGATCGTGACGGGCGGGACGCCGAAGTCGACAGGGGTGTACTACGACGTGGCGTATGACCGGTCGCTCGATGCGCCGGCGATTGCGACGGGCAACGGAGTCCAGGGAGCGCGATGCACGCCGTACACGGCGCCGACGGGAACGACGACGGAGTATGAGGAAGGCATCGACATCGACCAGACGAAGCTGAATGGCGGGGCGAAGGGCGTGGGGCTTACCGATGGCGGCGTGGCGTCGATCAATCCGAATCGTTTGCCGCAGGACCCTGCGGCGGGATGCGCGCCGGTGTATCCGTGGGACTTTGGGCGGACGAATACGATCTTTGGCGTGATCCACCAGGCGGGCGGGTATACGGCGTGGTCGGACAAGCATCCGGCGTACTCGTCGGTGGCTGGGCCAGGCGGCGGAACGCTTGATGACTTCTATGCGCCGGAGATCAACTCGAACGTGATTGCGCTGCCGGGAGTGAAGACGCCGGAGGGTCTCTCGTGTGCCTCGATCGTTGATCCGACGCAGACGGGAGCGTGGACCGACAGCTTTCAGAACATCAAGTGCTACGACACGCTGAAGGTGAACGCGATCTTGAACCAGATTCAGGGCCGCACGCATACGGGCGCGGAGGCGAAGGTGCCGGTTATCTTCGGTATGAACTTCCAGGCCGTGAGCGTGGGCGAGAAGCTGATTGAGGCTGGGGTTGGATCAGGTGGATATACGGACGCCGCGGGGACGCCGCAGCCGACGCTGCTCTCGGAGATCGAGTTTGTGGATGCATCGATCGGCGAGATGGTGACCGAGCTGAAGAACACGGGGAACTTCGAAAACACGATGATTGTGATTACGGCGAAGCATGGACAGTCGCCGATTGATCCAAACCGCTACCAGCCGATCCCGGGACACAACGGGACGAACGGAACGACGCCGGCGACGCTGCTGGCGAACCTGCTGCCGCTGTCGGAGTCGCCGCTGAACCCGGTGGGCATTGGCGCGACGGAGGATGATATCTCGCTGCTGTGGCTGAAGAGTGCGGCGACGACGACGGACGCGGTGGAGACGCTCGAGAAGAATGCGAAGGCAATCGGGCTGGGGCAGATCTACTACGGGCCGACGGTGGCGTTGAACTATAACCAGCCGGGTCTGCCGCCGTATGGCGATCCGCGGACGCCGGATATTATCGTGACGCCGAATGTGGGTGTGACGTATACCGGCAGCGCGAAGAAGCTCGAGGAGCATGGCGGGTTTTCGCATGACGATGTGAACGTGGTGATGCTGTTTGCGAACCCGAGCTTCACGGCGAAGACGGTGTCGGCGGCGGCGCAGACGACGCAGGTGGCGCCGACCATTCTGCAGGTGCTGGGTTTGAATCCGCAGAGCCTGCAGTCGGTGCAGATCGAAGGGACGGCGGTGCTGCCGGAGGTCGAGAAGCAGGTTCAGCTGCAATAATTGGTGGATGGATGAGGGCCGGAGCGCTGTTGCGCTTCGGCCCTTTTTCTTTGCGGGACGAAGGGGATTGTGCTGGCGCGCCCTGGTGCGCTTCGCATGGTTTGGGGAGTGCGGTGGTATGCTCCGCGCATGGTTCGGATGCGTGGTGTGGCTAAGGGTGTGGTGCTGCTGGCGGTTCTTGGCGGCGGCTTGAGTGCAGTGGCGCAGGCGAAGCAGGATGCGACGGTGGAGCTGCTGGAGCGGCTGGCGAATGCGCCGGGGCCATCGGGTGCGGAGGAGGCGGTGCGAGCGATTATGGTGCGCGAGATGACGCCGCTGGTGACGGCGCCGATCCGCTATGACGGCACGGGGAGCGTGGTGGCGCAGCAGGGGGCGAGCGGGCCACGGATCATGGTTGACGCGCATATGGACGAGCTGGGCGGGATGGTGCGGCGGGTGACGCCGACGGGATTCCTCTCGATGCAGATGCTGGGTGGGTGGCTGGACCAGGCGCTGGTGGATCAGCGGTGGGTGATCATCGGGTCCAAGGGGCCGGTGCGGGCGGTGACGGGCATTCGGGACATTCATGTGCTGCCGGCGGCGGATCGGAACACGGTGTTTCCGCGGGACGGGATCTATCTCGATGTGGGGGCGAAGACGGCCGACGAGGTGAAGGCGATGGGGGTCGAGCCGGGCGATCCGGTGGTGCCGGACTCGCCGTTTGCGGTGATGAACGGGACGGACAACTACCTGGGCAAGGCGTGGGATGACCGGATCGGATGTGCGGTGTTGCTGGAGGCGATGCGGCGGACGGCGAAGCTGCCGCATGCGAACCAGCTGTTTTATGTGGCCACGACGCAGGAGGAGGTGGGTCTGCGCGGGGCGAGGGCGGCGACGGCGATGGTGCGGCCGGAGATTGGCGTGGCGATTGAGGGTGGGATCACGGGTGATGTGCCGGGCGACAAGCCGGAGGAGACGCAGGTGAAGCTGGGCGCGGGGCCGGGGATGTTTTTGTATGACACGAGCACGATTGCAAACCGGAAGATGGTGGCGTTTGTGAGGAAGACGGCGGCGGACAGGGGGCTGCCGCTGCAGAGCGATCTGGTGCAGGGGTATGGGGATGATTCGGCCGAGATGCAGACAGGCGGGACGGGGGCGCCGACGGTGAACCTGGTGGTGCCGGTGCGATACACGCACTCGCATAACGGGATTGTGAACCGGAAGGATTTTGACGAGATGGTGGAGCTGCTGGTGGGCATGCTGGTGACGATGGATGCAAAGACGGTGGAGGGGCTGCGGAGCTTTGCGCCGTAGACGTGGATTGCCTAGCCGGCCGCTGTTGTCTCCCACAAAAGTGGGGCAACTATCGGGGAAGTGTCGTGTCAGTATGGGAGGCTGCTGGGCGTAGGTGCTCGGCGGTGAGCGGCGATGGAGCTGTGATGGCCACGCCAGCGGAGAACGCCCATGCGGTTATTGACGACGATTCGATCTTTCTTTCTGGCGGCTGCGGTTGCGGCTGCTGCTGTGCCGGCGTTCAGCTCGGTATTTATCTCTGTGGGCTTTGCGCCGCCGGTGCTGCCGGTGTATACGCAGCCAATTTGTCCCAATGATGGTTACATATGGACGCCGGGCTACTGGGCGTATGCGGATGAGGGCTACTACTGGGTTCCAGGCGTGTGGGTGCAGCCGCCCTCGGTGGGTGTGTTGTGGACGCCGGGCTACTGGGGATGGGGCGGAAATGCGTTTCTGTGGCATGCCGGGTACTGGGGGCCGCATGTCGGCTTCTACGGCGGAGTGAACTATGGATTTGGGTACGGCGGTGTGGGGTATGGCGGCGGCTACTGGCGCGGCGGTGCGTTCAACTACAACCGGACGGTGAATAACATCAACGTGGTGAACATTCACAACACGTATAACCAGACGGTGGTGGTGAACAACGTGACCAACAATCGCGTGAGCTATAACGGCGGACAGGGCGGGCTGCAGGCACGGGCGACTCCGCAGGAGATGCAGGCGAGCCGGGAGCAGCACTTCAATCCGACGCAGAACCAGATGCAGCATCAGACGATGGCGAGCCAGAATCGGGCACAGTTTGCGAGCGTGAACCATGGTGTGCCGGCAATGGCAGCGCAGGCGCGGGTTGGGGATCGGCAGAACTTTACACCGGCACGCGGCGTGGCGAGTGATCGGAGCGCGAACCAGCAGCAGCGGATTGCGAATGGCGCGGCAAGTGGCCGGATGACGGCGGGCGAGACGGCACGGGCGGACCAGCGGCAGGCGAACATTGATCGGCAGGTGCAGGCGGATCGAAACGCGAATGGTGGGACGATGAACGCGCAGCAGCGGCAGCAGGTGAATCGTGAGCAGAATGGCGCGAGTCGGCAGATCTCGCGGGAGAACAATAACAATCGGGAGCGGCGGTAGGGCTTTTAGCGGCAGGAAGATAAGGGCGGTCGGTGGGAGAGATCCTGCCGGCCGTCTTTAGTTCTGGGGTACGTCGCTGCGCTTCATCGTGAAAACGAAGTGCGGGATCCTTCCGCTGCGCTCAGGATGACAGCAAAAACGAAGGTGTGTCGGGCCCGGATGACACCATAGGGTGTGGATGTCTGTGGCGGAGGTGAAGGCTTGTTGACGGAGGAGGAGCGGGCGCGGGTTGCGGTGGTGCTGGTGCGAGCGCGGAATCCGAATAATATCGGCGCGGTGGCGCGGGCGATGCATGATCTTGGGTTTGCGCGGCTGACGGTGGTGAGTGAGTACCTGGTGCCGCTGGAGACGGCGCGGTCGGCTGTGGATGCGGGTGACATCATCGCCGGGGCGACGGCGTGTCGCGGTGTGGACGAGGCTGTGCGAGAGAGCACGCTGGTGCTGGGGACGACGGCGGTGGGGGAGCGGGCGCTGGAGCATCCGGTGCTGACGATGAAGGATGCGGGGGAGCGGGTGCGGGAGCATCTGGCGGAGAATGCGGCGCATCGCGTGGCGCTGCTATTTGGGTCGGAGAAGACGGGGCTGAGCAATGAGGAGTTGAGCCATTGCCATGCGTTGGTGACGATCCCGATGGCGCGGTATGCGGAGGTGCGGCACCCATCGATGAACCTGGGGCAGGCCGCGGCGGTGTGTCTGTATGAGCTGGTGCGAGAGCGGGAGCTGGAGCGGGTGGTGGAGGCGCCGGCGATGGCGGCGAGCGGGGATGTAGAGCGGCTGCAACAGATGTTTGCGGAGGTGCTGGAGGAGTCGGGGTACGTGCGGCGGCATCCGGCGAACAGCGATGAGGCGCAGATACGGCGGCTGCTGCTGCGGGCGGTGCCGCGGGCGGCGGATGCGCCGGTGTGGATGGGGGTGCTGCGGCAGGTGCTGTGGGCGCTGCGGCGGGGCACGCCTGAGGGCGCCGAGGATGGGCGAGCGCCAGATGCTGCAGCGGACCGTGTGAAGAAGTCGTAAAATCTCTGCATGGCAGGGCATACTCGTGCTGGAAAGCGTTCCGCCGTGGACGCCGCGATCGCGGCAGAGTCTAGCTGCACATCTTCCCTACCTTCCTTTTTCAAGTTGACTTGTTTCGCTGCGCACTGTGTTCCAGGCCGCGGCGGGTACCCTGCGCTCGGATGAGCGACCACCGGAGATGTAATCGACATGCCTGTTTCCTCAAGTCACCCTGATACGTTCCACGCTTTGGCCACGCTGCGCAGCGGATCCCGGACGGTTTCTTTTTTCAGCCTGAAGTCTCTGGCGGCGCAGGGCATCGAGCTGGCGCGGCTGCCGTTTTCGCTGAAGATACTGCTCGAGAATCTGTTGCGACATGAGGATGGGCGGACGGTGACGGCGGACGATATCCGCTTTCTGGCGCAGTGGGATGCGGCGGCTGAGCCCTCGCGCGAGATCGCGTATATGCCGGCGCGGGTGCTGATGCAGGACTTTACCGGAGTGCCGGCGATTGTGGATCTGGCGGCGATGCGGGACGCGATGGAGGCGTTGGGCGGCGATCCGGAGAAGATCAACCCGCTGCAGCCGGCGGAGCTGGTGATTGACCACTCGGTGCAGGTGGATGAGTTTGGTACGGCGCAGGCGTATGACCTGAATGCGGCGCTTGAGTTTCAACGGAATCGGGAGCGGTATGCGTTTTTGAAGTGGGGGCAGACGGCGTTTCGGAACTTTTCGGCGGTGCCGCCGGGGATGGGGATCTGCCACCAGGTGAATCTGGAGTATCTGGCACGGGTGGTGTTTACGACGGAGCCGGACGCAGAGGGCGCGGTGAGGGCGTATCCGGACACGCTGGTGGGGACGGACTCGCACACAACGATGGTGAACGGGCTGGGTGTGCTGGGGTGGGGTGTGGGCGGGATTGAGGCCGAGGCGGCGATGCTGGGGCAGCCGGTGAGCATGCTGGTGCCGCAGGTGGTGGGGTTCCGGCTGACGGGCAGGCTGCGTGAGGGAACGACGGCGACGGACCTGGTGCTGACGGTGACGGAGATGCTGCGGCGGTTTGGCGTGGTGGGCAAGTTTGTGGAGTTCTATGGGCCGGGGATCAGCGAGCTGCCGCTGGCGGATCGGGCGACGATCGCGAATATGGCGCCGGAGTATGGGGCGACGTGCGGGATCTTTCCGGTGGACCAGGAGACGCTGGCCTATCTGCGGCTGACGGGGCGGACGGAGGCGCACATTGCGTTGACAGAGGCGTACTTCCGCGAGCAGGAGATGTTCTATACGGCCGATGCGCCGGAGGCGGTGTACACGGCGACGCTGGCGCTTGATCTGGCGACGGTGGAGCCGAGTGTGGCGGGGCCGAAGCGGCCGCAGGACCGGGTGCTGCTGTCGGAGACGCCGACGAGCTTCGCCTGGCATCTGCCGAGCTTGCAGGGGCCGAATGCAAACCGGCATGCGGTGCGGCAGATGGTGCGGTGGGAGGGTGAGGGCGGAACGGCGAGCGCGACGGGCGATGTGACGAGCAGCCTGGGCATGCCGGCGCCGGAGGTTCCGGAGTTTGTGCAGGTGATTGCGACGACGCACGATGACAGCCCCGCGGCGGTGAAGCAGCCGGCGCTGGCGGAGCCGATTACGAGTGTGCAGCAGCGCTTCGGGGTTGATCCGGAGCCATATCTGCGGGACGGATCGATCGTGATTGCGGCGATCACGTCGTGCACGAATACGTCGAACCCCTACGTGATGATGGCGGCGGGTTTGCTCGCGAAGAAGGCGGTGGAGGCGGGACTGCGGACGCCGCCGTGGGTGAAGACGTCGCTTGCGCCGGGGAGCCGTGTGGTGACGGACTACTACACGCGCGCGGGGCTGCTGCAGTATCTCGATGCGTTGCGCTTTCAGGTGGTGGGGTATGGATGCACGACGTGCATTGGGAACTCGGGACCGCTGCCGACGGACGTGTCGAAGGCGATCGAGGAGAACGATCTGGTGGCGGTGAGTGTGCTGAGTGGAAATCGTAACTTCGAAGGGCGCATTAGCCCTGAGGTGCGGGCGAACTATCTGATGAGTCCGCCGCTGGTGGTGGCGTATGCGTTGGCGGGGCACATTGAGCATGATTTTGCGACGCAGCCGCTGGGCAGCGGACGCCAGGGCCAGCCGGTGTACTTGAAGGACATCTGGCCGACGCAGGCGGAGGTCTCGGACGTGGTGCACTCGTGCATTGATCCGCAGATGTTTCTCGACCAGTACGGGGGGGTGAGCGAGGGCGACAGCAACTGGCAGCAGCTGCAGTTTCCTGGTGGGAAGACGTATGGATGGGAGGCGGATTCGACCTACATTCGCAGGGCACCGTACTTTGACGGGATGCCGGCGATGCCGGAGGAGGCGAAGGATATTCACGGCGTGCGGGTGCTGGCGGTGCTGGGGGACTCGGTGACGACGGACCACATTTCGCCGGCGGGATCAATCAAGCAGAACGGACCGGCGGGCAAGTATCTGCTGGAGCATGGGGTGAAGACGACGGAGTTTAACAGCTATGGATCGCGGCGCGGCAACCATGAGGTTATGGTGCGCGGGACGTTTGCGAATGTGCGGCTGAAGAACAGGCTGGCGCCGGGAACGGAGGGCGGCGTGACGCGACTGCTGCCTGAGGATCTGCCGATGTCGATCTATGACGCGAGTGTGGCGTATGCGGAGCGCGGCACGCCGCTGGCGATTCTGGCGGGCAAGGAGTATGGCTCGGGGTCGTCGCGCGACTGGGCGGCGAAGGGGCCGCGGCTGCTGGGGATCCGCTTTGTGATTGCGGAGAGCTATGAGCGCATACATCGCTCGAACCTGGTGGGTATGGGGATTTTGCCGCTGGAGTTTTTGCCGGGGCAGAGTGTGGAGTCGCTGCTGCTAACGGGGGAAGAGGTGATCTCGCTGGGCGACAGGCCGGGTGCGTTGAAGGCGATGCTGGACTCGAAGTTTGCGAACGGCAAGCTGCTGACGGTGATTGCGGAGTCAGACCTGGGCAAGACGAAGGAGTTCAGCGTGCGGGTGCGGATCGATACGCCGCAGGAGATCCTGTACTACCAGCATGGAGGGATTTTGCAGTATGTGCTGCGGCAGTTGGCGGGGAAGGCGTGAGCCTTGCCCACCGCACTAAGGGTTGGACCGTACCGATTTTCTTCTACAGTCTGGAGAACGATGAACCGCCCCACATACACGTCGAGCATGATGACAATGTGGCAAAAATACTAGCTGGCTGCGCTTGCGCTCGTTTCGAGTCATTGGTTCCGTGCACACGAACTGACTCTTCTTCGCCGACTGATTCTTGAACACAAAGAGGGACTTCTGGAGGCATGGCATGGCCACTTTGGCCGTTCACTTTGATCCACTCGCGGTCGATGTCCATTGTGATGACGTGTATCTCCGCGTAACACTTGCGGACGGGCGTGAACTTGCCGCACCTCTGGAATGGTTTCCTCGGCTGCGCGACGCCAGCGATGAGGAGCGGACGCATTGGCGCCTTATCGGGAGCGGAGAGGGTATTCACTGGTCGGAGATCGATGAGGATATCTCTGTCGCAGGCTTGCTCCGCCTCAGTTAAGGCGCAGGGGTTCCGCAGCGAGGCGGGGCTTGCGCTTAGACTGAGGTCCGTACAACGGAGCCTTTATGAAAGTTGTTTCTTTGCTCGCTACAGCTCTTTTCTTTTCGACACTTGCAGCCTCAGCGCAGGAGCGGGTGGCGATTGATGCGGGTGCGCCGACGACGAGCTTTCCGCACTTCTGGGAGGAGATGTTTGGGTCGGGGCGGGCGAACCTTTCGCTGCGGGAGAGTTATCGCGAGGATCTGCGGGCGGTGCGGGCGATCACGGACTTCAAGTATGTGCGGGCGCACGGGATCCTGATGGACGAGAACGGCGTGTACACCGAGGATGAGCATGGCAATGCGGTGTACAACTTCAGCTATGTGGACCAGATCTATGAGGGGCTGCTGAAGAACCAGGTGAAGCCGATGGTGGAGATCAGCTTCATGCCGAAGAAGCTGGCGTTCAATCCGGATGCGCTGCACCCGTTCTGGTACAAGCAGAATGTGTCGCCGCCGAAGTCGATGGCCGCGTGGGATGCGCTGATGACGGCGTTTGCGAAGCACCTGGTGGCGCGGTATGGCGCGGATGAGGTGGCGACGTGGTACTTCGAGGTTTGGAATGAGCCGAACATTGATTTCTGGGGCGGCATTCCGCGGGACAAGAGCTACTTCGAGCTGTATGAGCATACGGCGCGGGATCTGAAGGCGGTGAGCCCGCGGCTGCGGGTGGGCGGCCCGGCGACTGCGGCGGCGCAGTGGGTCGACATTTTTCTGGCGTATGTGAACGAGCATCATGTGCCGATCGATTTTGTCTCGAGCCATGGCTATGCGGATGAGGAGATCGACAACATTTTTCCAGATGACAAGAGTGTGCCGCGGGACACGCCGGCGGATGAGCGGGTGGCGCTGGCGATCAACAAGGTGCGTGGGCAGATGAAGGCTGCGGGACGCGCGGATCTGCCGCTGTTCTGGACGGAGTGGAATGTGCAGGGGGCAAGCGAGGCGCGGGACACGACGTATGTGGGGCCGGCGCTGGCGGATACGATCCGACAGTGTGACGGCAAGGTGGACTTGATGAGCTTCTGGACGTTCTCGGATGTGTTTGAGGAGGGCGGGCCGGAGACAAAGCCGTTCATCGGGATGTTTGGGCTGCGGGCGATGTACGGGATTAACAAGCCGAGCTTCTATGATTTTGGGCTGCTGCATCGGCTGGGGGATCGGCGGTACGCGAATGAGGCGAAGGATGTTCTGGTGACGAAGGCGGTGGATGGCTCGTTGGCGATTGCGGCGTGGAACCTGGTCGATCCGGCGCCGGACGGGCAGCCGAGCACGATGCTGCATGCGAAGTCGAAGACGATGGTGCTTAGCTTCAAAGGTGTCGCGCTCAACGCGCGAGTTACCGTAGATCGTGTGGATAGCGAGCATGGCAATGTGCTGCCGGAGTATGCGGCGATGGGCAAGCCGGTGTATCCGACGCCGGAGCAGGTGGAGACGATGAACAAGAAGTCGGCGCTGCCGCCGGCGGAGGTGACGGCGTTGAAGGGTGGGGCGATGACGCTGACGCTCGAGCCGAACGCGCTGGTGCTGGTAAGGGTGGCGGGTCGGTAGTAATCAGGCGCCGACGAGGGCGCGAGCCTTGCTCTTGACTTTGCCCCAGACCCATTGCGGCATGACGACGCGGGCCATGTGCGAGCGGAGCTGCTCGTAGGTGGCAAAGCCCATGGCGTAGCCGCAGAGCAGGCGGAGGAGTTCGGGGTCGGACGTGGCGCGGCGGACGAGGGAGTTGACGCGGCCGGGCTCGGTAAAGAGGCGGCGCTGGATCTCGACGGAGTGGCGGAGCTCGGGGCCGATCTCGCGCTCCCAGGCGGCTTGGTAGCTCGAGAGCTGGCGGGCGTCGAAGCGGTTGGCGCGGTGTGCGGCGAGGATGGCGTCGGCGGCGAGATCGCCTGAGACCATGGCGAAGTAGATGCCTTCGGCGGAGAAGGCGTTGACCATGCCGGCGGCGTCTCCGGCGAGGAGGACGCGGTCGGCGTAGGTGGTGGCGAGCGGGCCGGCGATGGGGATGGGGAAGGCGCGGTAGTTTTCGGGGTGGCTTTCACCGGTGGCGAAGCCGCGGGCCTTCATCTGCTCAACGAAGCCAAGGTGGTGCTGTTTTGCGCGGCCGCGAACGTGTTCGACGAAGTAGTCCGGGCCGGAGCCGAAGCCCAGGTTGATGTGGTCCTGCTTGGGGAATATGTAACCGTAGCCGTAGCTTGAAGGCAGGCTGAGAAGAAGGGTAACGCGGTCGCGATGGGAGGTGTCGAGCTGGGTGTAGGGCGTCTCTTCCATCATGTCGACGGCGACCTGGCCGTGGACCTCGCCGGTGCGCAGGCCGCTGAGGCGGGCGATGACGGAGTTGGCGCTATCGGCGCCGAGGACGACGCGACTGCTGAAGGTGCGGCCGTCGGAACAGGTGAGGGTGACGCCGCTGGCATCTGTAACCATGCCGGTTACGGTTGCGCCCATCGCGAGCTCGGTGACGCGGGAGCTGGCTCGGCGGAAGAGTGCGGCGTCCCACTCGATGCGGCGGACGAGGTAGAGGATTGGGTCGCCGTGTGGGTCGGCGTACTCGAAGCCGGTCTGGTCGGGGCTTTCGACGTACATTTTGGAAAGAGCGTTGACGGAGACCTCGCGCAGGAGATCGCGGGTGAAGGGAAGGCGGGTGAGGGCGCGCGCGGTGATGCCGCCGCCGCAGGGTTTCTCGCGCGGGAAGGCCTTGGCTTTTTCGAGCAGGAGGACGCGAAGCCCGGCCTCGCCGAGTTTTGCGGCGGCGGTTGTGCCGGCCGGACCGGCGCCAACTATGGCAACGTCGAAGAGGAGGTTGGAAGCGGTTGCTGGCAATGCAGTCTGGGGAGGCATCGGGTTCTGCCTTATGGTAGCGGGTCTGCGGGCGGAGGGACGTTCGGCTGGAGAAGTAAAGGCCGGTCGAGGCAGAGGTCTTACTCTGATCGGAAGGCATAGCATGAGGAGACAAAGACCAACTGGAGATGGTGTGCGAAACATTTTGACGATGGTGTTGGGAGGTACGGCTGGGCTGCTGCTGCCGGTTGCGATGGGCGCGCAGGCAAAGCACGCGACGCTGTATCTGACGACGGCGGATCGCGGATCGCTGATGGCGCCGCAGGAGTTGAAGGTGGGCAAGGTCGATGGCGCGGCGGCGGTGCTGGCGATCAATGCTGAGCAGAGCATGCAGACGATCGATGGCTTTGGCTTTGCGATGACGGGCGGAAGCGCGCACTTGCTGATAAAGATGGAGCCGGCGGCGCGTACGGCGCTGCTGCAGCGGCTGTTTGGCAGCGGGAAGGACGACATTGCGACGAGCTACCTGCGGTTAACCATCGGCGCGAGTGACATGAACGAACGGGTGTTTACCTACGACGACATGCCTGCGGGGGCAGAGGATGAGGCGCTGGCGCACTTCGATCTCGGTCCGGATAAGCAGGACGTGATTCCGGTGATGAAGCAGGTGCTGGGGATCAATCCGAAGCTGAAGATCCTGGCTTCGCCGTGGACGGCGCCTTCGTGGATGAAGACAAACGGCGACGTGAAGGGAGGAAGTCTGAAGCCGGAGTTCTACACGGCGTATGCGGGGTATCTGGTGAAGTACCTGCAAGCGATGGAGGATGCGGGGATTCCGATCGACGCGATCACGGTGCAGAATGAGCCCGAAAACGACAAGAACACGCCAAGCCTGGTGATGACGGCGCATCAGCAGGCCGACTTTATTGCGACTACGCTGGGGCCGGCGCTCGAGAAGGCTTCGCTGGCAACAAAGATCGTGCTGTTTGACCACAACTGCGATCACCCGGACTATCCGATCGAAGTGTTGAGTGATGAGGAGGCGGCCAAAAACGTCGATGGGTCGGGGTTTCATCTGTACTTCGGCAAGATGGCTGCGATGAGCGAGGTGCATGACGCGTTCCCGCACAAGAACATTTACTTTACCGAGCAGATGACGGTGGAGAATCCTCCGGGCGGCGCGTTGAAGCCGATTGAAGAGCCGGTGAGCCGGATTGTGATCGCGGCGATGCGCAACTGGAGCCGGAATGCGCTGCTGTGGAACCTGGCGGCGGACCCTAAGTTTGGCCCGCATACCGGCGATGGTGGATGTCCGGTGTGCCAAGGGGCGGTGACGATCGATGGGAACGTGGCGACGCCGAACATTGCGTTTTATGCGATCGCGCAGGCGTCGAAGTTTGTGCCGCCGGGGTCGATGCGGGTGGCTTCGAGCGATGTGGCGGGAGTGTCCAGTGTGGCGTTTCGGCGGCCGGATGAGAAGATCGCGGTGCTGCTCGGGAACGATGGGGATCAGGCGCGAAGCTTTGTGCTCAAGCAGGGAGAAAAGACGATCCCGTTGATGCTGCCGGGACATGCGGTGGGCACGGTGGTCTGGTAGGCGGACTGACTTAGTTACAGATAGCGGACGCCGGTGAGATCTTCACAGAGAGACCAGAGCCGGGCGGCGTCGGCTTCGCTGCGGGCGGCGGGTGCGACTTTGGCGGGCGCGGCGTCGCCACCACGCATCTCGAAGAAGCTTTGCGGGCCGTAGTAGCCACCGGGCGCGGCGGCGGGCGAGGTTGCGGCGAAGAGGGTTGGGATGGCTCCCTGGGCGGTGGAGTTGAGGAAGCGATCCAACAGGCGGCCGATGAAGGTTCGTATGCGCCGCTCGAAGCCCTGGTGGTCGTCCGTGATGAAGAGGTTGGTGTTGGCCACGCCGGGGTGGGCGGCGACGCTGAGGATGGACGAACCGCTGGCGCGGAGGCGGCGATCGAGCTCGAAGGAGAGCATCAGGTCGGCGAGTTTGGACTGTTGATAGGCGCCCATCGGAGAGTAGGACCGGGTGGACTGCGGATCGTCGAAGTGAAGCTTGCCGCGTTTGTGGGCGATGGACGCCAGGTAGACGATGCGGGGCGGCGTGTGTTCGCCCTGCACAAGGCCGCCGGAGGCCTGGACCATTTGCGCGCGGGCCTGGAGCTTGGTTAGGAGAAGGCCGGTCAGGGCGAAGTGGCCGAGGACGTTGGTGCCGAACTGGAGCTCAAAGCCGTCGCTGGTTTCGCGGCGTTGTCTTGGGGCCATGAGGCCGGCGTTGTTGAGGAGCAGATCGAGGGGCTCGGGGTTGGCGGTCTCGGCGGCGGCGAAGGAGCGGACGGATTCGAGTGACGCGAGATCGAGGGCGGCGACGGCGACGTTGGCGGTAGGAACTTCGTGGCGGAGGCGAGTGGCGGCGTCTTCTGCCTTTGTTGGATTGCGGCAGGCGAGGACGACGGCGGCGCCGTGCCGCGCGAGCTCAAGGGCAGCCTCGTAGCCGATGCCGCTGTTGCCGCCGGTGATGATGGCGCGCCGGCCATCCTGACGCGGCATGTTGCGAAGTGTCCAGGCCTGGCTCATGTGCTCTCCCTCTGCGATCCCGAGCTTCAGATGCGGCAACCAGACGGACGATACACTTTAGGGGGCTGCCATGGGATGGTTTGGACGAAAGCTGAAGCAGGAGCACAAGGTGATGCTGCAGCATGAGCGCGCCGCAGGATCGCTGCTGCCGGAGTATCACCGGGCGACGCCGGAGTGTGCGCACCCGGAGCGATGGTCGATGATCGACTCGATGACGGCCGAGGTCGAGGTGCTGGAGCTGCTGGCGACGCTGGTGACGACGCTGAAGCCGGAGCTGGTGGTCGAGACGGGGTCATTTCTGGGCGTGTCGACGGAGTGGATTGCGCGGGGGCTGGAGCGCAACGGGCGCGGGCGGGTGATCTCGTGCGAGTTTGATCCGGTGGTGTACGCGAAGGCGAGGGAGCGGCTGGCAGGAAGTCCGCTGCTGCAATGGATCGACCTGCGGAACGAGAGTTCGCTCGAGATGCCGGTGGAGGGAACGATCGATCTGCTGTTTTCGGACTCGGACCCCGAACTGCGCGAGGCCGAAGTAAGGCGATTCCTGCCGCAGATGAGCCTGAATGGGTTGATTGTGATTCATGATGCGAGCTCGCACCTGAAGACGGTGCGGGAGGCCGCGCTGAAGATGGAGCGGGAGGGGCTGCTGTCGATTCTACTGCTGCCGACGCCGCGGGGCCTTGTGCTGGCGCAGGCGCAACGGCCTTAGGGTCAGGCGTCGGGCGCGGAGACGGGAACGGGCGAGGGAGCGGCGGTGAGCTGCGCTTTGCGGGTGCGGATGGCGGCCTCGATGCCGGCGTTGACCTCGGCGTGGGCGAACTCGGCGGTGACGCGGATGCCGTTCATCACGGCGGTTTCGTTGGACGAGCCGTGGCCGATGATGCAGACGCCGCGCACGCCAAGCAGAGGGACGCCGCCATACTCGGTGTAGTCAAGCCGTTTCTTGAAGCTTTTGAAGGCGTTTTGTGACAGAAGAGCGCCAATCTGCGAGGTTACAGTGGACTTGAGACTCTCGCGGAGGGAAGAGCTAACGAGTTTGGCGAGGCCTTCGCTAGCTTTGAGGGCGACGTTGCCGACGAAGCCGTCGCAGACGATTACATCGGCGCGGCCGTTGAAGAGGTCGCGGCCCTCGACGTTGCCGATGCAGTGTAGATCGGCCTGGCGGAGGAGCGGCAGGGTGTCGCGGGTCTGCGCGTTGCCCTTGGAATCTTCTTCGCCGATCGAGAGCAGACCAACGCGGGGCTGGGCGATGCGAAGGAGGTTGCAGGCGTAGATGTTGCCCATCAGGGCGAACTGGACCAGGTTTTCGGGGTCCGAGTCGACGTTGGCGCCGACATCGAGCAGAAGCGAGGGATGGCCCGTGATGGTGGGCAGGGTCGCTGCGAGCGCTGGTCGGTCGACGCCGGCGAGCATGCCGAGAACCATCTTTGCGGTGGCCATGGCGGCACCGGTGTTGCCCGCGGTAAAGAAGCCGGCGGCCTGCTTTTCGCGGACCAGCTTAAGACCAACACGCATGCTGGAGTTGCGCTTGGCACGGACGGCCGATGCGGCTTTGTCATCCATGCTGATCCACTCGGCGGCATGCACTACCTCAATGGGGAGGCGTTCACCTTCGAGCGCATCATGAAGGGCTGGCGCGAGGCGATCTTCGAGGCCGACGAGGAGGACGCGGACGTCGAGAGTGCGACACGCGGAGATGGCCCCGCGAATCTCGGATTCAGGGGCCTTATCGGAACCCATTCCATCGACGACGATGTCTAGAGGCATCAGCGGGGGCAGGTTCTTTGGCGCAGGGCGAAGTTAGCTTGCTTCCTTGACGGTTAGCACGGCGCGGCCCTTGTACTCGCCGCAGTTGCGGCAGGCGCGATGGGGAAGCTTGCGCTCCTTGCAGTTGGGGCACTCGGAGACACCGGTGGGAGTGAGGAAGTCATGGCTGCGGCGCTTGGCAGTGCGCTGCTTGGAGTGGCGGCGTTTCGGGTTAGGCATTGCTATCTCTCTTTCGGGGGCTCTCTCCGGGCAAAGACCAGGGAGAACAGAACTTATGCGCTGGCCGCTTTTCAAGCGGGACCTTACGGCGTCAGGCAGCGATCGTCAGCGGGCCGGTGGTGCAGACTACGAATTCAGCTTCTCTGCGAGCCCGGCCAGCGCACTCCAACGCGGATCTGCAAGAGCCTTTTCGCAGCGGCAGGATGCGGTGTTCAGGTTTGTTCCGCAGTGCTGGCAGAGCCCCTGGCAGACCGGCGAGCAGAGCGTCCGGCTAGGCAAAGAGAGCAGCACCTGCTCGCGAACAACGTCTTCGAGCGCGAGCCCGCGTTCTCCATAATACCCGATCTCGGTCTCTTCCTCCGAGATGGCTCGCTCGCTCGAGTCGCTATCAGCGGCCTCCGGCCGGAAGACGAGGTCGAAGTCGCCCTGAAGACGTTGAGGGACGGGGTCCAGGCAGCGTGCGCAGAGAAGTGTGAAGTCGCCGTCGTAGGTGGCGCGAAGTCGAATATCTTCAACGACTTCCTTGTGTCCGTGATGCTCGATGAGGAGATCGGCGCGGCCGGTGACGGTGAGTGGACCCGACTGCTCGACGTCCGGGCTGTATTCAAGCGACCCGGCGGGCAAGGTTTTATTGATTTCGAGTGGTTCCTTGGCGAGATCGAACGGTGTAATCAGCATGGCCGATAGGGTTATTTTCTCATGTTGGGGCGGTGTGCGGGGGGTCAGATGTTGGCCCGGTCCTGTGAAGCGCTGTCTGCGGGAAGGAAGAGGCGGATGGCGGCGATGCCGGCCGCGCCGGCTCGCAGACAGGGGTCGAGGTTGGCGCGGGAGAGGCCACCGAGGGCGAGCAGAGGTGTCAGCGCTGCGGCGCTGGCGGCCTCCGCAAGGGCTGTGAGGCCGAGCCCAGGCGAAACCAACTCGCCGTGAACTCGTTTTTCAAAGACCGGGCCAAACAGGATCAGGTCGACGCCGGCGGCGTGCGCGGCTTGAACCTCGGGCAGGGAGTGGGCGCTGACGCTCAGGATGGGCGCTGGCCGACCCGTGGCTTGAAAGCGGGTGCGGGCGTTGGAGAGGGTGGCGGAGAGGTTTGGGGCAAGCCGACCGCCAGATAGGTGGCTACCTGGCAGATGAAGCCCGTCCAGACCGGCTTCGAGAGCGACGTCGATGGGGCCGTTCAGGAGCAGTCGCGGCGTGGATCCGGGTGGGAGGACGACCCGGAGGGCGAGGGCGAGCGCGAGGAGGTCGGCCGAGGCAAGATCCTTTTCGCGAATCTGGAGGTAGTCCACTCCGGAGCGGGCAAGTGCGGCGGCCTGGGCCCTTAGCGACAAGGTGCGATGACGTTCATCGCCCGCAAAGAATCGGCGATCCGTAATGGCGTATTGCAGCATGGCACGACAGTGTACGACCCGTCCCGCGCCGGCGAGCGGTATCATGGATTTGACTTCGCAAAAACATCGGCAGGGACGACTTGTCCTGACCAGGCTTGCCGCGGCGGAGAGTGTACCGCGGCCCTAAACGGCAAAAGGGAAGAACGAACCCGCGCATGAGCAGTGTCTACGATTTGATTGTTATTGGTTCCGGCCCGGCAGGGCAGCGAGCCGCGATTTACGGTGCGAAGCTCGGCAAGAAGGTTGCGTTGATCGAGATGCGCGAGGTGGTGGGGGGTGCCTGCATTAACACGGGCACCATTCCGTCGAAGACCATGCGCGAGGCCGTGCTGCACCTCTCGGGGTACAACTACAAGTCGATCTACGGCATGAACTACCGGGTGAAGGAACGCATCACCATGGCGGATCTTGCCTTTCGCGTGCAGCACGTGATCAAGACCGAGATTGATGTGACGGAGGCGCAGCTTTCGCGCAACAACATCGAGATGCTGGTCGGCAC